>NZ_JAMYPL010000030.1:0-67504 GCF_040320355.1 Mesorhizobium sp. M0715 | reverse complement strand
CGACCGCTCCGACCAAGACCCTGCGGCAGCAGAGCCTCCACAAAACTGAACTGACCGCTCGGCTTCGTCGTCATCGCAAGATCCCTGGTTCAAAAACAGGGAATCACATCCACACAATTTTGCAACAGGCCCCACAAGGGGGAGATTGGCTTGTCGCTGCCGCCGTTGTTCAATCCAGCCCGGCAAAGCTCTCTTCTTCAACCACTTCAGCGCCACCCAGCCTGAACGGCGAAAACGATACGCGATGCAGCCGCGCCACCGGGCCATGCGCTTCGATCGCGGTGCGATGGCGAACCGTGGCGTAGCCCATGTGGACTTCGAACCCGTAGCGGTCGTGATGATTGCCGCAGCCGCACATCATGCGGTCACGCATCACCTTGGCGACGATCGAGGCGGCAGCGATCGATTGCGAACGCTGGTCGCCCTTGATCAGCGCGCGCCCTTCACAAGGCAGCCCCGGCGGCACGTCGCGTCCATCAGCGAGGGCTAGTTTCGGTCGGACCGACAGTCCGACAAGGGCGCGCCGCATGGCTTCCAGGCTTGCCTTGAGGATGTTGCTGCCGTCGATGCCCTCGGCACTGATTGAGGCCATCGAGACCGCCTGCGCGGAGCCAAGAATTCGCAGGAACAAGGCCTCACGCTGCAAATGGCTGAGGCGTTTGGAATCGTCGAGGCCGTCCGGAATGTTGGCGGGATCGAGCACCACGGCCGCGGCGACCACCGGCCCGGCCAGGGGGCCACGGCCGGCCTCGTCCATCCCGGCGACCGGCCACAGGCCCTCCGCCATCGCCTTCGTCTCGAAGGAGAAGTCAGGCTTCTCGATGATCTCAAAGAGAGGCGGAGAATCAGAACGCGCGCGAGCCATGTTGCGGCGAGGTTCGCATCGGCTCTGATTCTCCGCAAGTCCCTCCGGGTCGGGTGGGGCGCCGGACCGGGAGGGCACCGTCTGCAGGCCGGGGCAGGCCGGACGGGATTCTGGTGCCGCGACGGATCAAACCATCGCGACGAATTGTCTCTCAAAGCAGCGTCAGCTGCACCTGGTCTTTTCCGGCGGCAACGAACTGGTCGGTTCGCAACGTGCGCCGTTCGGCATTGAGGCCGAGCCGCTTGGCTGTGATCTCGAAGCGCCGGCCGATCTGCCAGGCGTAGGGACCGGCGCCCTTCATGCGCTTGCCCCATTCCGAATCGTAGTCCTTGCCGTCGCGCATCGAGCGGACCAGCGACATCACATGGCGGTAGCGGTCGGGATAATGGCGCAGCAGCCAATCCTTGAAGATCGGGCTGACCTCCAGCGGCAGGCGCAGGATCACGTAGCCCGCTTCGCGCGCGCCGGCCGCACGTGCGGAATCGAGGATGCGTTCCATCTCCGGATCGGTCAGGCCCGGAATGATAGGAGCCACCATGACCGACGCCGGAATGCCGGCATCGGAAAGCTGCCGGATCGCTTCCAGCCGCTTGGTCGGTGTCGACGCGCGCGGCTCCATGGTGCGCGCCAGCATACGGTCGAGCGTCGTCACCGACAGCGCCACCTTGGCGAGCCCGCGTTCGGCCATGCGTGACAGGATATCGATATCGCGCGTCACCAGAGCGGACTTTGTCACGATGCCGACTGGATGGCCGCGCGCTTCCAGCACTTCGAGAATTTCGCGCATGATCCGGTATTGCTTCTCGATCGGCTGGTAGGGGTCGGTGTTGGTGCCGATGGCGATGGTGCGCGGCTGGTAGCTGTCTTTCGAAAGCTCCTTGTCAAGCAAGCGCGCCGCATCAGGCTTGGCGAACAACTTCGATTCGAAATCCAGACCCGGCGACAGGCCCATGAACGCGTGCGTCGGGCGGGCAAAGCAATAGACGCAGCCATGCTCGCAGCCGCGATAGGGGTTGATGGAACGGTCGAAGGAAATGTCGGGCGATTCGTTGCGGGTGATGATTGTGCGCGGCTTCTCGACCTGCACTTCGGTCTTAAAGGGCGGCAGTTCCTCCAGCGAATTCCAGCCATCGTCGAACACGTGCCGGCTGACCGGCTCGAACCGGCCGGACGGATTGATACCCGCTGACCTGCCGCGGTTGCGGTCCGGGCGGACACGCATGCCGCTCTGCTCGACCATCGCGTTGGCCATCTCGGCTCTTCCTGCTCCGAAAGCTGCAATGTCGGCGCGCACGATCTGTTCCATTTTCGCCCGCTCCCAGGGACTGTCCATGTTGTGTCGAATCGCTCTGCTCATGAAATTATTCCTATTTCGTTGATAAGAACAAAGCAAGAACTTTCTATGGTGCGATGCAAAACTGGCGCTGTCGGGCGCTTTCCGCTATTCGGCTAAGGATGCTCAGTGTTCTCATCGAAACCCGCAACGACGAGGAGGGCCTCGCCCGCACGCTCGCCTCGCTGATTGGCGGCGCGGTCGAAGGCGTGGTGCGTGAAGTCATCGTCTGCGACACAGGCTCTACCGACCAGACGCATCATGTGGCCGAGCATGCCGGCTGTCAGTACGTGACGGGCGGTGTCGCTGCCGGCATCCGCCAGGCCAAGGGGGATTGGTTGCTGCTCCTGGAGCCGGGCGCGCGGCTGGTGGAGGGCTGGATCGATGAAGTTGTCGCCCATACGGCCAGGCAGACCATGGCGGCACGGTTTTCGCGCACGCGAGCCAGTCGCACGCCATTCCTGGCCCGGGTCTTTTCGGGAAACCGCGCCTTGGCCGACGGATTGCTGATCAGCAAGCGTCAGGCGGCGGCCGCGGCCAAGAGTGCCGGCAGTGCCGAGGCCATCGCCCGCGGCCTCGCGACGAAGCGGCTCGACGCCGAAATCTGGATGGCGCCGGCCAAGCAGGAGCGCCGCCCCTCGACGTGATTTTTTGCAGTTGCTCAGGTCATTGTGCATTGCACAAAATTTGACGCGGGGTTAGCTTCCGTTCAAGCGGGAATTGGGTTTGGGTCATGCCGAGAGGCGAGCACCGATGCGGCATCGGTGGTGCTCTCATAGCCGAGGACCCAATGAAGCTTTCAACCCCCGACACATCCGGCGCGGCCAGTCTCGAGGCCATTGCGCGCAACGGCAGCCTGCTGCGGCGCATCGCCGTGCGTATTCCAACCTATCTGACGGACCTGCGTGAGAACCCTGCCTGGCTGCCGATGTTCGTGTTGGCGCGCACCATGCCCGGACGCCGCATGCATTGGCTCGGCGCAAAGCGCGCCCGCCCGGTCGCCAATGCCGGGGATACGATGTTTGCCGGTGTCGAACGGGGAGCGGTCGTCGATGCGTTGCGCTCCGACGGGCTGTTCTCAGGCCTGGTCCTGCCGCCTGATATCCATGAAGAGATCGCCGACTTCGCCGGGCGCACGCCTTGCTTCGGCAATTTCGACCGCCGTCTCGAATTCATGCCGGGGGAACATGCCGAGGCCGAGAAACGCCTTGGCCGCTCGCTGCTTAGCGGGCATTTTTTCGAGCGCATCCTCGACTGCCCGGCGGCGCTTGCCATCCAGCGCGATCCGCTGCTTCTGGATATTGCCGCGCACTATCTCGGCGGCCAGGCGAAACTGATCACGACGCGGGTCTGGTGGAGTTTTCCCACAGGTGCCGCTTCGGATGCCGACAAGAACCTCGCCTCGCTCGGCAAGTATCATTTTGACCTCGACGACTGGCGCATGCTGAAATTCTTCTTCTACCTCAAGCCGGTCGACGCCGACACCGGTCCGCATGTCTATGTCAGGGGCAGCCACAAGCGCCGCAGCCTAAAGCATCAGCTTACCCTTCTGGTCGGCCATCCCGCGCAACAGGTTCTGGATGTCTATGGCGAGCAGAGCCCGGTGACGCTGACCGGCGAGGCCGGTCTCGGCTTCGTCGAGGACCCCTTTGGCTTTCATATGGGCACCGTGCCGGCACGCACGCCGCGACTGATGATGGAAGTCGGCTTCGGCGTATCGCCGCCGTCGCGCCGACGGTTTCATGGCGAGCCGGTCATCCGCTGAGAGCTGCCTATCCGAAGCTCATCTCGACAGGCGTCCAGTGAGCGCGGCGCCTGGCTTGGCGCTGTGCCCGGCTTTCGGCATCGAAGTCGACACGAGCCGGCTCCTGATTGAACCGCTCTCGGTCGTCCAGGGCGTTGATGATGACGATCGCCCTTGCGTCATCCTCTCCGGCGATTGCGGCGACATAGACGCCGCAATCCCGGCAGATCAAATAGTCGGCCGTCCTCAGCCCGAACTGATATTTTCGCAATCGCGCCTCATCCTTGACCGAGATGGTCAGTCTGCCGTCCGGATCGGCAATGGCGCGCGAACCATGTCTGACACAGAACGAGCATTGGCAGGCGCGAACTTCGATTTGCGATGGGTCGAGTTCGGTTGAAAATGCAAGGCGTATGTTGCCGCAATGGCATCCGCCGGTATGCGTGGTCATGGTTCTGCCTTGTCGTGATGGCGATGATCGCCTTCAGGCAAGGTACTTTTCCGAGGTTCGGTTTGGAATGGTGTTTCGAAGGCACCGGTGCTGTTCTGCCTGCAAAAGCGGCGTGGAACCGACGCTTTGCCTGGCTTTTACAAAGCCGATTTGCCGCGCCGTAAATGCTCGTCCAGGCGCGGCATGATCTCGACGAAGTTGCACGGCATGTGCCGGTAGTCGAGCTGCGCTTTCAGGATGCCGTCCCACGCGTCCTTGCAGGCGCCTGGCGAACCCGGCAGCACGAAGACGAAGGTGGCGTTGACGACGCCGCCGGTCGCCCGACTCTGGATCGTCGAGGTGCCGATCTTGTCGTAGGAAATCCGGTGGAACACTTCCGAAAAGCCATCCATGCGCTTTTCGAAGATCGGCTCCAGCGCGTCCGGCGTCACGTCACGGCCTGTGAAGCCGGTGCCGCCGGTGGTGATGACGACATCGATATTCTTGTCCTGTGACCACGCCAGAACCGTGTCGCGGATTTTCTCGCGGTCGTCGGTGACGATATTGCGGGCCGCCAGCAGATGGCCGGCCTCGGTGATGCGGTCGGCCAGCGTCTGGCCGGATTTGTCGTCGGCGAGGCTGCGCGTATCCGAAACGGTCAGCACCGCGATGCGCACGGGAATGAAGGAGCGGCTCTCGTCAATTCTGGCCATCTGCGCCCTCCGATGCGATGCTGCGCGTCGCGGCAACGAACCAGTCGGGCTGGCGGCCGCGGATTTCGGCGGCGGCGCGCTTGGCGACATTGCCGGTTTCGAACAGGCCGAAACATGTCGCGCCGGATCCCGACATCCGCGAGAACCCCGATCCGGCCTTGTTCAGCCAGGAAAGCGCCCTGCCGATTGCGGGTTGCACCTCCAGCGCCGCGGGCTCGAGATCGTTGCGGGTGATCTCCAGCCAGTTGCGCAGGCTGTGAAAATCGATGCTGCGCGGCAGCGGCGGCAAGGCCTCATTGTCGCGCCGGGAAAGCGCTGCAAAGACATCCGCCGTCGACACCGGGGTGCCTGGATTGACCAACACCAGGCCAAGCGCCGAAAAATCCGGCACCATCGACAGTTCATCGCCGATGCCACGCGCCACCAGCGGCTTTGCCGCCAGGCACATCGGCACATCGGCGCCAAGCGAAAGGCCGATCCGCGCCAGCTCGCTGCCATCGATGTCCAGCGCCCATGTCTCCACCAGTCCGCGCAGCACGGTCGCCGCGTCGCTCGAACCGCCGCCGACGCCGGAGGCAACCGGCAGGTTCTTTTCCAGCCGAATAGCGACCGGCGGTGTTCTCTCGTGCCCGGCTGTCTGCCGCAGGGCATCGCGCGCCTTGAGCACCAGATTGCTGGCGTCGAGAGGAACGGCCGGGGCGTAACGGCCCGATACGGTAAACTCATCGCCGTCGGCGGGCGCGATTTCGACCCTGTCGCCAAACCGTGTGAACACCGCCAGGCTCTCGATCAGATGATAGCCGTCAGGGCGCCTGCCGGTGACATGCAGCGCAAGATTGATTTTGGCGTGTGCGTGCCAGCTACGCGACCCGATGTCGGTGTCCACAATCGTCTGCGGGATGATGCTCAGTCCTTGGCCAGCCGGTATTCGCCGGTCTTCGGATCCTTGACCAAAGTGCCGATCGCGCCGTTGGCCGTTTGCTTTTCTGTGCGCCGCACCTTGGCGGTCACGCGCTCGGCTTCCCTAATGAAGGTGCGGTAGCCGAAATAGGCGGCAACGCCAACGACGGCGAAGAAAATGATCTGCGGCATGCCAAAACTCCTCCCACGCTGGGCCGGCGAAGGCGGCCGGTCGGGTCGGTTGATGCATGTCGACCCGCTTTTGGGAACACGACATGCATGAAACTCAAGCTCTCATGCTAGACGGTTTTGCCGGGTTTTCAAAGCCCGAAGCGAGACCACAGCGCGCGCTCTTCCGCCGCATCGATCACGCCGCTGGCGGCAGCGGCTGCGATATCGGGCGCTGAAAAGCCCTTGCTTGAGCCGAACAGGCCGAAGCGGCTAAGGAAACCGCGCGGTGTCGTGATCAGCCTGAGTTGGGTTTTCGCCCCGAAACGGGTCTTGAGCACAGTGCGCATGTCGCCGAGCGCATCGACCAGCCCGAGTTCGAGGCCCTTGATGCCGGTCCAGAACAGGCCGGTGAACAGGTCCGGATCGTCCTTCAGTTTCGTGCCGCGCCGCTCCTTGACGAGGTCGATGAAGGTGCCGTGCACCTCGAGCTGCAGCGCTTTCAGGCGTTCGACGTCCTCCTTCTTCTCGGGCTTGAACGGATCGAGCACCGCCTTGTTCTGGCCAGCTGTGTGGACACGTCGCTCGATGCCGATCTTCTTCATCAGTTCCGGGAAGCCAAACGAAGCCGAGACCACACCGATCGACCCGACGATGGACGACGGGTCGGCGAAGATCTCGTCGCCGGCGACCGCGATCATGTAGCCGCCCGACGCCGCGACGTCCTCGACGAAGACCAGCACCTTTTTGTCCTTTTCCGTGGCCAGGTCACGGATGCGCTTAAAGATCAGCCGCGACTGCACCGGCGAGCCGCCGGGCGAATTGATGGAGATGGCGACCGCCGGCGCGTCGTAGGAAAACGCCTTCTCGATGAGGCCGGCGGTGGAGGCCAGCGACAGGCTCGGCCGGAACTGGCCACCGCCTGCCATGATGGTGCCGTGCAGCCGGATGACCGGAATGGTGACGACGGTGGAGCGCCAGGATTTCGGCAACAGGCGGTTGATGAGTCGTTTCACGAGGGCGCGGTCTCCGGTCGATAGGTTGCAGGCATGTAGGGATTTCCCGGCCAACGGCAATGTGGCCGGGCAGAATAGCTCAATCTCCGAACAGCGAGGCGAGGCCGTTGGTGATCATTTCGCTGCGCTCGTCGGGGCCGTTGCCTGATTGCGCGTGCAGCATCAGGGGCGGGCGTATGGCAAGCTTTCCCCGTGCCCCGAGCGCTGCCCGCACGACGATGCGGATCGCCGCCGCATCGGGACGAGGGTGGACGGCGAGCATCTCGGCATCGCCGAAGCGGCCGGCGATCGCATCGAGAATGGCGCCGAGCTGTTCGGGCCGGGCGATTACGGCGAGCCCGCCGCGCGGCCTCACCACCGCCGCCGCACTTCTGATCCAGCTCTCGAACAGCCCGTCCTCCATGACATGGGCTTCCTTTCGCAGGCGATCCGATGTGGCGCGGTCCCGGGGAGCATTGAACGGCGGGTTCATGATGACGAAGTCGAAGTCGTTGTCGGCAAGGCCGGCGGCCGCCCGCGCCCGGCCCGATACGGTGACATCGGCGACCAGCACGGATGCGCGATCGCTGAGATGGGCATTGCCGGGATGGGCAAGGGTGGCCGCCGCGAAGGCCGCCATTTCCGGCGCGCGTTCGACAAGCACCGCCTCTGCCGCCGGGCAGCGTGACAGCACCGCCAGTCCGGCAGCTCCGGCTCCGGCGCCGAAATCGGCCAGGCGCCCGCTAAAGGTCGATGGCACAGAGGCCGCCAGTATCATCGCATCCATGCCGGCGCGATGGCCGCTCTGCTTGGGCTGGACGAGCCAGAACCGGCCGCGATGGAAAGCGTCGACCGTATGGGCCGGCGTGTCCGGGACAAGGGCGGCGGGCGCGGCGGACATTATTTTCCGCGGATTTCGTTGGCGATGCCGGCATCCGTCAGGATGCGCCGTGCCGCGTCGGCCTGGTCGGCATCGACCATGACGCGTTTCTGCAAAAGGCCGATCGACCCTTCGAGAATGCTCATATTCTGATCGGCGACAAAGCAGGCGATGCCGGCGTCGCGCATCAGCGATTCAACAAAGGAGATGATCACGGCATCGTTGGTGCGGACAAGTTCTATCATCGTATGAAACTCGCAGTTTGCGCTATTGATGTAAACGGGCAGGGGATTCCGAGGCAGAGCCCCGTTCCCTCTCGGGTCCCCGTTCCCTCTCGGGTCGCTGACATTCCGTCATCGACGCCGCGCCAATTCGCCACTTGCCGTGGCCATGTCCGCCGCCCTAGAGTCCATGCAGGGACTAAGGGTGCCGTCGCACGCTCTATACCAAGACGGGAGTGATTGTTGTGGGTGTCGTTCTCAACATCGAAAACGGGAAGCGGGAGCCCGCCTCCATCAAGGATCTGATCGATCTGACAGTGGCGGATATGGGGCGCGTCAATGAATTGATCCTGTCCAAGGCCGGCTCCGACGTCGAGATGATCCCGGAGGTCGCCAACCATTTGATCTCGTCCGGCGGCAAACGGCTGCGGCCGATGCTGACGCTGGCCGCCGCGCAGATGTTCGGCTATGCCGGCGAGGGCCACGTCAAGCTCGCCACCTCCGTCGAATTCATGCACACGGCGACGCTTCTCCACGACGATGTCGTCGACGAGAGCGGCATGCGGCGCGGCAAGAAGACCGCCCGCATGATCTGGGGTAACCAGGCAAGCGTCCTGGTCGGCGACTTCCTGCTCGGCCAGGCTTTCCGCATGATGGTCGATGTCGGCTCGCTCGAAGCGCTCGATATCCTGTCGAGTGCTGCCTCCATCATCGCCGAGGGCGAGGTTATGCAGCTTGCCGCCGCCAAGAACCTCGAAACCACCGAGGACGAGCATTTCGCCGTCATCAAGGCCAAGACCGCCGCACTGTTTTCGGCTGCTGCCGAGGTCGGCCCCGTCATTGCCCAGGCGACCCGCAACGATCGTGCGGCGCTGCGCTCCTACGGCATGAATCTCGGCCTTGCCTTCCAGCTGATCGATGACGCGCTGGACTATGGCGGCACCAGCAAGGATCTCGGCAAGAATGTCGGCGACGATTTCCGCGAAGGCAAGGTGACCTTGCCGGTCATTCTCGCCTATCGGCGGGGCACGAAGGCCGAGCGCACTTTCTGGAAGCGTGCCATTGAGGACAATGTCACCGATGACGCCGGTCTGGAAAAGGCGATCGGCCTGATGACTCGCCATGGCGCCATTGCCGACACGATCGGACGCGCCCGCCATTTCGGCGAGATCGCCCGCGACGCGCTGGCGCCGCTGGAAGCGACGCCGCAGAAATCGGCGCTGATCGACGTCATCGATTTCTGCATCAGCCGGGTGAACTGAGCGGCGTCACCCGGTTGCCGGCTACTTCCCCTTTCCCGGCAAAGCGAAGGCGGCCAGCAGGCTGACAAAGATGCCCGCCGCCGCCAGCCAGAAGGCGATCTGTATGCCATCGGCTATCGCGACCTTCAGTGCATCGCCTGTCAGCCCGCCGACACGGCTGTTGGCGATCGCGATCAATGTTGCCATGCCGATCGCGTTGCCGATGTTGAGCGTCGTGCAGGCCATCCCCGAGGCGACGCCCTGTTCGTCGTGAGCCACGCCTGACGCGGCCGCGATCCACATGGCGGTCCAGACGATGCCCTGTCCAACGCCGGAGATGACCAAGCCGGGAACGAGAGCCAGATAGAAGCTGTTGGCTGATGCTCCAAGGACCATCAGCGCCGTGCCGGCCGCCCCTATGACCATGCCGCCGACCAGGGTCGAGCGGGTTGAAAAGCGCGTTGCCAGGCGTTCACCGAGCTGCGTGCCGGCGGCGATGGCGATCGACGGCACCAGGAAGGCGAGGCCGGTTTCCAGCGCGGTAAAGCCATGCACGGTCTGCAACAGGACGGTGAGGAAATAGGGCAGGGCCCCGAACGTTCCCATGAACAGAAAGGTGATCGTCATGCCGGCGACGAGGCTGCGATTGCGGAACAGCCGCAGCGGCATCAGAGGGTCGGCGCTCCTTGCCTCTATCAGCGCGAAGGCGATGATGAAGATCGCTGCCAGCGCGGCGCCGGCGATGATCGCTGGCGAACCCCAGCCATATTCAGGTCCCTGGACCAGCGTGAAGACCAGCAGCGTGGCGCCTGCGGTGACGGTCAGCGCGCCCGGGAGATCGAAGTTGCGGTGCTCGCGCCGCTTGGGGTCGCGTGGAATGATGGCAAAAGCGGCGATGATGGCGATGCCTGCCAGCAGCACATTGACGTAGAAGACCGACGACCAGCCGAAGGCGCCTGTCAGGAATCCACCGGCCAGTGAGCCAAGGGTGAGGCCGCTCGCGCCGGCACCGCCCCACACCGCCAGCGCCCTGTTGCGTTCCGGTCCTTCGGCAAACAGGCGGTTGATCAGCGAGAGCGTCGCCGGGAACAGGAAAGCGCCGCCGATGCCTTGTACAGCGCGGGCAGCGATGATGATTTCCGGCGACCAGGCGAGGCCGCCGACCAGCGACGAAAGCGCATAGAGCCAGAGAGCGAAGATGAAAATGCGGCGCTGACCGATAAGGTCGGCGGCTCGGCCGCCGAACAGCAGAAAACCGCCGGTAAACACGGTGTAGGCGCTCACCACCCATTGCAAGGTCTGGCCGGAAAAGCCCAGTCCAGCCCCGATTTCGGGCAGCGCCACGAAGACGATGTTGATGTCGAGAGCGATGATAAGCTGGGCGAAGGCGAGCAATGCCAGCGTAGCGCCGCGCTTCGCGCCAACCTCTCCCTGTGTCGCCATGGCGCCGAACGGCAGCCCTTGATCGAATGAACTCATGCCAATCTCCTTTTGGTTCTTTATCGATCGACAAAGAATTGAATTTGCAATCCGGAGTCAAGCGGATTATTTGTGGATCGATAAAGAAATGGAGGCTGCAATGGCGGGACGGCCAAGGGAGTTCGACAGAGCCCAGGCTCTGCAGAAAGCGCGCGATGCCTTCTGGATGCGCGGCTACGAGGGCACCTCGATGGCCGACCTCGTCTCCATGCTTGGCCTAGCCTCGGCGCGCATCTATGCCGCCTTTGGCTCGAAGGAGGATCTGTTTCGCGAAGCCGTTGTTCTCTACGAAACCAGCGAAGGAAGCTTCGCCACCAGCGCGCTTGCCGAGGAGCCGACCGCAAGGCGGTTTGTCGAGCGGTTGCTGCGCGATGCGATCGATATCTACACAAGGCCGGACTTGCCGAAAGGCTGCATGGTCGTCTCGGCCGCCACCAACTGCGCCACGGAAAACGATAACGTGCTGCACTGGCTGGCCGAGCGCCGACTGGCGCGCAATGCGTTGATTGTGGAGCGCTTGAAAAAGGGTGTTCGCGACGGCGACCTCAAGCCGAATACTGATCCGGAAGCGCTTGGCGACTACTACACCACACTGTTGTTTGGCCTCTCTGTGCAGGCGCGCGACGGGGTGCCGAAGAAGCGGCTGCATGACCTTATCACCGTGGCGATGCCTGCGCTCGACGGTTTCGTCTCACAGCCTTGAGTCTTGCTTCTGGCGCCTCGCGATTTCGACTGCAATTGGCTCGACAAGCTGCCCTGCCGCAAATTATCTATAAACATGGCAAAGGGCACAGACGACACCATCGCGGTGCGCATCAGCAAGGTTCTGGCGGACCGCATCATCTCCGGTGCGATCGAGCCAGGGGCCAGGCTTCGGCAGGATCATATCGCCGAGGAATTCCAAACCAGCCATGTTCCGGTGCGCGAGGCCTTCCGCCGTCTAGAGGCGCAGGGACTGGCCATCGGCGAGCCGCGCCGCGGCGTGCGTGTCGCGTCTTTCGATCTGGGCGAGGTCAAGGAGGTCGCCGAAATGCGGGCGGCACTCGAAGTGCTGGCGCTGCGCCACGCCGCGCCGCATCTGACATCGGCCATTCTCGATCTCGCCGAGGAGGCGACCAAGGCCGGCGACAAGTCCCGCGATGTCAGGTCGTGGGAAGAGGCCAACCGCGCCTTCCACCGCTTGATCCTGTCGCCATGCGGCATGCCGCGCCTGCTCGCGACCATCGACGACCTGCACGCGGCAAGCGCCCGTTTCCTGTTCGCGGCATGGCGGTCGGAGTGGGAGACGCGCACCGATCAGGACCATCGCGCGATCCTCACCGCCTTGCGGCAGGGAAACACCGAATCCGCGGCCGTCACACTGGGGCGGCACGTCCAATGGATTGGCCGCAAGCCGGTCAGGACGGCTTCCGGAACGACGCGCGAAGCCTTCGCCATAGTAGGTTAGACGGCCTCCGCCAAAGCCAGGGCTTGCAATCCCCAGGGAAGTGTGGATTCGATAATAGATCGAAAACAGAAATTATCTATAATTTGCAATCGATCGAAGGAATCCCAATGACAGACGTCGCATTCTCACCCGGCAAGCCGTCGTTCAGTCCGCTCCAGCTCCAGGATCGTTCTCTTGCCTGGCAGGTTGGAGCCGTCGTGCTTGGCACGCTGTTCCTGGCGCTGGCGTCCTATATCGAGGTGCCGATGGTGCCGGTCCCGGTAAACATGCAGACCTTTGCGGTGACACTGATCGGCGCCCTCTATGGCTGGCGGCTTGGCGCGCTCACCATCGCCGCCTGGCTGGTCGAGGGTGCGGTCGGCTTTCCGGTTCTGTCCGGAGGGGCAGCGGGTGCGGCGCATTTCGTCGGGCCGACGGGTGGCTATCTCTTCGCCTTCCCGCTTGTCGGCGCACTGGTCGGCTGGCTGGCCGAACGCGGCTGGAACGGCAAAAGGGTGATGCTTGCCTTCGTCGCCATGCTGCTTGGCAACCTTGCCTGCCTTGTGCTTGGCACAGCATGGCTTGCCGTCATGATTGGAGCCGAACAGGCCGTTACCTTCGGCTTCCTGCCGTTCATCGTCGGCGGCTTGCTCAAGTCAGCGCTGGGTGCCGCGACCCTCATGGCCCTTCCCGGCGGCAAGGCGAAGCCGGCCAATCCGTGACGATCAGGCTGCGCGCCCATCACCTCCTTTGCCTGCTCACCTATGTGGGCAAGGGATACAGCCCCGCCTTCATCGCCAATTATGATCGCGTCGCGGAGCGCCTGAGCCGGGGCGAGGGCATCCTCCTCGTTTCCGGCCCCGACGATGTCTGCGCTCCCTTGCTCGACGAGCCGGAACCGCATTGTCTCAACGAGAGTGTCGTCGAGCGGGACCGGCTCGCCGCGCTGGATGTAGAGGAATTGCTGGCGCGGCCAATCCGTGTCGGCACCCACCTCGATCTCGACACGGGGACCTTAGCCCGGATGCGGCAGGCGTTTTCGGCTGGCCTTGTACGCAAGGCCTGCGGCGGCTGCGAATGGAACGAACTGTGCAGCACGATAGCGGCCGGCGGCTATAGCGACACGCTGGTGCAGCGGTCCGCCTCGCCAGCCGAGGGCTGATATTGGCCCCGAGCCTTAGCGGTCGAAGCTGAGCTCAAGGGTCGAAGCTGTGATATATTCGGCGCTGCGCAGGGCCATGGCCGAAATTCAAAATCGGAAAACTGCCCCCTGTCGCCATGATTTGTTAATCGGGTGCCCGGATTGTGAATTCGAGGCGGATTGAAGCGCGACCCCAAAAAGGCCATGCTTTGCCTGGAAAGATCGAGTCTACGCCGATCCCGCTGATGCGGAGATGGCGCCTGGCTGAAAGGGATACGATGCGGCAAGGATGTGCGCGCTGGCTGACAAGGCTGGCAATTGTGACAGGCATGACGATCTCGGCTTTGCCGGCCTATGCCAAGCAGACCAGCGAACCGGTCAAGATCACGTCATTTTCGGGCGCCTATCTGGCAGCCCGGATCGCCGAAGGCGATAACGACCTCGACAGCGCCATCGCCTACTACAAGCAAGCATTGGCCTTTGACCCGAGCGACACCGGCCTGCAGCAGAGCCTGATGCTGTCGCTGATCGCGCAAGGGCGCTTCGACGAGTCCCTGGTCTATGCCGACAAGCTCAAGGAAGTGCCTGACGTCGAGCGTTTCTCGCGCTTGGCGCTCGCCGTCGATTCCTTCCACAAGAAGGATTTCACCAAGGCGCAGTACTGGCTCAAGCTGTCGCTGGAATCCGATCTCGACCGGTTGATCTCCGGGGTGATGTCCGGCTGGGCGCAGCAAGGCGCCGGCGAGCCTGCCGATGCGATGGCGTCCATCGACAAGCTGCAGGGGCCAGATTGGTTCGGCCTGTTCAAGTCGTTCCACCGCGCCCTGATCGCTGATGCATCCGGCATGCCCGAAAAGGCCGAGGCGATCTATGCCGCGACCATGCAGGATACCGCCGCCGGCGGTGCCGCTCCCGAAACCTGGATGCGCAATGCCCAGGCCTACGCCTCGTTCCTGGTCCGCAAGGGCGACAAGACCAAGGCGCTGTCGGTGCTCGACCAGGCCGAGGCGTTTTCGCCGGGCAAGCTGGAAATCGTCGCCTTGCGCGACCGAATTGCAAAAGGCGACAAGATTGCGCCGCTGGTTGCCGGTCCATCCGATGGCGCCTCCGAAATCCTGCTCGACCTCGCCACCGCGCTCAACCGTGGTGGCGGCGAGCCCTTCGTCCGCCTCTATCTGCAATATGCGCTTGCTTTGAAGCCAGATAGCGACGCTGCCCTTGTGCAACTCGCCGCCGTGTCCGAGCAATTGAAGGACGGCGAAGGTGCCATCGCGCTCTATCGCCGGATTCCCGCCGCTTCGCCGCTGAAGGAGCTTTCGGACCTGCAACTCGGCCTCAATCTTGCCGATCTCGACCGTCACGAAGAAGCGATCACCCATCTGAAAGCCTTGGTCGACGCCCATCCCAATGACATGCGCGCCTATCTGGCGCTCGGTGGCGTCTATTCCTCGAAGGACGATTTCCGTTCGGCCGCCACTCTCTACGATAAGGCCGTCGAGGTGCTGAAGGCGCCGACCGCGGCCAACTGGAACATCTTCTACCAGCGCGGCATCGCTTATGAGCGCCTGAAGGAATGGCCCAAGGCCGAGCCGAACTTCCGCAAGGCGCTGGAACTGTTCCCCGACCAGCCGCAAGTGCTGAACTATCTCGGCTATTCCTGGGTCGACATGAACATGAACCTCAAGGAAGGCCTGGCGATGATTCAAAAGGCCGTCGACCTCAGGCCGAGCGACGGTTACATCGTCGATTCGCTGGGTTGGGCCTATTTCCGCCTCGGCAGGTTCGATGACGCGGTGCGCGAAATGGAACGCGCCGTGTCGCTGAAGCCGGAAGATCCGGTTCTCAACGATCACCTCGGCGACGCCTACTGGCGCGTCGGCCGCAAGCTGGAAGCCACCTTCCAGTGGAACCAGGCTCGCGACCTGAAGCCGGATCCCGATGTGCTGGCCAACTTGCAGCAGAAGCTGATGAAGGGCCTGCCGCCGATCGAATCCAACACGGCGCAGGAGACCCCGAAGGTCAAGCCGGAGCCGGTGCCCGCCCCGAAGGGATGAAGTCAGCCATTTGAATTCAACGCAAGCGGGGCTCTTTCGGAGTCCCGTTTTCGTTTGAACCGTATTAGGCTGGCTGCCTCAGAAGAGCTTGCGATAGACGACGAAGCCGGAGTGTTCGGCGACCTTGTCGTAAAGCTTCATCGCCGTGTGATTGGTCTCATGCGTCAGCCAGTACACGCGGCCCGAGCCGGCCGCCTGGGCGCGCTCGTAGACGCCCTCGATCAGCGCCCGTCCGATGCCTTTGCCACGCGATGCCTGCGTGGTGAAAAGGTCCTGCAGATAGCAATTCGGTGCGATCGCCGTGGTGCTGCGATGGAAGAGATAGTGCACGAGGCCGAGAAGCTGTCCCTCGCCTTCGGCCACCAGCGCGTGGACCGGCTCATAGGCATCGAAGAAACGAGACCATGTCATCTGGGTAATCTCACCCGGCAGGGCCGTTTCGCCCGAGCGGCCATAAAATGCATTGTAGCCATCCCACAGCGGCAGCCATTGCTCGAAATCCTGTCGCGCGACAGGGCGGATGACGATCGGGCTGGGCATGGCTGAAACCTGTTGTCGTTGCTGCACAGGCAAACAGAGCGTAGGCCCGAGAGATGGGCAATGGGCCAGCCCCTGCAAAGCTTTCAACATTGTCCATAATGTCGGGGTGACGGCATCGGCGTGCCTTGCTTGACGCTTTGCTGCTGGGTCTCTAGGACGTGCCGGCAAGCTAGCCTGTGCTGTCGAGGCCACCCGTGACAATTGAAATCCCCGCCCATATGCATCCCAGCCGCTCGTTCCAGGGGCTGATCCTGACCTTGCACAACTACTGGGCGGCCTATGGCTGCGTCATCCTGCAACCCTATGACATGGAAGTCGGCGCCGGCACCTTTCATCCGGCAACGACGCTGCGCGCGCTCGGCCCAAAACGCTGGAACGCTGCCTATGTCCAACCCTCGCGTCGTCCCAAGGATGGCCGCTATGGCGAGAACCCGAACCGGCTGCAGCATTATTACCAGTACCAGGTGATCCTGAAGCCGAACCCGCCCAATTTGCAGGAGCTCTATCTCGGCTCGCTGGCGGCGATCGGCGTCGATCCGCTGCTGCACGACATCCGCTTCGTCGAGGATGATTGGGAAAGCCCGACGCTGGGCGCCTGGGGTCTCGGCTGGGAATGCTGGTGCGACGGCATGGAAGTCTCGCAGTTCACCTATTTCCAGCAGGTCTGCGGCATCGAATGCGCGCCTGTGGCCGGCGAACTCACCTACGGGCTGGAGCGGCTGGCCATGTATGTGCAGGGCGTCGACAATGTCTACGACCTCAATTTCAACGGCCGCGAAGGCGCCGACAAGGTCACCTATGGCGATGTCTTCCTGCAGGCCGAGCAGGAATATTCGCGCCACAATTTCGAATACGCCGACACGGCGATGCTTCTGCGCCACTTCGAGGACGCCGAGGCCGAGTGCAAGGCGCTGCTCGACGCCGGCGCGCCGGCATCGAACGACAATCTGCCGATGCACCGCATGGTTTTCCCGGCCTACGACCAGTGCATCAAGGCCAGCCATGTCTTCAACCTGCTCGACGCACGCGGCGTGATTTCGGTCACTGAGCGGCAGAGCTACATCCTGCGGGTGCGCAATCTGGCCAAGGCTTGCGGTGAGGCATTTTTGAAGACGCAGGCGGGTGGCTTGGCGGCCTGAGCTTCAGGCCCGCTTCATCATCTCGAGGGAAACGTTGATCGGCGGTACGGCCTGACCGCCGGCACCGTCGATGGTGCGCAATGCCTGCCGCACGCCCGGCATCGAGAAGGCGCCGTGAGCCTGCGCCGTGAAGCAGGCGCCGAGTGCGAGGATCTGCAGAAGTCTGGATGCCGTTTTCATGATCGTTGAGCCAAATGTTCCCTGCCTGAGCGTGGGTCGCTTCAGCGCTGCGTTCGGTTCATGGAAATCTTTGATCCAAGGACGGGTGGCGTGGTCTCGTCCCGACAGGGCGGTCAAAATTTGTGTAAAGGGTGACAGCAGCCAGCCGAGTTGCTATGCCCCGCCCGGACCACTCTCCCGCATGAGCTGACCCCGATGCCTGACCTGCTTCTAGAACTTCGCTCCGAGGAAATCCCTGCGCGCATGCAGCGCAAGGCGGCGGGTGATCTCAGGAAGATGCTGACCGACGGTTTGGTCGAGGCGGGACTGACCTATGAGGCGGCGCGCGAGTACTGGACGCCGCGGCGGCAGACCCTCGACATCAGGGGCCTGACCGCGCGCTCGAAGGATATAAGCGAAGAGATCAAGGGGCCTTCGACATCGGCGCCTGAACAGGCGGTCCAGGGTTTCCTGCGCAAGGCCGGACTTTCCTCGATCGCCGAGGCGCATGTCCATTCCGATCCGAAGAAAGGCGATTTTTATGTCGCCCACATTTCGAAGCCGGGCAGGGCGGCGGAGGAGATCATCGCCGAACTGGTGCCGGGCATCATCCGCAATTTTCCGTGGCCGAAATCGATGCGCTGGGGGCCGGCCTCGGCCAAGCCCGGTTCACTGCGCTGGGTACGGCCGCTGCAATCGATCCTGTGCACCTTCGGCCCGGAAACAGAGGAGCCTGTCGTGGTCGATTTCGAGATCGACGGCATCCGCTCCGGCAACATCACCTATGGCCACCGCTTCCATGCGCCGGATGCCATCACGGTGCGCCGCTTCGACGACTATGTCTCCAAGCTGGAAGCGGCCAAGGTCGTGCTCGATGCCGACCGCCGCAAGGAGATCATCCTTGCCGACGCCCGCAATCTCGCCTTCGCCAACGGGCTCGACCTGGTCGAGGACGACGGGCTGCTGGAGGAAGTGTCCGGTCTGGTCGAATGGCCGGTCGTGCTGATGGGTGAGTTCGAGGAGGCATTCCTCGCCATTCCAGCCGAAGTGATCCGGCTGACCATTCGCGCCAACCAGAAATGCTTTGTGACGCGGCCGCAGGGTTTCGACGACGCGCTTTCCAACCGCTTCATCCTCACCGCCAACATCGAGGCCAAGGACGGCGGCAAGGAGATCGCCCACGGCAATGGCAAGGTGGTGCGCGCCCGCCTGTCCGATGCGCTCTATTTCTGGACGACCGACCAGGGCGACTTGCCTGACCTGCGTGAGCTCGAGGCATCGGCGGAAAAATTCGGGCTTGATCTCAAGAAGCCGCTCGACCAGCGCATGGCCCGCCTCGACCATCTCGGCGTGACTTTCCACGCCAAGCTCGGCACGCAAGGCGAACGGGTGGAGCGGATTGCGCGGCTTGCCGAGGAACTGGCGCCGATCATCGGCGCCGATCCGGCACTGGCGCGGCGCGCTGCCGTCTTGGCCAAGGCCGATCTCACCACCGAAGTCGTTGGCGAGTTCCCAGAACTGCAAGGCGCTATGGGTCGCAAATATGCGCTGCTTCAGGGCGAGCATGCATCGGTCGCCGCTGCAGCGGAGGAACACTACAAGCCGCAGGGCCCGTCCGATCGCGTACCGAGCGATCCAGTGTCGGTCGCTGTCGCGCTCGCCGACAAGCTCGATACGCTGGTCGGCTTTTGGGCGATCGATGAAAAGCCGACCGGGTCGAAGGATCCCTACGCACTGCGCAGAGCTGCTCTTGGGGTGGTGAGGCTGGTGCTGGATAACGAGACGCCGGTAAGCCTTCTTTCGATCGTAGCTGAACATCGAAGAATCATTGAAGACCAGATCGACCGCCGGCACGCTGAAGAGCAGGTCAAGTTGGGTGGCGACTATGTGAGTGCACGGGCGCACGCCGGCGACGGAAAGTCTGGGGATCGCGACCTCCTGGCCTTCTTCCACGATCGCCTAAAGGTCTACCTCCGCGATCAAGGCGCTCGGCACGACCTGATCGATGCGGTGCTGGCGACAGGTTCGCGCCCGATCTCCCCCCTAGAGGGGGAGATGTCGGCGAAGCCGACAGAGGGGGGCGCTGTCCCGCCGTCCTCTCAGCGCCAAGTACCCCCCTCTGCCCTGCCGGGCATCTCCCCCACAAGGGGGGAGATTGGCCAATCGTCCAATGACGACCTGCTGCAGATCGTGCGCCGGGTCGAGGCGCTGGGCTCCTTCCTCGACACCGAGGATGGCAAGAACCTGCTCGCCGGCACCAAGCGTGCGGCCAACATTCTGGCCGCCGAGGAGAAGAAGAAAACGGTGGTCGCCGAAACCGTTGAGTCGGCACTCTTGCGCGAGGATGCCGAGAAATCGCTGTTTGCGGCGGTGAATCAGGCTGAGAAGCAAGCCGGCGAAGCGATTCAAAACGATGACTTTTCCGCCGCCTTGCTGGCGCTTAGCGTGTTGCGCGAACCGGTTGATTCATTCTTTGAGCATGTTCTTGTAAACGATGAGGATCAGGCGGTGCGTGCCAACCGCCTGGCGCTGCTCGCCCGCATCCGCGCGGCCACCGGCCAGGTCGCGGATTTCTCGAAGATCGCAGGTTAAGGCGAAGAAAATATTCTTTGCCGCCGGCCGTTCGAGCCGGCTTACAGTCATATGGCGATGATCTCTCCGTGGCAAAAGGGACATGTTCCCCAACCCCACGGAGGCTTCTATGAATTCCGATCACGACATCGAAGTGACAGAAGAAACCCCGGCTTCCGCCGAGGCGCTTGAATCCGCTTCCGAAACCATCCTCGATCATGCCGCCGCCGCAGCGGTCGAAGCCGCTGACCTGTCTGATGACGACGAAGACGGCGACGATGAAGATGGCGAAGAGTCCACCGAAACTGCCACGCTCTCGGATGACGACGAAGATGAAGACGACGAGGACGAAGACGAAGACGACGCCGAGGATAGCGTGAAGGCTGAAGGCGACGAGTCCGAAGAAGACGATGACAAGGAAAAAGCGGCCTGATTTTTCAGCCGCCGGTTCCATCGATGGCAAGGCGGTGCTGAGGCGCCGCCTTTTCCTGTCAGTCGTCCCCGAAGCCGACTGTCAGCCGCCCCGGGCGACGGCCCGGTCAGTTCTCGAGAATGCTGACGCGCACGCTGTTTTCGTAGACATCGACCTGGATCAGCGGTTCGCCATTGACGATGGCGCGCTTGGTCGAGGAACTCATCGCGCCGCCGCGTTCCAGCATGCGTTGCAGGTCGGCGCGCTGGCCGTTGGTCCTGAACCAGCCATCACCCTCGTCGTCGCTGTCACGGCGGTGGAATTTGTGCCAGTTGGCGCGGTCCTGCCGCACCATCTGCGCGGCATTGTCCAGCGCATAGCCGTCACTCGCCTGATGGTCGCGATCGGAAATGCGCGCGACATAAGATCCCAGCATGTCGTCGGCGTGAGCTGCGACGACGCCAAGCAGTGACGCCAGCAGAAGGCCAGCCCCGGTTACGATTCCAGCTTTTCTCATGGTCCCCCCTTTACCCCCTAGTGATGAAATCCCGTCTGCCAAAACCGCCTGGCGAAATACAGGCGATGGCGTCCTGCGGCTGACATAAACCGAAACGGGGTTTGCTTGGCAATGGTGCGCCGGTCGCCAGACCGCCGTCAAGTCACGCCATCGATGTCAGCCTGTCTTCAAGCCGGGGCTATTTGGTGTAGCCGTTGGGAGGCATGCGCTGACCTGCAGCCGGCGCCGGGGGACTCGGCGGGGTGGGTTGGTTCTCGGTCCCCGAAGGGGCTGCGGAGGCGGTGGCCGTTGCCGGCGCCGTGCCAGCGGCCGGCGCAGTACCTGTCGCTGGTGCAGCGGTTGGCGCCGGTGCCGGGAAGTCGGGACCGGTAACGCCGCCACGAATGACCATCGGGCCCGGCTGGAAGCCGTGCCCGGTCGCGGGCTTGTCCGGGATCGCCGCCACCTTTTCATCGGTGACGTCGGGCTGCGCTTCCCCTTTTGCCACCACCGACCGCGCATCGCTGGCGTTGACTGCATCGGCGGTTCCAGGCTGGTTGGGGGCGCCGATCCTGACGATCGATGGTGTGGAGGATGGCGTGCCTGGAAAAACCAGGGATGACGCCTGGGCTTCGCCGGCCGCAGCAGCAAGAATGATACCCAGCAAGATACGCGCAGACACTGATATCGCTCCCCTTTGCCCAGAAGCTGTTCGATAGCAGGCCGGAATTGATGCCGGCTTTCGTGGAAACATAGCATTTTAGGGATTGATAAATCGCCAATGCTCCTGCTCGCCAACAATCGGTTACCCAACAGCCGACTTGCCCAACGGCCGCCATCGTACTACGCACCCCGCATCTGTGAGGTGACGAGAGTGGCTGAAATACTTGGCTCGGGCGAGGCGCTGGAGCGGGCGCTGGCGCTGCTCAGGGAGGGCGATGTCGTCGCCATCCCGACGGAAACCGTCTACGGGCTGGCCGGCGACGCCACCAACGGCATCGGCGTGGCGCGCATCTTCGAGGCCAAGGGCCGGCCACGCTTCAACCCGCTGATTGCCCATGTCGCAGACATGGCGATGGCAGAGCGCCTCGCGATGTTCGATCCGCTGTCCAGGAAACTGGCGCTGGCATTCTGGCCAGGTCCGCTGACGCTGGTGCTGCCGCAACGGCCCGGCAACGGCATCCATCCGCTGGTCACCGCCGGGCTCGATACGATTGCCTTGCGCATGCCGAGGGGCTTTGGCGGCGACCTGATCGCCAGGCTCGGCCGCCCGCTTGCCGCGCCCAGCGCCAATTCATCCGGCAGGATCAGCGCGACGACCGCGCAAGCGGTGGCGGCCGATCTCGGCGCGCGGATCAAGCTGGTCGTCGATGGAGGCGCGACCCCGATCGGGCTGGAATCGACCATCATCAAGGCCGAAGGAAACAGATTGCGGCTGCTGAGGCCCGGCGGCATCGCCGCCGAGGAGATTGAGGCGGCTATCGGCATGGAGCTGTTGCGCGGCGGCACCGCCGGTATCGAGGCGCCGGGCATGCTTGCCTCGCACTATGCGCCAGGTGCTGCGATGCGGCTCCATGCCGGCACGGTCGGCGAGGGCGAGGCTTTGCTCGGCTTCGGCAGCCAGAGGGCGCAAGGCTGGCGCCGCGCCGAAGCCTTCCTCAATTTGTCCGAAACCGGTGACCTGCGCGAAGCGGCGAGCAATCTGTTCGCCTATATGCAGGAGCTTGACCGCAGCGGCGCGCGGACCATCGCCGTCGAGCCGGTTCCCTTCGACGGGCTCGGCGAAGCGATCAACGATCGGCTGTCGCGTGCCGCCGCCCCTCGTGACATCCCACAACCCGCAACATAGTTTTTCCCCATGACCGAAATCACAGAGACACTCGATCCCGCTCTCATCGATCGCTTCACGGCGATCGTCGGCGACAAATATGCGCTGCGTGAAGAGCAGGATATCGCGCCTTACCTCGTTGAACGGCGCGGGCTCTGGCACGGCGCGACATCGTTGGTGCTGCGGCCGGGCAGCGTCGACGAAGTCAGCCGGATCATGCGGCTGGCGACCGAGACAGGCACGCCGATCGTGCCGCAAAGCGGTAACACCGGCCTGGTCGGCGCCCAGGTGCCGGACAGGTCCGGGCGCGAAATCGTCCTGTCGCTGTCGCGGCTGAACCGCATCCGTGAAATCGATGTCTTGTCCAACACGGTGACGGTCGAGGCCGGTGTCATCCTGCAGACGCTGCAGGAGGCGGCCGACGCCGCCGACCGGCTGTTTCCACTGTCGCTGGCCGCGCAAGGCTCCTGCCAGATCGGCGGCAATCTTTCCTCCAATGCCGGCGGCACCGGAGTGCTTGCCTATGGCAATGCGCGCGAACTCTGTCTCGGTGTCGAGGTGGTGCTGCCGACCGGCGAGGTGTTCGACGACCTGCGCAAGCTGAAGAAGGACAACACCGGCTACGATCTGAAAAACCTGTTCGTCGGTGCCGAAGGCACGCTCGGCGTCATCACCGCCGCCGTGCTCAAGCTGTTCCCGAAGCCGAAGGGGCGCGAAGTCGCCTTCGTCGGCCTGTCGTCGCCCGAGGCAGCACTTTCGCTGTTCAGCCTGGCCATGGACCGTGCCGGGGCAGCACTCACCGCTTTCGAACTGATCGGCAAGCGGCCCTATGATTTCACGCTGGCGCATGCCCAGGGCGTGGTGCGGCCGCTGATCGAGGACTGGCCGTGGTACGTGCTGATGCAGATTTCGTCCGGTCGTTCATCGGAGGATTCGAGAGCCTTGATCGAGGACGTGCTTTCGGCCGGCCTTGAACAGGAATTCGTCGGCGACGCCGTCATTGCCGCGAGTCTCACGCAGGGCGATGCCTTCTGGAATTTCCGCGAGCTGCTGCCCGAGGCGCAGAAGCCGGAGGGCGCCTCGATCAAGCACGACATTTCGGTGCCTATTGCATCGATTCCGCGTTTCATCGCGGAGGCTGCCGGCGCCGTGGCGTCGGTGAGCGCCGGTGCCCGCGTCGTCTGCTTCGGCCATATGGGCGACGGCAATCTCCACTACAACATTTCGCGGCCCGTCGACGGCGACGATGAGGCGTTCCTCGCTCTCTATCATCCCATGAACAAGGCGGTGCACGATGTGGTGCGCAGCCTGCACGGTTCGATCTCGGCCGAGCACGGCATCGGCCAGTTGAAACGCGACGAACTGATCGCCACCGCGCCGCCGATGGCGATCGATCTGATGCGAAGGGTTAAGGCCGCTTTCGACCCGGCCGGCATCATGAATCCGGGTAAGGTTATCTGATCCTTTCGACATCTTGTGGCTGGTGGGATTCCGATAACCATCCCTGAGATCAGCAAAATTTAACCGACTTTCTTAAGCGGGGCGGTAAGGAGCCCGCGCTACTGTCTCCATACAAACGAGGCCGGAAAAACCGGCCCGGAGAGAACCGGACACCGGCTCTCAGGAGACAGACAGGAAGGCCACTCTATGAACACCGGACTGAAGCCAGTCTGGGCGGGACGCAACATGCGTCTCGACCCATTCCGCCTGCCGCAAGTGGTGAGCTACGCGACTCGCGACGACTACGGCGATGTAACCTTCACCATCGACCAGCGCGGCGCCGTGATCCGCCGCCTGCTCGAGATGAGCGGCCTGCCCGCAATCATCGTTCTGCCCGCCAATGCGTTCCGCGGCGTTGCCGCCCGCGCCATGGAAGACCCGGACGGCAATGTCACGGTGACCCTGGAACTCCTGCACAACGACCCGATGCTGTCGGTGCCGCTGCTTGTGGCCGACGATCTCGACGATGTCGCAGCCGACTGGCGCGCCTGGGCCGACGCTTACCGTCTGCCGATGCTGCTGATCGAATCGGACGGCGTTGCCCGCACCCTGGAAGAATCGCTCGGCGCCGCCATCAAGACGCTGCCGCCGCAGGATAGGCGCAAGGGGCGGATTTCGAACACGCGCCGCCCGCGTTTCCTCGCTCGCCGCAGAGCGGGCGCCCTCGGTCTCAGGCTGGTCATCGACGGCCAGGAGATTATTTCGCGCGACTGAGCATGATCCCGCTGGGAATGCTGAGACGGGAAGCCGCTAAACCAGCGGCTTCAGCGCCACCCACACAGCGCCGCCGATCAGGCCGAGGAAGATCAGCCAGCCGACCTGGTTGTTCGACCTGAACAGTCGCAGGCATTGGTCCGGATTGTCGATATCCAGAACCGCGATCTGCCGCGCCATATGGGCGCCGGCGGCAATCAGCCCGGCCAGCGCCACCACCGGCGCCTGCGCCGACGCGAAGGCGATCGCAAAACAGATCAGCGCGCCACCATAAAGCCCTGCCAGCCACGACTTGGTGTTGTCGCCGAACAAGCGTGCCGTCGAGCGCACGCCGACGATGGCGTCATCTTCCTTGTCCTGATGCGCGTAGATCGTGTCGTAGCCGATCACCCACAGGATCGAGCCGATATAGAGCATGATGGCAGGCCCATCGAGATCGCCGAACTCGACCGCCCATCCCATCAGCGCGCCCCAGGAAAAGGCAAGGCCAAGCACCAGTTGCGGCCAGTTGGTTATCCGCTTCATGAATGGATAGATGGCGATGACCGCCAGTGAGCAGATGCCGAGCAGGACGGCGAAGCTGTTGAACTGGATGAGCACGACGAGGCCGACCAGAGCCTGCAGGACGAGAAACAGCCATGCCCGCCGGCGGGTCGCCTTGCCCGACGGCAGCGGTCGCGAGCGCGTGCGCTCCACCTGGCTGTCGATGTCCTCGTCGACGAGGTCGTTGTAGGTGCAGCCGGCGCCACGCATGGCGATGGCCCCGACCAGGAAAAGCACGAGATACACTGGTGCCGGCAGCAGTGAGAGCAGCGGGTCGCCGGGACGCGGATAGGCGCTTGCCGCCAAGGCCGCCGACCACCAGCACGGCCACAGCAGCAGCTGCCAGCCGATCGGCCTGTCCCATCGGGCAAGCTGCGCATAGGGCCATATCGAGCGCGGCAGCACGCGGTAGACCCAATGGCCGTTCGGAGCATCGGCGACACGGCCCTGGGCCGCTTTCGACTGGATGTTTTCCATGTCCATGGAGTGGCAGCAGCGGCAGAAACCGTCAAGCGGCAAGCGGGAGAGTGGTGCACGTCAGCCTTTCACGAGGCAAAGATGTCGCGGGTGGCGAACCAGTCCCTGGCCACCTCGACGAAGGCCAGCGCTGCATTCGACACACGCTGATGCGTGTCATAGGTGAGCAGGATCCGCTGCATGGGCAGCGGATCGGACAGCGGCTTGCAGATGAGCGGCAGGCCGTCATAGCTGCGGTCGCCGTGCGGGCGGGTGTAGCTGACCGCGACTCCGAATCCGTTGGCGACCATGCTCCGCTGCAGTTCGAACGAGCTTGTCGTCGTATCGGCCACCGGCGAAAGGCCGCGGCTGCGGAACAGGTCGAGCATGTGCTGCCAGCTGTGCGGCTGGTCCGTCGTGATCAGCGGATAGGCGGCCAAATCGGCAAGGCTGACCGTTGGCCGGTCCGCCAGGGCATGGCCTGCCGGCAACAGCGCGTGCGGGCGAAGTTCGCGCAACAGGATGCGGGCGAAATGCGTCGGCAGGCTGAGGTCATAAGTCAGGCCGAGATCGATGGCCGCATCACCCAGCCGTCGTCCCAGGGTCTCGAACGTCTCGTCGCGAACGACGATTTTGACGGC
The DNA here is from genome assembly GCF_040320355.1 of Mesorhizobium sp. M0715. Classification (NCBI taxonomy): domain Bacteria; kingdom Pseudomonadati; phylum Pseudomonadota; class Alphaproteobacteria; order Hyphomicrobiales; family Phyllobacteriaceae; genus Mesorhizobium; species Mesorhizobium sp. M0715. The sequence goes on along the minus strand of NZ_JAMYPL010000030.1, from coordinate 40,915 downwards.
CGGGTAGCGTTCGGAGAAGGCGCGGATCAAAGCCGGCGCGAAGAAAGGCGCCAGATCCTCGAAGCATCCCAGCACCAACTCACCCGCGACAGCCGATTTGCTTGAACCCAGGCCGACGAGTTCGTCCGTTTCGGTGAGAACCTGCCTTGCCTTGGCCACGACGGCGCGGCCGAACGATGTCGGCGACACGCCGCTTCCGCGCTGGCGGACGAACAGCTTCTGGCCGAAATTCTTTTCGACCGCGTCGATCGCCACCGAAATCGACGGCTGAGAGACGTTCAGCATCTTTGCCGCGCCGGTGACGCTGCCGTGACGCGCCACGGCAACCAGATAGCGCAGCTGCGTGAGGGTTACACTCATAGGAGTACTCTATATGTCGGATGGAAAGTTATTATTTTACTGAATGAATTGATATTGCGATAATGGCTTCATTCCAAGAGGAGAACGCCATGGCTTCCCAGACTGCCATCCTCGACGCCACCATGATCGGCGCGTCCACGATTGCCGACTATCAGCGTGACGGCGCTGTCTGCATTCGCGGCGCCTTCAAGGGCTGGGTCGACACGATTGCCGCCGGCATCGAACGCAACATGCAGAACCGCAGCGCCACCGCATCCGACATCGCCAACGGCCGCGGCAGTTTCTTCGACGACTACTGCAACTGGGAGCGCATCCCCGAATTCGTCAGTCTGGTGCGGGGTTCGCCAGCCGCCGAACTGGCGGCTGCGGTGATGCAGTCGCGCACCGCGCAGTTCTTCCACGATCATGTGCTGGTCAAGGAGCCCGGCACGCAGAAGCCGACGCCCTGGCATCAGGATATCCCCTACTATTTCGTCGATGGCCGGCAGACGGTGAGCTTCTGGATACCCATCGACCCGGTGAAGGAAGCGACGCTGCGTCTGATCGCCGGCTCGCACAAATGGGACAAGATGATCCTGCCGGTGCGCTGGCTCGACGATAGCAACTTTTATGCCGGCGAGGGCGACTATCTGCCGGTGCCCGATCCCGACAAGGATCCGTCGATGAAGGTGCTCGAATGGGAAATGGAGCCGGGCGACGCCATCCTGTTCGACTTCAGGACCGCGCACGGCGCCCGTGGCAATATGACCGCGGCGCGGCGCCGGGCGCTGTCGCTGCGCTGGGTCGGTGACGATGCGCGCTATGTCGAGCGGCCGGGCCGCACCTCGCCGCCCTATCATGGCCATGGCATGCAGCCGGGACAGAGATTGCGCGAGGATTGGTTTCCGGTGGTCTACCAGGGCTGAGGCGGCAGCCAGAATATGAGCGCCGGTATTCGAGGCCCATATTCTGGCTGGGGTAACGTTCCCGTGCGCAATTCCGATCAAAACACCCTGATGCCTTGACCCGTCGCCCGGAGAGCAATAGCGGGTGCTCCAAGAGACTGTTTCGAAATTCGCGCTGGCGAGTCATATGGTGGTGGTTTCGAGAACCGTAGCGGAGCGGACATTTGGTCCGTGAGCAACGGAAGCGCAGAAAACGCCATCAGATGGCCGCCAGAGCAGAATTTCGGCATCAAGAGGTGGCCATGAACGTTCTTCTTCTGGGCTCCGGCGGCCGCGAACATGCGCTCGCCTGGAAGATTGCCGCATCACCGCTGCTGACAAAGCTCTATGCGGCTCCCGGCAACCCGGGCATCGGCAGCGAGGCTGAGCTGGTGAAGCTGGATTTAGCCGACCACGCCGCCGTGGCCGCGTTCTGCCGGGAGAAAAAAATCGACCTCGTGGTGGTCGGTTCGGAGGGGCCGCTGGTCGCCGGCATTGCCGACGATCTGCGCGCCGAAAATATCCGCGTCTTCGGTCCCTCCAAGGCTGCCGCACAGCTGGAAGGTTCGAAGGGATTCACCAAGGACCTCTGTGCCCGCTACGACATCCCGACTGCCGCCTATGGCCGCTTCAGTGATCTGGCCTCGGCCAAGGCCTATGTCGAAAAGACCGGAGCGCCGATCGTCATCAAGGCCGACGGGCTCGCTGCCGGCAAGGGCGTCACCGTCGCCATGACGCTCAGTGAAGCACAGGCAGCACTCGATGCCTGTTTCGATGGTTCCTTCGGCGCCGCCGGCGCGGAAGTTGTGGTCGAGGAATTCATGACCGGCGAGGAGGCGAGCTTCTTCTGCCTCTGCGACGGTACCACTGCGCTGCCCTTCGGCACCGCGCAGGATCACAAGCGCGTCGGCGACGGCGACACCGGTCCGAACACCGGCGGCATGGGCGCCTATTCGCCGGCACCGGTGATGACGCCGGAACTGGTCGAGCGCACCATGCGCGAGATCATCGAGCCGACCATGCGCGGCATGGCCGAACTTGGCGCGCCGTTCTCCGGCGTGCTGTTTGCCGGGCTGATGATCACCGACAAGGGACCGAGGCTGATCGAATACAACACCCGTTTCGGCGACCCGGAATGCCAGGTGCTGATGATGCGGCTGAAGGACGATCTGCTGGTCCTGCTCAACGCGGCGACCGACGGCCAGCTTGCGCATACTTCGGTGCGCTGGCGCGACGAGGCGGCACTCACCGTGGTGATGGCGGCGAGAGGCTATCCCGGCACGCCGGAAAAAGGCTCGGTCATCCGCGGCGTCGAAGACGCGGCGAGCGACGGCGTCCAGATCTTCCACGCCGGTACCGCCATCAATGGCGGCGCGCTGGTTGCCAATGGCGGCCGCGTCCTCAACGTGACGGCATCAGGCGCCACGGTCGGCGAGGCACAGAAACGAGCCTATGCTGCCCTCGACCGCATCGATTGGCCGGACGGGTTCTGCCGCCGCGATATCGGCTGGCAGGCCGTGGCGCGCGAACAGGGAACCTGAAGTTCCGCGTTGGCTCACCGCTGGCCGCGATCGAGTTCGGTGGAAGCGGTGCTGAGCGGATCGGACAAGGCAAAGGCAGCGTCGAGTTGTGCGGGCGAACGCCGCTCGGTCCGCTTCCAGGCGACATATTGGACAATGCCGAAACTCGGTCTCCGGGGCACCGTCTTCACGACTGGCATGCGGAAGCCGTCGCGGAAACGGGACCAGCGTGTGCCCAACGCTGCAACCATGTCCTCGAAAGTCGGCGGCGCGGCCACTGACGCATAGGTGATGGTGACATTGCCGGCGAGGCCGGCCTCGCGTGAGACCGGTAGCGGTATCGAGGCGAGATAGTCCGGCGGCACGTCGATAAGCCCACCGAACGGCCATTGCGCGCGCAGCGTGGCGGCGTCTGTCGGCGCGACATTGACGTCTATGTCGTTAGGCGTGCCGGCAACCCTGTAAGGGCAGCGGAAACGGCCGCAATTGGCTTGCGCCGAAAACTGCCAAAGTGCGTAGCCTTGCCAGTTGCCCATCGGGAAATGCACGTCGATGTCGTTGGTGTAGCGCGCATACCAGAGCGGCAGCCGCGACAGGAGCCGGTATCGGTAGCTGTTGTCGGCAATGTACTGGGCGGTCTTGCCGTTGGTGTACAGCACCGGGAAACGGCCGATGCGCCGATGCACATGGCGTACGAACTCCTCGGCATCGTCGAGCGACATCCATTGCGAGGGATCATTGCCCTCGATGTCGAGAGCCATGAGATCGTCCGGCGCAGGCTCGGCGAAATCGAGGAAATTGTTGGCCTGCTCGACCGGATTGCCGGGGCGGGCGAGGTGATAGGCGCCCCATTTCAGGCCGAGTGCCTTGGCGACCACCCGGCGCGTCTGGAACAGTTCGCGCGTCACCGCATGACGTTTCCACAGCGCCTTGCAAAGCTTCACCTCAATGTCGTTGCCCAGGCAGAAATAGGACGGCGGCATGCCGTCGGAGGCCTTGTTGATGAAGCCGACGACCCGCTTGTCGGTGGCGAGCTGGGCCCAGTCGATGGAATTGTATTCGTAGGCATCGACGACCAGAGCGCGGTCGGCGTTCTTCCACGGCTCGGAAAAATCCGAGGCCGTTGCCGCCGTCGAAAGCGCCATCGTCGCCGCAAGAGCGAGGAGCGCTGTGCGGCGAAGAAGGCGCACCGTATTTTTCAAAACAGGGAATCCCCGTTGATCAAAGGCAAATCCTGAACCGCCATGGTTAAGGATTTGCTTCCGGGAGGCCGGCTTCAGAAAAGCTGGCGTCGCATCAGCGGCTAGAATCCAAACGGATCGGGCGCGGGCTCTTGCCGCAGCGTGCCTTCGGCGGCGCGTTTGCGGTGATGGGCCAGAGAGCATTGCGGGGAGCACAATATGCCGCGATCCGACCAGTAGGCGGCACCATGGTCCAGTCTGCCCCCATGGTAACAGAACCCCTCCGCTCGATAGGGCAGGCCGCATTCGATGCAGCGATAGGCGTCGGGTATGGCAAGCATGGCACGGTTCCGGTCGGCGGGTTCTGATCTGTCGCCGGTTGATTTGATCCGGCGTCGATTGAATTTAATACGCGCCGCCGCGATTGCAAAATCCGCGTGACAAAATTTGACGTTTACGTAAAAAGAAGATGGGAGACCGCCCAAAGGGCGGGTGGTTTTGCAGCGGCACCGGCTCTAGGGTTGGGCGGGCCGATGCATCAGGAGGAGTGAGCGGCATGTATAGGGCACCGGTCGAGGATATCGCCTTCACGCTCAAGCACGTGGCCGGCATGAAATCGGCGCTCGATGCCGGCACCTTCGGCGATCTCGGCGAGGATCTGGTCGATGCCGTTCTGGGTGAGGCCGGCCGTTTCGCCACCGAAGAGGTCGCACCGCTCTACACGATCGGCGATCGGCAGGGTGCGGTGCTGAAGGGCGCCGCCGTCACCACGCCGCCCGGCTGGAAGGAACTCTATCGCCGCTGGATCGATGGCGGCTGGAACGCGCTCTCCGGGCCTGCGGAATATGGCGGCCAGGCGCTGCCGACCATGCTCGGCGTGGCCGCGCTCGAAATGTGGAACTCCGCCGCCATGGCCTTCGGCATCGGCCCGACGCTGACCATGGGCGCGGTCGAGGCGCTCGACAAACACGCCTCCGACGACCTCAAGGCCAAATATCTCGAAAAGCTCGTCTCCGGCGACTGGATGGGCACGATGAACCTGACCGAGCCGCAAGCCGGTTCGGACCTCGCCGCCTTGCGCGCCCGCGCCGAGCCGGCGGGTGACGGCAGCTACCGCATCTTCGGCCAAAAAATCTTCATCACCTATGGCGAGCACGATTTCACCGACAACATCATCCATCTGGTGCTGGCGCGGCTGCCCGACGCGCCGGCCGGCACGCGCGGCATATCGTTGTTCCTGGTGCCGAAATTCCTGGTCGGCGACGATGGCGCGCTTGGCGCGCGCAACGACGTCTTCTGTTCCGGACTTGAGCATAAACTCGGCATCCATGCCTCACCGACCTGCACCATGATCTATGGCGACGGCTTCGAAGGTGCCGAACCCGGCGCCGTCGGCTGGCTGATCGGCGAGGAGAACAAGGGGCTAGCCTGCATGTTCACCATGATGAACAATGCGCGGCTTTGTGTCGGCATGCAGGGGGTAGCGGTCGCGGAAGCCGCAACGCAGAAGGCGATCGCCTATGCCAATGAGCGCCGGCAGGGCAAGGCCGCGAGCTACACTGGCACGGGTATGGCGCCTATCGTCCATCACCCCGATGTCCAGCGTAACCTGCTGACCATGAAGGCGCTGACCCAAACCGCACGCGCCATCAGCTATTCCTGTGCCCACGCCATCGACATGGCCCGAGTCTCCGCCGGTGACGAGGCGGCACACTGGCGCGACCGTGCCAATCTGCTGACGCCGCTGGCAAAGGCGTTCTCGACCGATATCGGCGTCGAAGTTGCCTCACTCGGCCTCCAGGTTCATGGCGGCATGGGTTTCATCGAGGAGACGGGAGCGGCCGCCTTCTATCGTGACGCGCGCATCGCGCCGATCTACGAGGGCACCAACGGTATCCAGGCGATCGATCTGGTGATGCGCAAGCTGCCGCTCGGCGGTGGCGACCATGTGCATGGTTACATCGCCGAACTGGCTGGTATGGCCGCAGCGGTGCGGACCTCGAACATGCAGGGTTTCGGCCGCACCGCCGACGCTCTCGACGCGGCACTTGGCGATCTCAGCGAAGCGACCCGCTTCCTGCAAAAACTGACGGCCGATGGCCGGTCGGAAGAGGCGCTGGCAGGCGCCACGCCCTATCTCAGGCTGATCTCGCTTGCCGCCGGCGGCGCCTATCTGGCGCGCGGTGCTCTTGCCGATCACAACCGCATAGCGCTTTGCCGTTTCTTTGCCGAAAACCTGCTCGGCGAGGTCAGCGCCTTGAGGGCGCGCGTCATCGATGGCGCCGAAAGCCTCGCCGCTGCCGGCAAGACGCTCGTCTCCGCCTGACGTTTCACAAGGAAAACACCGTGACAGACCATATCCTCGTCGAGCGCCAGGGCGCCATCCAGATTATCCGCATGAACCGGCCGGACAAAAAGAATGCGCTGACGCGCGCCATGTATGCGAAAATGTCAAAAACCCTGGCCGAAGGCGACGCCGACCCGGCGATCCGCGCCCACGTCTTTCTCGGCGTGCCCGGCGCTTTCTCCTCCGGCAACGACCTTGCCGACTTCATGGTCGTCGCCACCGGCGGCGACGGCGGCACCGAAGTCTGGGATTTCCTGATGGCCCTGGCCAAGGTCGAAAAACCCATGGTCTCCGGCGTCGATGGCATCGCGGTCGGCATCGGCACCACGCTCAATTTGCATTGCGACCTGACCTTCGCCACGCCACGCACCGTGTTCAGGACGCCTTTCGTCGACCTTGGCCTGGTGCCTGAGGCGGGATCGAGCCTGCTGGCACCGCGCATCCTCGGGCAGCAGGGTGCCTTCGCGCTGCTCGGCCTCGGCGAAGGCTTTTCGGCTGAACGGGCGAAGGCCGCCGGCCTGATCTACGAGGTGGTCGAGGAAGCAGCGCTGGAGGCCTCGGTGCTGGCGGCGGCCGGGCAGATCGCGGCCAAGCCGCCGCAGGCGCTGAAGATCGCGCGCGACCTGATGCGTGGCTCGCGAGACGACCTCGTCGCCCGCATCGGCGAGGAAAGCGAGCATTTTCGCGAGCGGCTGAAGTCCGATGAGGCCCGCGCCGCGCTCACCGCGTTCATGACGAGAAAGAAGGCCTGAGCCTCAGGGATAAAGCCGTGTCTTGTCCCAGCCGTCCTTCGCACTGCGCGTAAAAACGAGCCGGTCGTGCAGCCGGAACGGCCTGTCGTGCCAGAACTCAATGGTGCTGGGCACGATTCGGAAGCCGGACCAGTGCTTTGGCCGCGGGATCTCGCCGACCGGGTAGCGTGCCGTGTATTCTGCCACCGCCTTTTCCAGCGCAAAGCGGCTTTCCAGCGGTCGCGACTGTTTCGAGGCCCAGGCGCCGATGCGGCTGCCGCGCGGCCGCGTCGCGTAATAGGCGTCGGCTTCGGCGTCGCTGACGATCTCCACCGGTCCGCGAATGCGCACCTGGCGGCGCAGCGACTTCCAATGGAAACACATCGCCGCCTTCATGCTGCCAAGAATCTCCTGGCCCTTGGCGCTCTCGAAATTCGTGTAGAAGACAAACCCGCCTTCATCGAATCCCTTGAGCAACACCATACGCACATCCGGCATGCCGTCGGCATCGACGGTCGCCAGAGCCACGCCGTTGGGGTCGTTCGGCTCGCTTTTCGTTGCGTCGTCCAGCCATGCGGCAAAGAGGCGAAACGGCTCGGCAGCCTCGGTAAAGTCACCGCTTGTTAACTCAGTGTCACTCATAGTTTTTCTCAAATTGTCACGAAGCCAAGATTCTTACAAAACCAAGATTCTTAACGAAGCAAGGGGAGGCTGCCGATTGTCGCGTATCGCGCAAGCTTTTGACAGCAGGCAATGGAGCGTTATCGCTTCGGCCAGCGCGAAAGCCGCGATCGTGGCGGTCGCCTTGCCGCTTGCCGCGTGTGGCGCCGGCGGCTTCAGCCTGGAAAAAGCCGAAGTCGACCGCTCGATCCTGACCAGCAGCACATCGGCCTCGGCCGCGCCGGCCAATTTGGATCGCGACTCCGACCAGACGACGATCGGCAATGCGGTTTCCTCGGCCGATATCGAGCAGCTCGGCGGGCAGGCCGTCCCATGGGCCAATGCCGGCACCGGCTCGCGCGGTTCCATCACCGATCTGGCGGAATTGAAGGACAACGGCCAGACCTGCCGCCGCTTCAAGGCCTCGCGCGAAAGCTTTGACGGCGTTGCCATGTTCGAAGGCGAACTGTGCCTGGCCAGCGCCGGTGGCTGGCGCATGCAGGACTTCAAGGCACTCTGATTTTCCGCGTCTGATATGCTGCTCCAGCACTGGAATTTCTTCCTATGCGAGCGCATATAGGAGGCAACCAGAGACTCAACTCTACTCCAGGGCAGTAAGCATGCGCGACCCCTATGAGGTGCTGGGCGTTGCCAGGAACGCATCGGCCAAGGACATAAAGTCGGCGTATCGGAAACTCGCCAAGAAGCATCATCCGGACCAGAATCCGAATGATCCCAAGGCGAAGGACCGTTTTGCCGCGGCCAACCAGGCCTACGAGATCGTCGGCGACGAAAAGAATCGCGCCGCTTTCGATCGCGGCGAGATCGACGCCGACGGAAAGCCGCGATTCCAGGGCTTTGAGGGCGCTGCCGGTGGCGGCGATCCCTTCGGCGGGTTCCGCCGGCAGCAAGGTCCGGGCGGTTCGCGGTTCGAATTCCGCTCCGGCCGACCGGGTGGCGATCCGTTCGACGGCAACAGCGACATCTTCAGCCAGATTTTTGGCGACACTTTTTCGGGCGCGCGCGGTCCCGGCACGGGCGATCGCCGTCAGCAGGCGACAGCAGCCGATCTGAACGTGACGCTCGACATCACCATCGAGGAAGCGGCGACCGCCGAAAAGGTGACGGCGATGTTCCCCGACGGCCGCAAGGTGGCGGTCAAGCTGCCGGCCTATGTCGAGGATGGTCAGACCATCCGCCTCAAGGGCCAAGGCGAGCAGGGGCCGGGCCAGCCGGGCGACGCGCTGGTCAAGATCCATCTGCGCCGACATCCACGCTACCGCATCGAGGGCCGCGACCTGCACGCCGATCTGCCGGTGGCGCTGGCGGATGCGGTGCTCGGCGCCAAGGTGCCGGTCGAGACGCCGACCGGCAGGCTCGCGGTCAACATTCCAGCCTGGTCGAGCTCCGACAAGGTCCTGCGGCTGAAGGGCAGGGGCCTGCCGGAAAAGGCCGGCGGCCACGGCGATCTCTACGCTCATGTGCGCATCATGCTGCCGGAAGACGGTGATAGCGCGCTCGAAGCGCTGTTGCGCAGCCAAAAAGGCTGATCGGCGGCTTTTGTCCCCTGAACTGTCCGGTTTGAGCGCTTGAAGGGGCTCTGTGCCTGTGCGATAGGGCAACCCACAAAGCTGAATCTTGCGGAGAGCGCTGACATGGCGGGTGGACAGGGCCTAATGGCCGGCAAGCGCGGCCTCATTCTTGGCGTCGCCAACAATAGGTCGATCGCCTATGGCATCGCCAAGTCGTGCGTCGACCATGGCGCCGAGATCGCGCTGACCTATCAGGGCGAGGCGTTCAAGAAGCGCGTCGAGCCGCTGGCGGCGGAACTGGGCGCCTTTGTCGCCGGCCATTGCGACGTCACCGACCCGGCGAGCCTGGACGAGGTTTTCGCCAATGTCGCCAAACATTGGGGCAAGCTTGATTTCCTCGTCCACGCCATTGCCTTCTCCGACAAGGACGAGCTGACCGGCCGCTATGTCGAGACGACGCGCGACAATTTCCTGCGCACCATGGACATTTCGGTCTATTCCTTCACCACCATTGCCAAGCGCGCCGAGGCGCTGATGACCAATGGCGGCTCGCTGTTGACGCTGACCTACTACGGCGCCGAAAAGGTGATGCCGCACTACAACGTCATGGGTGTCGCCAAGGCGGCGCTCGAGGCCAGCGTGCGCTATTTGGCGGTCGACCTCGGCGCCAAGAAGATCCGCGTCAACGCCATTTCGGCCGGTCCGATCAAGACGTTGGCCGCCTCCGGCATCGGCGATTTCCGCTACATCCTGAAGTGGAACGAGTACAATTCGCCGCTGAAGCAGACGGTCACGCAGGAGGAAGTCGGCGATTCCGGCGTCTATTTCCTGTCCGATCTGTCGCGCGGCGTCACCGGTGAAGTGCATCACGTCGATTCGGGCTACCACGTCGTCGGCATGAAGGCGGTCGACGCACCTGATATTTCGACGGTCAAGGACTAACGCCCGGCCAACCGTCGTCCGTCCCGATCCCGCACCGGAAGACCTGATGTACCCGCTGGTTTATATCGCGCGCCACGGCCAGACCGCGTGGAACGCCGAATTCCGGCTTCAGGGGCAGGCCGACACCGATCTCAACCCTCTTGGCCGCGAACAGGCGACCGGAAACGGGCTTCGGCTAGCCGCGTTGGTCCCAAACCCCTGGGAATTCGATTTCCTCGCCAGTCCGATGAAACGGACGCGCGAAACGATGCAGCGTATTCGCGCCGCGATGGAGCTCGATCCGGGTGCCTATCGAACCGATCCGCGCCTCGTCGAAGTCAATTTCGGCGACTGGCAGGGATTTACCTTTCCCGAGCTCGAGACACGGTATCCCGGAGCGAGCATGACGCGGGCTCTGGACAAGTGGAACTTTCAGCCGCCCGGCGAAGGCGCCGAGAGCTATCAGATGCTGCTCGAACGGGTGAGGCCATGCTTCGACGAGATCGAACGCCAGACGATATGCGTGACCCATGGCGGCGTCATGCGCACCTTGTTTCGCTTCGTTCTGGGGCTGGCCGAGGACGAGGCAGCGAACCTGGAAATACCGCAGGATCGCCTGCTCAAGCTCGAAGGCAAGAGTCTAGAGTGGCTTTAGGCCAGTTCGCACACGGCTCGGCGAAAGCTGAACCGCAAACACTGCATTCAATTGAGGTTGGAAGCTCTAGTTGGCAGAGCTGTCCGGCAGTTCCATGTCGGTGACGATGTTTTCGCCATTGGTCACATCGTAGGCGATGACGATGTCCATGCCCGGCTTCAGCGCGTCGAGATCAGTCTCTGCGTTCAGCTTGTAGGACTTGCCGTCATCCAGCGTCAGCGTCGCCGTGTCCTTGTCGATCTTCTTGATCAGGCCTTCGGTCTGGCCGGCGAAAGCGGCGGTGGAAAGCAGCAGCGTGGCGGCAACGGCGCCAATCAGGGTACGCATAATCGTTCCTCTTTATCATTGCACCGGCACGGCGGCGGCGGATACTCAACGGCGGATCGAAGAAAGCAGAAACCAGCCGAATGTGTCAAAACTTAAACGGCTGGGATGACAGTTTGACCACTGCGAAAAACGCCAATAGAAGGCAGGCTTCAGCCGGCTCCGCTGCCGGGCAGGGCACTTTCCATGTCTCACAACACGTTCGGCCACCTTTTCCGCGTCACCACCTGGGGGGAAAGCCATGGCGCCGCCCTCGGCTGCGTGGTCGACGGCTGCCCGCCTGGCATCCGCTTTACGCGCGACGATATCCAGGTCGAACTCGACAAGCGCCGGCCGGGGCAATCACGTTTCGTGACGCAGCGTCGCGAACCAGATGAAGTGAAGGTGCTGTCTGGCTTCATTTTCGACGAGGACGGCGAGACGATGATCACCACCGGCACGCCGGTGTCGATGCTGATCGAGAATGTCGACCAGCGTTCAAAGGATTATGGCGAGATCGCCCGCCAATACCGGCCGGGCCATGCCGACTACACTTATGACGTGAAATACGGCGTGCGCGATTATCGCGGCGGCGGCCGCTCCTCGGCCCGCGAGACGGCAGCCAGGGTGGCGGCCGGTGCCTTGGCGCGCAAGGTGGTTCCGGGCGTGGTGGTGCGCGGCGCGCTGGTGTCGATGGGCGAAAAATCCATCGACCGCGCCAACTGGAACTGGAATTTCATCGGCGATGCCGAAAATCCGTTCTTCACCCCCGATCCGGCGTCCGTTCCTGTCTTCACCAGATATCTCGACGGCATCCGCAAGGCGGGCTCCTCGGTCGGTGCGGTGATCGAAATCGTCGCCGACGGCGTTCCGCCAGGCCTCGGCGCGCCGATCTATGCTAAGCTTGACCAAGACATCGCCTCCGGCTTGATGTCGATCAACGCCGTCAAGGGCGTCGAGATCGGCAACGGCTTCGAGGCCGCCCGCATCACCGGTGAACAGAATGCCGACGAGATGCGCATCGGCAATGACGGCAAGCCGGTGTTCCTGTCCAACAATGCCGGCGGCATCCTCGGCGGCATCTCGACCGGCCAGGCGATCGTCGCCCGTTTCGCCGTCAAGCCGACCTCGTCGATCCTGACGCCGCGAAAGTCGATCGACAAGGACGGCAAGGACGTCGAGATCATGACCAAGGGCCGCCACGATCCATGCGTCGGCATCCGCGCCGTGCCGATCGGCGAAGCAATGGTTGCCTGTGCGATCGCCGACCACTATCTGCGGCATCGGGGACAGACGGGGAGGGGAATAGGGGAATAGGGCAATATGTTGCGCTCTTAGTCCGGCCGGCCAAATCTTTTTGCTTTCCCTACTCCCGTACTGCCCTACTCCCTTATTCCCCTGCGAGCGAAGCGAGTACCCATGCCTTACGACCAGAAAAAAATCGTCGAAGCCCTGCGTGCTTTCGAACGCGGCGAGATCGTCGTCGTCATGGATGATGACGGGCGCGAGAACGAGGGCGACCTGATCGTCGCCGCCGTCCACTGCACGCCCGAAAAAATGGCGTTCATCGTTCGCCACACGTCCGGCATCGTCTGCACGCCGATGCCGCGCGAAGAAGCCAAGCGGCTTAACCTTGCGCCGATGGTCGCCGACAACGATTCCGCCCACACCACGGCTTTCACCGTCAGCGTCGATTTCAAGCATGGCACCACCACGGGCATCTCGGCCGAAGATCGCACTTTGACCGTTCGCAATCTTGCCAACGGCAATGTCGGCGGCTCGGATTTCGTCCGGCCCGGCCACATCTTCCCTTTGATTGCGCGCGAAGGCGGCGTGCTGATGCGCTCCGGTCATACCGAAGCAGCGGTCGATCTGTGCAAGCTCGCCGGCCTGCCGCCGGTCGGCGTCATTTCCGAGCTGGTCAATGATGACGGCACCGTCAAGCGCGGCCCGCAGGTGCAGGCTTTCGCCCAGGAGCATGGGCTGAAGCAGGTTTCGGTCGCCGACCTCATTGCCTACCGGCAGCGCAAGGAAACTCTGGTCGAACGCGTCGCGTGCTCGGAAATCGACACGCTCGGCGGCAAGGCACAGGTCTTCACCTACACGCTGCCGTGGGACTCCATGCATCACGTCGCGATAGTCTTCGGCGACATCCGCGACGGCGAGGAGGTCCCGGTGCGTCTGCATTCCGAGGATGTGGTGACCGATGTCTTCGGCACCAGCCACCGGCTCGACGCCATCATGAAGGCGATGGGTGAGCGCAGGCGCGGCGTCATCGTCTATCTCAGAGAAGGCTCCGTCGGCGTTGCGCATCAGGAACGCAAACGGCCGGCCAGCGGCGACCGCGAGGATCACGAAGAGGCTCGCCGCCGCGAAAACGAGTGGCGCGAGATCGGGCTCGGCGCGCAGATCCTCAAGGATCTCGGCATCTCCTCGATCAACCTGATCGCCTCGCGCGAACGCCACTATGTCGGCCTCGAAGGTTTTGGCATCCACATCGCCAAGACCGAGATCCTCTAGGCAGCTAGCGCCCGGCTCGAAACCGGGCGCTATCTGATTATTCCGCGGCAATCGCGGCCGCTTCACATCCGTCCATCTCGCACTCAGTCGTGGCAAGGCTGCGTTGGCCAAGCAGCACCGTGGCCAGCGCGATCGTGCCTGAAGCCACCGACACCCAGAACCCGTTCGGTGCACCGAACGCATCCACCACCGCGCCGGCCGCGAACGAGCCCAGCGCCATGCCGATGCCGATGCCGGTCATGACCCAGGTGATGCCTTCGGTCAGCATCGCTTCCGGCACATGCCGCTCGATCAGGCCGAAGGCCGTGATGAAGGTCGGCGAGATCGCCACACCGCTGATGAACACGGTCAGCGCCAGCAGCGGCACGGTGTCGGCGGCGAGCGGCAACAGCGTGCCGAGCGCGACGAGGGCGACTGCGATGGCGAGCTGGCGTTGCAGCGGCGCCTTCAGGCTGAGCGCGCCGACGATGATGCCGAGCACGAACGATCCCAGCGCATAAACGCCGATGACAAGGCTGGCGGCGCCGGGTTGGCCAAGCTCCTTGGTGATCGCCACGGTGGTCACTTCCGTCGTCGCGAAGGTTGCGCCGACGAAGATCAGGGCAAGCGTGATGATCTGAACCGGCCGCAGGCGGATCGCCGAGCCGCTTGAGTTATGGTCGACCGGCCGCACCTGGGGCTCGGTCGAGCGTTGCAGGATGAAGGCCGCTGATCCGAATGCGAGAAATAATGTGCTCACCAGAACGCCGGCTTCCGGGAATAGGGCGGCACTCAGGCCGACCGATAACGATGCCCCGGCGATATAGACCAGTTCATCGGCCACGGACTCGAAGGCGAATGCGGTGTTCATCTGCGGTCGTCCTCGGAAAATCTCTGTCCAGCGCGCCCGCACCATCGCAGGTATGCTTGGCATGGCGGCGGCCAGGAGTGCCGACACGAACAGCGTCCACACCGGCCAGTCCTGGTTGGCCGCCGCTATGAGGATGGCGAAAGCCAGCACCGCGATGATAGTGGTGGGCACGACGATTCGTGTCTGGCCCAGGCGGTCCACCAGTCTCGATATTTGCGGCGCGACGAAGGCGTTGGCCAGCGCGTATGTCGCCGAGACGGCTCCAGCCAGCCAGTATTCGCCGCGCGCCTGCGACAGCATCGCCACGATGCCGATGGGCGCCATGGCGATCGGCAGGCGCGCTAGGAAGCCGGCGGCCGCAAAGCCCTTGGCGCCGGGGGCACGAAAGATTGCCGCATAGGGATTTTGCATCGGTTGGTTCCTCGACAAAGGACGATTGGACAATTACATACGGAGCGTATGATTATTAGATAGAGCATACGCCGCGTATGTCAATTAGCATACGAAGCGTATGTGAGTAGGTCCAGGACACATGCACAAACCCCGCAAGGAGATGATCGCCGAGACGCGCGCAAAGCTTATTGCGGCGGCCCGTCATGCCTTCGGCACAACAGGCTATGCGGAAGCCTCGATGGATGATTTCACCGCTTCGGCCGGGCTGACGCGCGGTGCGCTCTATCATCATTTCGGCGACAAGAAGGGGCTGTTGCAGGCGGTCATAGCCCAGATTGACGGCGAGATGGCGGCGCGCATCAATGAGGTCGCGTCGAGAGCACCGACCCGCTGGCAACATTTCGTCGACGAGTGCTCGACCTATATCGAGATGGCGCTGGAGCCGGAAATCCAGCGCATCATGTTCCGCGATGGCCCGGCCGTGCTGGGGGATCCAGCGCAATGGCCGAATGCCAGTGCGTGCATCGCTTCAATGACCGACCATCTGACCGCGCTGCAGGAGGAGGGGGTCGTTGTCTCCAGCCTCGACCCCGAGACCGCCTCGCGACTGATCATCGGAGCGAGCAGCCAGGCGGCGCAACGGATCGCCAATTCGAACGACCCCGAAACGACGTCGAAGAAGGTGGTGACGGCGTTCAAGCAACTGCTTGAAGGCCTGCTGAAGAAGCCGGATCCGCAGTCGAATTGAAGTTCTCACCGGAGCTTTCGTGCCGGCAGCTGTTCACGATAGGAATTTTTTCTTGACACCATGCCCTCAGCTAAGGTATATATTCGTCCATGGTGCTGATTTGCGCCAGTGACCGGCCGCACAGGCGGGTTTTTCGTTTGATGCTCCGTCAGCCAACGCGCTGGCGGGCTCCGAACCAACCCGTTACCCCGAATTCGTCGCCCTTTGGCGTCAGGGCCGCAATTGACAATCGCCGGGTTGAGTCCATCCTCTTCCACCATCTCTGAGGCGGAGATTCGGGACACATGTGGGATTTCGAGATCGGCCGGTCGGTGTCCATCATGATGCGGACCTGGCCGTTCATCGTCTTTCGCATGATCGTCTATTTCGGCATCACGCTGGCCTATATTATGGCAACCGGCACCGGCGCCTCCGTCGGCTATGGCGTTGGCCATATCTCCACCGATCCCGACGGGCCGCTGTCGTTTGCCCTGTGGGGCGGCGTGGTCGGTTTCGGCGTCGTCTCGATCGCCGTCTACTGGATCCGCGAATACATCCTCTATGTCGTCAAGGCCGGCCACATCGCCGTCATGGTTCATCTGATCGACGGCCGCGACATTCCCGGCGGTCAGGACCAGATCGCCTACGCCAGGGATGTCGTCACCCAGCGTTTTGCCGAAGCCAACATCCTTTTCGTCGTCGACCGACTCGTCAAGGGTGCCATCCGTGCCATCACCGGCCTGCTCGGCGGTATCGCCGCCTTCCTGCCGATACCAGGCCTGAGCGGCCTGGTCTCCTTCATCAACACGGTGATCCGCCTGTCGCTGACCTATGTCGACGAGATCATCCTCGGCTACAACATCCGCATCAATTCAGCCTCGCCCTTCGAGACGGCGCGCCAAGGCGTAGTGCTCTATGCTCAGAACGGCAAGGTCATGGTCAAGAACGCCGTCTGGCTGGCGGTCATCATGTGGGGCATGTCGTTCATCATCTTTCTGATGATGCTGGCACCTGCCGGTGCGATTCTGTTCCTGATGCCTGGCCAGCTCGCCGGCTGGGCTTTTGTGCTCGCCATCGTCTTCGCCTGGGCATTCAAGGCGGCGTTCATCGAGCCTTTCGCCATCGCCTGCCTGATGCAGGTCTATTTCAAGACCATCGCGGGCCAGGTGCCCGATCCGGCCTGGGACGCCCGGCTGGCCGAGGCATCGTCGAAGTTCAGGGAGCTCAAGGACAAGGCGCTGGCCTCCTTCGGCGGTTCGCGCTGGGCTACGGCCGGCGCCACACCCTGATCGGCTGGGCGGATGGTGTCTGGTGAGGCAGGAACGGTGTTGAGGCGCGCCACGGTGGATTTGAGCTGTGTCTCGCCTTGCCCGGAAAAGGTCTCGCTCATGATCAGCTCCGGCAGCGGCAGCCGCCGTCCCCAGCCATGCGTTTCAAGGTCCGGTTTGGGAGCGAACTCGGAAACACGGCCGAGGCAGAGATAGGCGACCGGCGTTACGTGATCCGGAATGGCCAACAGCCGCTTCAGCGCCTCAGCCTCGATGATGCTCACCCAGCCGACGCCAACGCCCTCGGCACGCGCGGCCAGCCAGAAATTCTGCACCGCGCAGACGGTGCTGTAGAGATCCATCTCCGGATTGTGCCAGCGTCCCAGCGGCGAACCCTTCGAGCGCTGCCGGTCGCAGGTGATGCAGATGTTGAGCGCGCTCTCGCAGATGCCTTCCAGCTTGAGCTTGCGGTACAGCGCCTGTTTTTCCGCCTCGATCGCCGGCAGTTCCTGTTCTCGCGCGGCCAGGAACAGGTCGCGCACCTCCGCCCGTCGTTTGACATCGCGAATGACAATGAAATTCCATGGCTGCATGAAGCCGACCGATGGCGCGTGATGGGCGGCAAGCAGCAGCCGTGCCAGCACGTCGTCATCGATCGCGGTGGGCAGGAAATGGCTGCGCACGTCACGCCGCGTGAACATGGCGCGGTAGACCGCATCGCGCGCATTCTGGTCAAATCCATCGTCAATGGCAGCGGTCATGTGTTCCGGCATCGCTTGTCCCCTTGCGATTGCAGATTCAAAACTGACAGAGCGTACTTTGTGCGTCCAAGTAGACGCACGTCGCTCTGATGCCATCCGCCTGACCACGCGGATGACAATGCCTGCCAGGCCGGTCTTCTGGCTCGGGATCAACCCGCGTCCGGTGCCTTCCCGTCATCGACAGTGGCATTTACCGGCGCGGTCCCCCTCACAGCGTTGGGCACGCCACGGAATTCAACCGTGTTCCCGATTCTCCCGCTTGCGGCGGGCACCAGGCAGTACCAGGGACCTTACGCCGAAGCGCCCGCGGGGCCAATGCCTGCGGCGACGCGAATGGACGCAGTCGCGATTTTCCCCAGTCATCGGCCGCCCGTGCATGGCCTTTGTCGATCCGGGTCACTAGATTAGGACGATGACCACCCGTCTCTACACCCATCCGATCTTCCTCGAGCATCTCACGCCGCCCGGACATCCCGAGCGGCCCGACCGCTTACGCGCCATCGAGCGCGTGCTCGACGACGAAGCCTTTGCCGGGCTCGATCGTATTCAGGCGCCGGAAGGCGACGAGGCCACCATCCTCTACGCGCATCCCGCCGATTTCGTCGCCCGCGTGCGCGCCGCCATCCCCGACGAGGGGATTGCCCGCATCGATGCCGACACCACTGCCAGCCCGAAGAGCTGGCAAGCGGCGATCACCGCGATCGGCGCCGCCAACGCCGCCGTCGATGATGTCTTTTCGGGCCGCGCCGACAACGTCTTCGTCGCCGCCCGGCCGCCCGGCCATCATGCCGAAAAGACCACGGCGATGGGCTTTTGCCTGTTCAACACGGCGGCGATCGCGGCGCGTTATGCGCAGAAGAAACACGGTGTCGAGCGCGTTGCCGTCGTCGACTGGGACGTGCATCACGGCAATGGCACGCAGGATATTTTCTGGGACGATCCGTCGGTGCTCTATTGCTCGACACACCAGATGCCGCTTTATCCCGGCACCGGAGCGAAGACCGAAACGGGCGCCGGCAACATCGTCAACGCACCGCTGGCGCCGCAGACCGGCAGCGAAGTGTTTCGCGATGCCTTCCTGTCGCGCGTCCTGCCCGCGCTCGACAATTTCGCGCCCGACCTGATCATCATTTCGGCGGGGTTCGACGCGCACCACCGCGATCCGCTGGCCGAGATCAATCTGACCGAGGATGATTTCGACTGGGCGACCGGCCAGCTGATGCAGCGCGCGGCACGCCACAGCGGCAACCGGCTCGTCAGCCTGCTCGAGGGCGGCTACGATCTGCAGGGATTGGCATTTTCGGTCGCCGCCCATGTCGGGCGACTGATGAAAGGATGAATGATGGCCGATGAGACCAACGAAGACGTCAAGGCGATGAGCTTCGAGCAGGCACTCGATGCGCTGGAGAAGATCGTCGATGATCTGGAGCGTGGCGACGTGCCGCTCGACCAGTCGATCAAGATCTATGAGCGTGGTGAGGCGCTGAAGGCGCATTGCGACCGGCTGCTGAAGGCCGCCGAGGACAAGGTCGAGAAGATCAGGCTGTCGCGCGACGGCAAGCCGGTTGGAACGGAGCCACTCGACGCGGATTGAGGCTCGGTCCGAAAATGGCCTCGCCTCACCGGTTTTTGGACATGATCATGATCGAGGATATAACTCGTTCCGATTGAAACAGCTCAAGGACAAGAGGAGATACGGAAGCGATGTGCAGAAACATCAAGACCCTGTTCAATTTTGATCCGCCGGCAACCAATGACGAGGTGCGCGACGCGGCTCTTCAGTTCGTCCGCAAGCTGAGCGGAACCACGCGACCCTCGAAGCAGAACCAGCACGCCTTCGACCATGCCGTCGAAGCCATCGCCGCCTCGGCGCGCGAACTGCTCGATTCCCTGGAAACCCACCAGCATCCGCGTAATCGCGAAGAGGTCGCGGCCAAGCTGCGGGCAAAGGCGGCGATCCGCTTTGCCTGATGCGGCCAGGCGGCCTTCGACCACCGACAAGGAGAGTCCATGAGCTTCTTCCCCGGGAAAGACCCTGAGGCAGGCGATGCCTTCGCCAGCGATCAGATCGAATTGATGGTCATACCCAACGCCAAGGATATCGGCGGTTTTCAGGTGCGCCGTGCCCTGCCGACGGCAAAAAGGCGGCTGGTGGGGCCGTTCATCTTCTTCGACCGCATGGGTCCCGCGATCCTGCGCGCCGGTCAGGCACTGGATGTCCGTCCGCATCCGCATATCGGCCTGTCGACGGTCACCTATCTGTTCGACGGCAAGATCCGGCACCGCGATTCACTCGGCACCGAAATGGTCATTCAGCCCGGCGACGTGAATTTGATGACCGCCGGCCGCGGCATCGTCCATTCGGAGCGTACGCCGGAGGAACTGCGTGGCGCGCCGATGTCGGTATCCGGCCTGCAGACATGGCTGGCTCTGCCGGACGACAAGGAAGAGGTGGCTCCGGTTTTCGAGAATACCGCAGCGCTTCGGCTTCCCGAGATCGAAGCCGAAGGCGTCAACGGGCGCCTCATCATCGGCGATTTCCAGGGACTGCGGTCCCCGGTCAGGGCCGACACGGAGACGCTCTACGCCGACCTGCGCCTGGCGCCCGGCGCCAGCGTGAAAATCCCTGCTGATGCGGAAGAACGCGCCATCTATACGCTGGAAGGCGAGGTCTCAATTTCGGGTGATGTATTCCCAGCCGAACGGCTGCTGGTGTTCCGTCCCGGTGACGAGATCGTCGTGTCGTCGCAGACCGGGGCGCATTTCATGCTGTTCGGCGGCGCCTCTCTTGGTTCGAAGCGTTACATCTGGTGGAATTTCGTCTCGTCGTCCAAGGAGCGCATCGAACAGGCGAAAGAGGAATGGAAGACGGGCCGCTTCGACATCGTTCCCGGAGACGAGGAAGAGTTTATTCCGCTGCCGGAAAGCTGATGCCCTGTCACCCAAAAGTGGCAGAACGAAATGCATAGACAAAAGACTAGGGCCTGATCCGCGTCACTGACACACATTTACTTTCGCCGGCCGGCGGCCTATTCGCCCATCAACCGAAAGCCCGAGCACCGTGAACGCAACGCCGCATACGCCGCTTCTCGACAAGGTCCGCATCCCGGCCGACCTGCGCACGCTTGCCGAAAGTGAACTGCCGCAATTGGCGTCCGAGCTTCGCGCCGAGCTGGTCGACGCCGTGTCCCGCACGGGTGGTCATCTGGGCGCAGGGCTTGGCGTGGTCGAGCTGACAGTGGCGCTGCACTATGTCTTCAACACCCCCGACGACCGGCTGATCTGGGATGTCGGCCACCAGGCCTATCCGCACAAGATCCTGACCGGCCGCCGCGACCGTATCCGCACGCTGCGCCAGGAAAGCGGTCTGTCCGGCTTCACCCGCCGCGCCGAAAGCGAGTACGATCCCTTTGGCGCCGCCCACTCCTCGACGTCGATATCGGCCGGCCTCGGCATGGCCGCCGCCCGCGATCTCTCCGGCGGCCGCAACAACGTCATTGCCGTCATCGGCGACGGCGCCATGTCTGCCGGCATGGCCTATGAGGCGATGAACAATGCCGGCGCGCTCGATGCACGGCTGATCGTCATTCTCAACGACAACGACATGTCGATCGCGCCGCCGACCGGCGCGATGAGCGCCTATCTGGCGCGGCTGGCCTCCGGCAAGGCCTATATCGGCCTGCGCGATTTCGGCAAGAAACTGACGTCCTATCTCGGCAAGCGCGCGGATCGTGCGATCACAAGGGCAGTCGAGCATGCACGCGGCTACGTCACCGGCGGCACGCTGTTCGAGGAACTCGGCTTCTATCACATCGGCCCGATAGACGGCCACAATCTGGAGCATCTGATCCCGGTCCTGAAAAACGTCCGCGACAATGGCGAAGGCCCGGTGCTCATCCATGTCGTCACCCAGAAGGGCAAGGGCTATGCGCCGGCCGAAGCCGCTGCCGACAAATATCACGGCGTCAACAAGTTCGACGTCATCACCGGCGCGCAGGCCAAGGCGCCAGCCAACGCACCGGCCTACACCAAGGTGTTCGCCGAAAGCCTGGTCCAGGAGGGCCGCGAGGACGACCGTATCGTCGCCGTCACCGCAGCCATGCCGAGCGGTACCGGCCTCGATTTGTTCGGTGAAGCGTTCCCGTCGCGCACCTTCGATGTCGGCATCGCCGAACAGCATGCGGTGACCTTCGCGGCGGGCCTTGCCACCGAAGGCTACAAGCCGTTCGCGGCCATCTATTCCACCTTCCTGCAGCGCGCCTACGACCAGGTCGTCCACGACGTCGCCATCCAGAAATTGCCGGTGCGCTTTCCCATCGACCGGGCCGGCTTCGTCGGCGCCGATGGCGCCACCCATTGCGGCGCCTTCGACATCACCTTCCTGGCGACACTGCCGGGTTTCGTCGTCATGGCGGCCGCCGACGAGGCGGAGCTGCGTCACATGGTACGCACTGCGGCGAGCTATGATGAGGGTCCGATCGCCTTCCGCTATCCGCGTGGCAACGGCGTCGGCGTCGACATGCCGGAGCGCGGCTCGGTTCTCGAAATCGGCAAGGGCCGCGTCGTCAAGGAGGGCACCAAGGTTGCATTGCTGTCCTTCGGCACGCGGCTGCAGGATTGCCTGATCGCCGCCGAGGAGCTAGGGGCTGCCGGGCTGTCCACCACTGTCGCCGACGCCCGTTTCGCCAAGCCGCTCGACCAGGATCTGATCCGACGGCTGGCCCGCTCGCATGAGGTGCTGGTGACGGTGGAGGAGGGCGCCGTCGGCGGCTTCGCCAGCCACGTGCTGCAGTTCCTTGCCCATGAGGGCCTGCTGGAAAGCGGCCTGAAGGTGCGTCCGCTGGTGCTGCCCGACGCGTTCACCGACCACGCCAAGCCGGAAAAGATGTATGCCGATGCCGGGCTCGATGCCGCCGGCATCGTGCGCACCGTGTTCGTGGCACTCGGGCACACAGTCCACGCCCAGCGCGCCTGAATCAAAGTCTCAATGACTTGAATCGGTTTGCCGGCCAACGATCTTAACGCGTTGTTTACGCTGACGTTTGGCGCTTTGCTTACCGTGTCTGTTGGCCGTTCTTCAATGGCGCCCTGCTAGATCGTGATCAGGCAGGGAGACAACAACAATGAAAACGCTTCTGTGCGGTGCAGCGCTTTGCGCCGTCATCGTCGCGCCGGCCACAGCCGAAACGCGCTATGATCGCAGCCTCGAAAAGGCGGCGATGGGCATCGTCGCTGGCAAGATGGGCGACATCCGCGGCGGCTTTTCATTCAAGCAGGTGCCGCAATTGGTGGTTCTGCCGGCCCCTGTTCCCGCGCCTGCGGTTGCCATCGAGCCTGCACGCGAGCAAGCTTCGGGAGGGCGTCAGGATGGGTTGTCTCCAGCCGTCGAGCGTCCGGTTCCGCGAAGCGTATTCTGAGCTGGAGAGCAGCAAGCCTTGATCGGGATTGCCCGATCGTTTCATCGTGCTTGCCGCTGTGCGGGTGATCTAAGAAGGCGCTGGCAATGCTACTCCGCCGCCACCAACTCCGCTTGTTGCGCCGGTTTCTCGGGGCGCCAGGATTGCGCCGCGTGGCGGGCGCGGTCTGCCAGGGCGGCTAGGCGTCCGCGCAGGTTTCGTCCACCCACCACTGACGACAAGGTCACCGAATGCGTCGCAAAGCGGCGCTTGAAATCCTCGCCGCCGCAGAGAAAATCGATCGTGGCCAAGCCCCGGTCAAACGACCACTGGATGTAATCCATCATCAAGACCATGCCCGGCGAGGCCCGTTCGAAGGCCGGATCATAGGTGGTGACGAAAGCCATCATCGTTCCATGCTGCTCGAAATTGATCGAGATGGCGATGATCTCGTCTTCGCGTTCGAGCACGAAGATGCGCAGCAATCCAAGCTTGGCAAGAACGGATATGAGTGCCGCCAGCGCGGGGGAACCTTCGTCGAAGAGGTCCGAAACGCGGCCGTGTTTTGCAAGCCATACCCGCTTCAGTGCCGCGACGCGCTCCAGCACCGGCTCGCGGGCTTCGTGCGCATCCATCAGGCGGAAACGCAGCGCGCCGCCTTCCTCCATAAATTTGTAGCCACGGCGATAGTTTTGCCGGGTTTTCTTCGACTGGCTTTCAAACCATTGTGCGCCGCGTTGCCCGGCGCCGGAAACTCGATAGCTGACCTCGCTGCGGTGGCTTGGCTGCAAGATATTGTCTTGGCCTGGGGCGGCGGGACCGAGCAGGGTCCGAAATCGGGCATCGGGCAACAGACGATTGAGGTAGGCAAGATCGAAGCCGCCATCGTCGAGGATATGTTGCCAGAGTTGCGGCAGGATCTGTGGCTCGGCATCGGGAGCAAGCAGGACATCGCCATAGTCGCAGTGATCTTTCGCCGCCCACTCCAGCATACGGATGCCCGAGCGCCAGAAGGTCGCGAGCGCAATGACGGCCTCGAGGCGCTCGCCCCTCCAGACCATGCCGATCCTGAGACCGCGGCGGTCCTGATGCGGTGTGGTGTGCCACCAGGCCGAGATCCAGTCGGGATGCTGGAAAACGAGGCCGCCGGCGCGTTGCCAGAGCGCTGCCCAGGCGGGCGCGATTTCTGCCAGTCGCGCTGACGAGGTCGCAATTTCGATCCGGTGCGTTCGCGGCATCCGGAACACGGCGGGTCCGTTCATGGCTTGCCCCCTTGCGGCGATTGCTGTGGCTCGGGCTTGTCGGTGCGGAAATGTCTGGCGATCTGCCGCCACATCCGCTTCAGCGGCAGAACATAGAGGCCTGCGAGCGACTGGTAGTCGCGCACGTTGCGTTCGATCAAACCGAACTTGAAGTCCTCGTCGGGTCTGGGAACGCATAGCGTTCCGAAGAGCCGATCCCAGAACGAGAAGAGCAGCCCGAAGTTCTTGTCGTAGTGGCGCGGGTCGGTGCTGTGGTGCAATTGATGCCAGTGCGGACACAGGATCAGATTGTTCAATGGTCCAAACGAGATCTTGAAATGCGTGTGCCTGACGAAATCCATCATCAGGATGTTGCGTATGATGTAGACGTTGACGCCGAAGACCGTCAGCTCGACGAGGTTCAGCGACACCAGCGACCAGATCCCGAAGCAGATGCCGGGAATGACGCCGTCCCAGGCCCGGTTCATCAATTCGTCGAGCGGGTGGACGCGATCCTTGGTGATGCCGACCATCACCTCGGCCGAATGGTGCACCTTGTGCAGTTCCCAGAGCACCGGGTAGCGGTGCTGGGCGACGTGATAGAGATAATACGAAATGTCGTAGGCAAGCAGCATGGTGATGGTGAAGATCGTCACCGTCACAGGCCCTGCCGGTCCTTCGATCAGGGGCGGCTGGATTGCCAGCAGCGTGGAGAGCAACCAGTTCGTCGCATAGCCGACGGCGCTGACGAAGACGACGCCGGCGGGCAGCATGAGGAATGGCATCAGCGCCTTCCGCGTCACCCAGAACAAAAGGTCGGCTTTCGCCGAGGGATGCGTGATGACCTCATGCGGGACCGCGAACTCGAAGAACTCTTTCCAGCTCTTTTTCTCGACCGTGCGCCAGTAGGCGACCAGGGCGCTGACCAAAGCAGTCAGCAACAGAAGTCCGGTCGCCAGCAGGCCGGCGCCGGAAATCCGATCAAGAACCCTGTAGACGATATCGCTGGCCATTTCCAAGGTTGCCGCCTCTCCATCCGGGTTTTCCGGTCGTCGCGGTCATAACATTGAAGTCCTCAAGCAAATGCGATGAAAATTGGTTAAGAAATCATGAGGCTTTCTAGGTTTTTGGTATTTATCCGCAGGCGGCGAGACCTCATGCTACGGCGGTCATCTGTCTCAACGGGCGTAACGCATGGATATTCATAAAGATGGTCGACGGGACGGAATGCCTCACCATCGTCGCGGTCCAAGATGCTGGGCGTGATGACGGGAACGGGAGACGAAATGCTTCCGGCTGGCGCTCTTGCCATCGTCGTCGGCTTTCGCCATGAAGGCCGATGAATTCGCCTCTGCCAGCCAGCGCACGCCAGCGGCTCGACGACCTGCTCGTCCAGCGCGGGCTGTTTGCCAGCCGCTCACGTGCCCGCGACGCGGTCGAGCGTGGCACGGTGGCCGTCGACGGCGTCATTGCGCGCAAGCCCGGCCAGAGCGTTTTGCCGCAATGCCTTGTTACCATCGATGATCCGGCGCAAGGCTATGTGTCGCGCGCGGCACTCAAGCTGATCGGTGGGCTCGATCATTTCGGCCTTGACCCTGCCGGCCGCGAAGCGCTCGACATCGGCGCCTCGACCGGCGGCTTCACCCAGGTGTTGCTCGAGCGCGGTGTGGCCCATGTCACCGCCGTCGATGTCGGTCATGGCCAGATGCATCCTGATATCGGCGGCGACCCGCGTGTGACGGTGATCGAAGGGCTGAACGCCCGCGACCTCGCCCTCGCCGATCTCAGCGGGCGTATTCCGGATTTCATCGTGTCCGACGTCAGCTTCATCTCGCTGAAACTGGCGCTGCCGCCGGCGCTTGGTCTGGCGAAGGCTGGCGCCAAGGCCATGTTTCTGGTCAAGCCGCAATTCGAGGCGGGCCGTGATGCGATCGGCAAGGGTGGTCTGTTGAAAGACCCCTACGACGCCTCCCGTGTCGCCGGCCTGCTGCAGGATTGGCTGGATGCCGTCCCCGGCTGGCGCGCGCTCGGCCTGCATTTGTCGCCGATCGAAGGCGGCGACGGCAATCGCGAATTCCTGCTCGGTGGGATCAAGGATCGATGAGCGCGCGCTTCAGCATCAGGAAACTTGGCGCTCAGGGCGACGGTATCGCCGAAACCGAGACAGGCGATCTGTTCATTCCCTTCACACTGCCCGGTGAAACGGTCACCGCCGCGCGCGAAAGGGACCGCGCCATGCTGATGGCGGTGCTGGAAGCATCGCCGCTTCGCATCGATCCCGCCTGCCGCCATTTTACCGAATGCGGCGGTTGCGCGCTCCAGCATTTCGAAGCCGAAGCCTATCACCAGTGGAAACGCGAAAAGGTGGTGCACGCCTTGAAGGGCAAGGGCATCGATTGCGAGATCGGCGACCTGGTCGCCTGCGCGCCGCAGACGCGGCGCCGTGTCGTGCTTGCCGCCCGGCGCACCGATACAGGCATGCTGCTCGGCTTCCACCGCCATCTGTCGCCGGAGATCGTCGCCATATCGGAATGCCCGATCTCGCTGCCTGAGATCGTCGCTTCGCTCGATCGCTTGAAGGCGCTCGCCGAATTGGTCTGCGCCACCACCAAATCGTTCCGGCTGGCGGTCACCGTGACCGGTTCGGGTCTCGATGTCGCGGTTCATGAATCCGGCAAGCTGGGGGAGCATCAGCGCCGCATCGCTGCCAATTTCGTCATGGCGCAGGGCTTTGCCAGGCTGTCCATCGATGACGAAATCATCATCGAGCCGAGGAAGCCGGTGGTCATGTTCGGCAGCGTCGCTGTAGCCTTGCCCCCGGGCGCGTTCCTGCAGGCAACCGAGGCCGCCGAACAGGCGATGGCCGATATCGTCGGCGGGCATCTGAAGCGTGCCAAGAAGGTGGCGGATCTTTTCGCCGGTTGCGGCAGTTTTGCTCTGCGCCTGGCCGCGAAGTCGGAAGTCCATGCGGTGGAGGGCGATGCGGCAGCCCTTTCGGCCCTCGACCGTGGATCGCGTTTCGCCACTGGCCTGAAGCGGGTGACGGGCGAACGCCGCGACCTGTTCCGCCGGCCGCTGACGTTCAAGGAGTTGAATGCGTTCGACGGCCTGGTGTTCGATCCGCCACGCGCCGGCGCCGAGGACCAGTCGAAGCAGATCGCCCGCTCGGATGTTCCCTACGTTGCGGCGGTGTCCTGCAATCCGGTGACGCTCGCGCGGGATTTGCGCATCCTGCTCGACGGTGGCTACACCTTGAAAAGCGTCACCCCGATCGACCAGTTCCTGTGGTCGCCGCATGTCGAGGCAGTGGCGCTGCTGGAGAAGCCGAAGAAGAGGCGGTAGATCATTCGCTGGTTTGGCGACGCCGTGCTTCCGCGAGCACGCCCGTTTCTATTTCTCTCAATGTTTTCGACTTGCCTCTGTTGGGCAGCGACCCGAACACATCCTCGGGTCGCGTTGGGGGAAAGACCGGAGCAGGCCGTGTGAGCTGATCGGCGGTTGAACTGGAGGCAACGGATTTTTCTCCAGTGGCCATCGCATCAGACCCGCGTGCCGCCGACCGTCATCTGATTCATGCGCAGATGCGGCTGGCCGACGCCGACGGGCACGCCCTGTCCGGCCTTGCCGCACATGCCGATGCCGGTGTCGAGCTTCATGTCGTTGCCGATCATCGACACGCGGTGCATGGCGTCCGGGCCGTTGCCTATCAGCATCGCGCCCTTGATCGGCTGCGTCACCTTGCCGTTCTCGATCATGTAGGCCTCGGTGCAGCCGAACACGAATTTGCCAGAGGTGATGTCGACCTGGCCGCCACCGAAGGAGACAGCATAAATGCCGTTCTTGACCGAGGCGATGATTTCGTCCGGCTCCATGTCGCCTGATGTCATGTAGGTGTTGGTCATGCGCGGCATCGGCTGGTGGGCGTAGCCTTCGCGACGGCCGTTGCCGGTTGCCTTCATGCCCATCAGCCGGGCGTTCTGGCGATCCTGCATGTAGCCGACCAGCTTGCCGTCTTCGATCAGCACATTGCGGGCCGAAGGCGTGCCTTCGTCGTCGACGGTCAGCGAGCCGCGCCGCTCGGGCATCGTGCCGTCGTCGACGACGGTCACCCCCTTGGCGGCGACCTGCTGGCCTAGCAGGCCGGCGAAGGCCGAGGTCTTCTTGCGGTTGAAATCGCCTTCCAGCCCATGGCCGACGGCCTCGTGCAGCATGACGCCCGGCCAGCCGCTGGACAAGACGATGTCGAAAGTGCCGGCCGGGGCCGGTATGGCCTCGAGATTGACCAGGGCTTGCCTGAGCGCCTCCTTGGCGGCGTGCTTCCAGCTGTCCTCGACCAGGAATTCGCCAAACGCCTTGCGGCCGCCCATGCCGTAGGAGCCGCTCTCCTGGCGGTCGCCATCGCCGACCACGACGGAGACGTTGATGCGGACCAGCGGGCGGATGTCGCGCACCATTTGGCCATCAGCGCGCACGATCTCGACATGCTGCCAGGATGCGGCGAGCGATGCCGAAACCTGCCGCACGCGCGGATCCTCGGCGCGCAGCCAGGCATCGATTTCCTGCAAGAGCTTTGCCTTGGCCTCGAAGGAAGGCGAGGGGATCGGGTTCTCTTCGCCATAGAGATGGCGGTTGGTGCGGGCGGGTGCGGCGGCAAGCGTGCCGGAATAACCGCCCTTGACGGTTGAAACGGCATCGGCCGCGCGCAGCAGCGAAGCTTCGGAGAGGTCGCTGGAATGGGCATAGCCGC
Organism: Mesorhizobium sp. M0715; assembly: GCF_040320355.1. Lineage (NCBI taxonomy): Bacteria > Pseudomonadati > Pseudomonadota > Alphaproteobacteria > Hyphomicrobiales > Phyllobacteriaceae > Mesorhizobium > Mesorhizobium sp. M0715. Next base: position 11,879 of record NZ_JAMYPL010000030.1, on the reverse strand, counting down.
TGGCTTCGCCGGCAACCGCACGCAGGCCAAAACCCTGGTCGGTGTTGAAGTTGGCGGTCTTCAGCCGGCCGTTGTCGAACATCAGCGCTTCGCTCTCGCTGTATTCGAGGAACAGCTCGCCGTCATCGGCGCCGTTGATGGTCTCAGCGACGATCTGCTTGATGCGATCGTCTGAAATGTCGAATTGGCCGATCAGGCTGTTCATGGCGCGTCCGTTCACAGGAGGAATGGGTCTTTGCCACGATGTAGGCGCGAAGGTGCGCCGAGACAATCGTTCTGCCGCATTGTGAAGACAAAAGCGGTTTGCCAGCAGCCGGCCGATGTCACTTCTGGTTGATGAAGTCGGTGATGTCGCCGGGCTGTCAGGGGAGCGCGGCGAAGCCGTCGGCAAAACCCTTGAGGTCGACCGGGATGCCGATGCCTTCTTCCGGGGTCTGGAAGACGATGAAGGTGGCCGACGTGCCGGTCTTCAGCGTGTCGAGAAGCGGCTTTTCGAGAATGACCTCAGCATAGCAGCCGTCCTGGAAGCAGCGCACGAAATAGGCGCGGCCGATATCCTTGCCGTCGACATTGAGGCCGAGCCCGTTGGGCAAAAGCACGCCGAGCGGCGCCAGCACGCGCAGGATCTCCGCCTTGTTGTCAGCGGTGCGCAGCACCACGACCGACAGTCCCATCTCGGGACGGTCCTCGGCGACGACGTTCTGCATCATCACGCATTGTTCCGAGGTGGCGCCGGCCGGTGTGTCGCAGATGATCGACCATGCGCCATGCGTCGAGCGCACGGTGCCGCTCGGCTGCGCGGCGTTGGCCGTGCCGGACACGATCGCGGACAAGCCGATGCCAGACAGGGCGGCGAGAAAGATGACCTTCGCCCAGTTTCTCGAAAACCGAGAGTTTCTCGAAAGCCAGTAATTCATGACGGCTCCATTGCGAATCACGGCACTTTAAGCCGCGCCAAAGCCAAGTAAAGGACGAGACCGCACCAGGTCTGCCCCGAAAAAGCCAATAGGGCGCTTTTCCCTGCCAATTTCGCCCGAATTGCGACGTTCGGCACCTGCGGCCCGCGGGAATGCTGCTGCGGGCTCACTGTAGGCGATTCGGTGCTGCCGCGGCTGCCTCCAAAGGCACATCCGGGCTTGCGCGCAAAAATGCCGCACGGTTTCGTCCGCTCCTTTCTTGCGGAGGGAAAAAGAGTATGGTTTGAACCAGCTTGAAACTGTCGGGATTCCCGTCCCGGCATTGTTCGTTATTCTCGTGGGTACCGCAGCGAGGAACTGGGAGACGATGAGGGCGATGAGAAATTTCCTGGCAAACGCCAAGGTTCCAGCAAGTGCCAAGTTTCTAAGTGCTTGTGCCGCTATCACGTTTTTCGCCGGCGCATCCGCCCATGCCGACCAGCCCAAGAACTGGGAGACAACCTTCCAGGCGCCGGCGACCGACATGATGCGGCAGATCGAGTGGTTCGGGAACTACACAATGTGGTTCATCGTCCCGATCACCATCCTGGTGCTGCTTCTTCTAGCCTATTGCATCGTCAGATTCCGTGCGAGCGCGAACCCGGTTCCGTCCAAGACCAGCCACAACACGCTGATCGAGGTGATCTGGACTGTCGGTCCGGTCGTCATCCTGCTTTGCCTGGCAATTCCCTCGTTCCAGCTGCTGACCGCGCAATATACGCCGCCGGAAGAAGCAAAGCTGACCGTCAAGGCGACCGGCAACCAGTGGAACTGGGACTACGAGTACCAGACCGAAAACACGCTCTCCTTCAACTCCGCGATCCTCCAGGACGGTGATCGGGCCGGCGCCGGCAAGGAGGACCGCAAGGTCTATCCGCGCCTGCTGGCCGTCGACAACGAACTGGTGGTGCCGGTCAACACCATGACCCGCGTGCTCGTCACCGCGACCGACGTGATCCACTCCTTTGCCATGCCGTCGTTCGGCATCAAGATCGATGCCATTCCGGGCCGCACCAACGAGACCTGGTTCAAGGCGGAGAAGGAAGGTATTTTTTACGGCCAGTGCTCGCAGCTCTGCGGCAAGGATCATGCCTTCATGCCGATCGCCATCCGCGTCGTCTCCGACGCGCAGTTCAAGACCTGGCTGGCGGCAGCCAAGACCGATCTGCCCGGCGCCAACAAGACGCTGATGGCCGAGGTCGACGGCCAGAACAAGGTAGCGGCCGCCGGCAACTGATGCCGCGGGTTAGCAAGATTTAGGGAACGGAGCGGAACATGGCAGACGCTGCAGCTCACGACGGGCACGACCACAAGCCTTATCACGGCTGGGTCCGCTGGGTTTATTCGACCAATCACAAGGACATCGGCACGCTCTACCTGATCTTCGCGATCATGGCCGGCATCATCGGCGGTGCCTTGTCGGTCGCCATCCGCATGGAGCTGCAGGAGCCTGGCATCCAGATCTTCAGCGGCCTGGCGCAGATGGTCTATGGCATGAACGGTGACGCCGCGATCGACGGCGGCAAGAGCATGTACAATGCCTTCGCCACCGCGCACGCCCTGATCATGATCTTCTTCATGGTCATGCCGGCGCTGATCGGCGGTTTCGCCAACTGGATGGTCCCGATCATGATCGGCGCGCCCGACATGGCGTTCCCGCGCATGAACAACATCTCCTTCTGGCTGTTGCCGCCGGCCTTCATCCTGCTGCTCACCTCGATGTTCGTGCCGAGCGCGCCGGGCGCCTTTGGCGTCGGTGGCGGCTGGACGCTCTATCCGCCGCTTTCGACCTCGGGCCAGCCCGGGCCGGCCATGGATCTGGCGATCCTGTCGATCCACATTGCCGGTGCGTCGTCGATCCTCGGCGCCATCAACTTCATCACCACCATCTTCAACATGCGCGCGCCTGGCATGACGCTGCACAAGATGCCGCTGTTTGCCTGGTCGGTGCTGATCACCGCCTTCCTGCTCCTGCTGTCGTTGCCGGTTCTGGCCGGCGGCATCACCATGTTGCTCACCGATCGCAATTTCGGCACCACCTTCTTTGCGCCCGACGGCGGCGGCGACCCGATCCTCTTCCAGCACCTGTTCTGGTTCTTCGGTCACCCTGAAGTGTACATCCTGATCCTGCCGGGCTTCGGCATCATCAGTCACGTCATCTCGACCTTCTCGAGGAAGCCGGTGTTCGGCTATCTCGGCATGGCCTATGCCATGGTGGCGATCGGCGCCGTCGGCTTCATCGTGTGGGCGCACCACATGTACACGACCGGCCTGTCGCTCGACACGCAGCGCTATTTCGTCTTCGCCACCATGGTCATCGCGGTGCCGACAGGCGTGAAGATCTTCTCCTGGATCGCGACGATGTGGGGCGGGTCGATTTCGTTCAAGACGCCGATGCTGTGGGCGCTGGGCTTCATCTTCCTGTTCACCATCGGCGGCGTCACCGGCGTCCAACTGGCCAATGCCGGCCTCGACCGCTCGCTGCATGACACCTATTTCGTCATTGCCCACTTCCACTACGTGCTGTCGCTGGGCGCGGTGTTCGCCATCTTCGCCGGCTGGTACTACTGGTTCCCGAAGATGACCGGCTACATGTATTCGCCCGTCATCGCCAACACCCACTTCTGGGTCACCTTCGTCGGCGTGAACCTGATCTTCTTCCCGCAGCACTTCCTCGGTCTCGCCGGCATGCCGCGCCGCACCATCGACTACCCCGATGCGTTTGCCGGCTGGAATTATGTGTCGTCCATCGGCTCGTATATCTCGGCCATCGGCGTCCTGATCTTCCTCTATGGCGTGTTCGAGGCCTTCCAGAAGAAGCGGATCGCCGGCGCCAACCCATGGGGCGAGGGCGCAACGACGCTCGAATGGCAGCTGCCTTCGCCGCCGCCCTTCCACCAGTGGGAACAGCTGCCGAAAATCAAGTAAGGCGGCTGCCCGCTCGAATACGAAACCGCCGGTCCGCCGGCGGTTTTGGCCAACGGATGATGGACTTAAGTACGCATGGCCCTTGTCGACGACCCATTGATTGACGAAGCGGGCTTTCGCATGTCGGAAGCGACGGCGGGCGATTTCTTCGCGCTGCTGAAGCCGCGCGTCATGTCGCTGGTGGTGTTCACCGCCTTTGTCGGCCTTGTCGCCGCACCCGTGACCATCAACCCTCTGCTGGCGGTGATCGCCATCCTGGCTATTGCAATAGGTGCTGGTGCCTCCGGCGCGCTCAACATGTGGTACGATGCCGACATCGATGCCGTGATGACCAGGACCGCCACCCGCCCGGTCCCGGCCGGTCGCATCCAGCCGCACGAAGCGCTGACCTTCGGGCTGGTGCTGTCGGTGCTGTCGGTGATGACGCTCGGCGTACTGGTCAACTGGCTGGCGGCGACGCTGCTTGCCTTCACCATCTTTTTCTACGCCGTCGTCTACACGATGTGGCTGAAGCGCTGGACGCCGCAGAACATCGTCATCGGCGGCGCCGCCGGCGCCATTCCGCCTGTGATCGGCTGGGCCGCGGTGACCGGGACAGTCAGCCTCGAAAGCATTGTCCTGTTCCTGATCATCTTCCTGTGGACGCCGCCGCATTTCTGGGCGCTGGCGCTGTTCAAGTCCGAGGACTATGCCAAGGCCGGCATTCCGATGATGCCCAACGTCGCCGGCCACGCTTCGACCCGCCGCCAGATCTTCGCCTATGCGCTGGTGCTGGCCCCGGTCGGCGTGCTGCCGTGGCTGCTTGGCTACACCACGCCGTTCTATGGCGTGGCCGCCCTGCTTCTGGGAGTCGGTTTTGTCTGGTACGCGTGGAAAGTGCTTGGCATGGCCGACGATGACGGCGTCATGAAACCGGCCAAGGCCCTGTTCGCCTATTCGCTGCTTTACCTCTTCGCCATCTTCGCTGCCTATCTGGCCGACAGCGTTGTCGAACGCGCGCTTGCCATGGGTGGAGCATGACCATGATCGAGGAAAAGCTCGAGACCGTCACGTTGACCGAGCGTCAGAAGAAGGCGCAGCGCAGCCGTTCTATCGCCATCGGTGTGGCGCTGGCGCTGCTGGTGGTCATTTTCTACATCGCGACGATCGTGAAGTTCGGCCACAATCTGGGCACGATGTGATGAGCGTCGAGACCTCAAAAAAAACGGCTGGCAAGAACGGCAACGTCATCGTCGCGGCTGTCTGCCTCGCCTTTTTCACCGGCATGATCGGCATGGCCTATGCCGCGGTGCCGCTTTACAAAATGTTTTGCCAGGCCACCGGCTATGGCGGCACGACGCAACGTGCCGAGAAGCAGTATGCCGGCCGCGTGCTCGACCGCGAGATCACTGTCCGCTTCGATGCCAACATCGCTGGCGTGCCGTGGGAGTTCCAGCCGGTCCAGCGCTCGATGACGATGAAGATCGGCGAGACCGTGCAGGCGCACTATCAGGCGACCAACAAGTTCGATCGTCCCGTGACCGGCCGCGCTACCTTCAACGTGCAGCCTGAACTGGCAGGTCCCTATTTCAACAAGGTCGAGTGCTTCTGCTTCACCGACACGACGCTGAAGCCCGGGGAGACGCTGGACATGCCGGTGCTGTTCTACGTGGACCCCGACATCGTCAATGTGCCGGAGCTCAAGGACGTGAAGACGATCACTCTGTCCTACACGATGTTCCCGGTCGAGAAGACCAAGCCGGTCGCCTCCTCGGAGCCGGCCGAGGGCAACAGCAAGACAATTTCGAATACCGAAGCAAATCTCGGGGGTTGATATGGCAGACGCGCACGCAAAACCACAGCATGACTATCATCTCGTCGACCCGAGCCCGTGGCCTTTCCTGGGATCGGTAGGCGCACTTGTCACCGCCTTTGGCGGCGTCTGCCTGATGGAGTACCTGAAGGGCGGCTCGTTCCCGATCTTTGGCTTCAACATCGCCAATCCATGGCTGTTCTTCATCGGCCTCGTGATCATCCTCTACACCATGTTCGCCTGGTGGTCGGACACCATTAAGGAAGCGCATGAGGGCCATCACACGCGTGTCGTGTCGCTGCATCTGCGCTACGGCATGATCATGTTCATCGCCTCTGAGGTGATGTTCTTCGTTGCCTGGTTCTGGGCCTATTTCGATGCCAGCCTGTTTCCGAGCGAAGCCCAGCAATATGCCCGCACCGCGTTTACCGGCGGTGTCTGGCCGCCGAAGGGCATGGAAGTTCTCGATCCTTTCCATTTGCCGCTCTACAACACCGTCATCCTGCTGCTGTCCGGCACCACGGTGACCTGGGCGCACCATTCGCTCATCCATGGCGATCGCAAAGGCCTGATCAACGGCCTGGTGCTGACTGTTGGCCTCGGCATGCTGTTCACCATGGTGCAGGCCTACGAGTACATGCATGCTCCGTTCGCCTTCAAGGATTCCATCTATGGCGCCACCTTCTTCATGGCGACCGGCTTCCACGGTTTCCACGTCATCATCGGCACCATCTTCCTGTTGGTCTGCCTGATCCGGGCGATGAAGGGTGATTTCACCCCCAAGCAGCATTTCGGCTTCGAGGCGGCCGCCTGGTACTGGCACTTCGTCGACGTGGTCTGGCTTTTCCTGTTCGCCTCGATCTACGTCTGGGGATCGGTTGGCGCGGTGATCGAGGGCCACTGATCCTGGCCTGAGGAGTTTTCGTTTCGAGAAGGCGGCCGCGGCAACGTGGCCGCCTTCTTCTTTTTGGCGCAATGATCGCTGATCGATAGCCGATGCGGCTGACAATTTTCCGGGCCATTTGCGCATTGATGATCGCGGCACTCCCGGCCTTTGCCGGCGAGAAGGTGGATCTGGTGCGTGTCCACAAAGCCGAACGCCGGCTGGAACTCATCGGCTACGGCAAGATCCTGCGCAGCTACGGCATCGCACTCGGCGGCGATCCTGTGGGGCATAAGCACCAGGAGGGCGATCAACGCACGCCCGAGGGGAACTATGTCCTCGACTGGCGGAACCCGAACAGCATCGCGCACAGGTCGATCCATATTTCCTACCCCAACACCGACGATCTGGCGGCCGCCAGGGCGCGCAATGTCGACGCGGGCGGCATGATCATGATCCACGGCCAACCGAATGGTTATGGCTGGTGGGGCTGGCTGCTTCAATTGGTCGACTGGACCGACGGCTGCATTGCGGTTACGGACTCCGATATGGACGAAATCTGGGCGATGGTGGCCGATGGCACACCGATCGAGATCGAGCGGTAAGCATGAGCGACGACGCTCCCATGAGTGAAGACAGGGCGATCTGGCCGCCGATCGATCCGATCTCGGCCGGCCTGCATGGCCGCTGCCCGCGTTGCGGCGAGGGGCGGTTGTTCTCCGGCTTCCTCACCGTCGGCAAGCGCTGCGTCAATTGCGGCCTCGATTATTCCTACGCTGATGCCGGCGACGGGCCGGCGGTGTTCGTGATCCTGATCATCGGCTTTATCATCGTCGGCCTGGCGCTCTGGGTAGAAGTCACGCTCAGCCCGCCGCTCTGGCTGCATCTGCTGGTCTGGATTCCGCTGGCTGTCGTGCTGTGCTTGACGGCGCTGCGGCTGATCAAGGGCGTGCTGCTGACGCTGCAATACCGCAACAAAGCGGCCGAGGGCCGGCTGGATCGCGGCGAATGAGCGAGGCTTCCGTTAAAACTGACGGTCGTTCGCGACCGCGATCGGCATTGCTGCTCGGCCTTGGCCTTATGCTGTTCCTGATCCTGCTGGTGCTCGGCACCTGGCAAGTGCAGCGCCTGTATTGGAAGGAAGGCCTTCTGCAGACCATCGACCAGCGTACCCATTCGGCGCCCTTGCCGTTGGTTGCGGTCGAGAAAGAGTTCGCCGCCACCGGGGATGTCGACTATACGCCGGTTACCGTCACCGGCACGTTCCTGCATCAAGGCGAACGCCATTTCTACGCAACCTGGGAAGGTGACGCCGGCTTCAATGTCTACACGCCGCTGGCGCTCGACGACGGCCGCTTCGTCCTGATCAATCGCGGCTTCGTGCCTTACGATCTGAAGGACGCCGCCAAGCGCGCCAAGGGACAGGTGACTGGCAGAGTGACCGTGACCGGGCTGGCCCGCAACCCGCTGCCGGCGAAGCCGTCGATGATGCTGCCCGACAACGACGTGGCGAAGAACATCTTCTACTGGAAGGACCGCGACGTGATGGCTGCGAGCGCCGGTCTGCCGGCGGGCGCCGCGCTGGTGCCGATCTTCATCGACGCAGACAAGACGCCAAACCCGGGCGGCTTGCCGGTTGGCGGCGTCACCATCATCGACCTCCCGAACAGCCATCTGCAATATGCGATGACTTGGTACGGGCTTGCCGCGGCGCTCGCAGCCGTGCTCATCCTGCGGCTTCGCCGTCCCGCGAAAGACGAATGAACGCGGCTGATGCCCTTGACAGGGCAGGGGTGCGCACCTCATTTCGGCTTTGATCAACCGGCCCGGATTTAATGCTTCAGACAACCACCAAACCACCTCTGACGATCCGGCTCTGCCAGCCGCGCGGTTTCTGCGCCGGTGTCGACCGTGCCATCCAGATCGTCGTGCTGGCGCTGAAGAAATATGGCGCGCCGGTCTATGTCCGCCATGAGATCGTGCACAACCGCTACGTCGTCGAGGGGCTGCAAAGCCTTGGCGCCGTCTTCATCGAGGAACTCTCCGAGATACCGGCCGAACATCGGCAGTCGCCCGTCGTGTTCTCGGCGCATGGCGTGCCGAAATCGGTGCCGGCGGATGCGAAGGCGCGCAATCTCTTCTATCTCGATGCCACCTGCCCGCTGGTGTCGAAGGTCCACAAGCAAGCGATGCGCCATCAGCGGCTCGGCCGTCATGTGCTGTTGATTGGTCACGCCGGCCATCCCGAGGTGATCGGCACCATGGGCCAGCTGCCGGACGGAGCGGTGACGCTGATCGAAACCGAAGCCGATGCCGCAAAGCTCTCGCCCGCCGATCCGCAGGCGCTCGGCTTCGTTACCCAGACCACATTGTCGGTCGAGGACACCGCCGGCATCATCCGCGCCTTGCAGGATCGCTTTCCGGCGCTGCAGGCACCGGCGGCGGAATCGATCTGCTATGCCACCACCAACCGCCAGGAAGCCGTCAAGGACACCGCGCCGGGCGCCGATCTCTATCTGATCGTCGGCGCGCCGAATTCCTCCAATTCGCGACGACTTGTCGAAGTCGCGGAGCGTGCAGGCGCCACCATGTCGCTTCTCGTGCAGCGCGCCGCCGAGATTCCGTGGAATGACATCGGCAACATCTCGACGCTCGGCCTGTCGGCCGGCGCGTCGGCGCCCGAAATCATCGTCGACGAGATCATCGACGCGTTCCGGCAGCGCTTCGATGTCACGATCGATCTGGCCATCACGGCCACGGAAACGGAGGATTTTCCGGTCATGCGGGTATTGCGCGATGTCGAACTGACGCGGGCCGACATGGCCTTCGTCAATGGAGCCGCGTAAGCCACATGGCGGTCTACACCGACGTTGCGGAAGGCGAACTCGGCGCATTCCTGAAGCACTATCCGGTCGGCGATCTCCTGTCCTACAAGGGCATCGCCGAAGGTACCGAGAACTCGAACTTCCTGCTGCACACCTCCAGCGGCTCCTACATCCTGACGCTCTATGAGAAGCGCGTCGAAAAGGCGGATTTGCCGTTTTTCCTGGGGCTAATGGGCCATCTCGCCAACAAGGGCGTGTCCTGCCCGCTGCCGGTGACCGCGCATGACGGCAGCGTCATCGGCACGCTCGCCGGCCGGCCGGCGGTCATCATCACCTTCCTGGAAGGGCTTTCGTTGCGGCGGCCCACAGCAACGCATTGCGCCGAGGTCGGCAAGGCGCTGGCGCAATTGCATCTGGCCGGCGCCGATTTTTCGATGACGCGTCCGAATGCCCTGGCCATCGACGGCTGGCGCAAGCTCTGGGATGCAGCGCGCGATCGCGCAGACGAGGTCGAGCCGGGTCTGGCCGCCGAGGTCGATGCCGACTTTGCCGATTTCGAGCGCAACTGGCCCAAAGACCTGCCGCAAGGCATCATCCATGCCGATCTTTTCCCCGACAACGTTTTCTTCCTCGGCGAAAAACTGTCCGGCCTGATCGATTTCTATTTCGCCTGCGACGACCTCTACGCCTACGATGTCGCCACCTGTCTCAACGCCTGGTGCTTCGAGAAGGATTTTTCCTTCAATCTCACCAAGGGCAAGGCGCTGCTCGCCGGCTACCAGAGCCTCCGGCCCCTGAGCGACCAGGAAAAGGCTGCGCTGCCGATGCTGGCGCGCGGTTCGGCGTTGCGCTTCATGCTGACCCGGCTGTACGACTGGTTGACCGTTCCCGATGGCGGGCTGGTGATGAAACGCGATCCGACCGAATACATCAGAAGGATGCGGTTCCACCGGGCGATCAAATCGTCTTCGGAATATGGATTGGCCTGATATGAGTATCATGAGCAAACAGGTTGAGATCTTCACCGACGGCGCCTGTTCGGGCAATCCCGGCCCCGGCGGCTGGGGCGCGATCCTGCGCTTCAACGGCACCACCAAGGAGCTTTCCGGCGGCGAAGCCGAGACGACCAACAACCGCATGGAACTGTTGGCCGCCATTTCGGCGCTGAACGCGCTGAAGGAACCGTGCACGGTCGACCTCCACACCGACAGCAAGTATGTCATGGACGGTATTTCCAAGTGGATCCACGGCTGGAAGAAGAACGGCTGGAAGACCGCCGACAAGAAGCCTGTGAAGAACGGTGAACTCTGGCAGGCGCTCGACGAGGCCAACAAGCGCCACAAGGTCACCTGGAACTGGGTCAAGGGCCATGACGGTCATGTCGAGAACGAGCGCGCCGACGAGCTTGCGCGTGAAGGCATGGCACCGTTCAAGAAAGGTCCGTTCAAGCCTGCAGCCGCGCCAAAGCCTGCTGCGCCGGCCAAACAACCGGCAATCGCGAAAGTGCGGCGCTCGACCCAGAGCTATTGAATTTCCGGAGCGGCGCGGCTAGGCGCGCATCGCGTTATCAACGGTTGACGGCCGACGACAGGCTGCCTTGACCAGCGTCCAGCGGACGTAAGGCCTTTGGTGGCGTCGCAGTTGCTCCAGAATACGGAGGGAGTAATATTTCCTACCATAGAGCAAAATGCGATAAGGAAACGGGCGTGGCAAACGTAGAAAAAATGAGCGTGGCTGTGACCCCGCAACAAGCAGCTGTGATGCGTGAGGCTGTCGAGGCGGGCGAGTATGCCACCGCAAGCGAGATTGTGCGTGAAGCGGTGCGGGATTGGCTGGCCAAGCGTGAACTTCGGCACGACGATATCCGCCGGCTAAGGCACCTGTGGGATGAAGGCAAGGCAAGTGGGAGGCCGGAGCCTGTGGATTTCGACGCGTTGCGAAAGGAAGCTCGGCGAAGGCTGGCGGAAGCCTCGCGGAATGACCGTTAGGCTGGTCTGGTCACCCGCGGCCAAGGCGGACCTCATCGACGTCTACGTGATGATAGGCAGCGAAAACATACGAGCGGCCGATCGCTATTATGATCAACTAGAAGCGCGGGCCTTGCAGCTGGCAGACCATCCGCGCATGGGTGTTAGGCACCCGATATCAGGTCTTCCGTACGGATGCTGGTGGAGGCGCCGTTTGTACTGCTCTACGAAACGATTCCGGACACGGATGATGGCCCTGTTGAGTGGGTTGAAATCGTCCGTGTGGTGGACGGCCGGCGGGATCTGAACCGTTTATTCTAGCGAGCTGTTTATCGGATCAGCAGCGCTGTACCCCAAAGCCCGAGCGCGAACACCGTATGCGACACCAGGTTCAGCGCACGGATCAGCATCGGGTTGGGGCGGGGGGCGGGGGGCCCCCCGCCGGCCGGTCCGGCGGGGCGAGCATAAGCGACCCCGCCGGCGGGCGCGGGACCCCCGGGGCCAAGCCCGCCCATAGGCGCAACGTCG
>NZ_JAMYPL010000029.1:0-86692 GCF_040320355.1 Mesorhizobium sp. M0715 | reverse complement strand
AGCTGTTCACCCTCGCAAAGCCCGCCTGAGCCGGCTATCGTGCAACAAGTGCCCGTAGCAATGACCTATCTGGACGGGCTCCTAGAAGTGAAGACACGTCTCTCCGATCTCACCTTTCCTGACCGTCACGGCCTTGGAGCGTATAAGGGCGCAGGAGACGCCCAGGCTGGCCAAACGAGCGCTTACTTCGTGGTCGGGGCTACAACAAGCCTTCTTCGCCTTTCGCTATCAGAAGCGGTAGGTGACACCTGCGCCTATTAACCAAGGATCGAGCTCCGCCTTCCCCGTCAGCTTCGCGCCGTCCACCATGACGTCGAAGTCTGGCTTGAGGAAAAGCTTCTTCACGTCGAAGTTGACGCCCCAGTGCTGATCCACCATGTAGTCGAATCCGACCTGCAGCGCGGTGCCGAACGTGTTCTTAACCTTGAGAGCATCGGCGCTGCCGGCATCCTGGTTATAGAATATCGTGTAGTTCACGCCCGCGCCGACATAGGGCTTGAACGCGCCTAAATCGGTAAAATGATACTGCAATGTGAGCGTGGGCGGCAGCAGCCAAACCTTGCCGATATTGCCCAGCCCGCCGATCGTACCTTGGCCCCCGATGTTAGCATAGGTGGTGCCGAGTATGAGCTCGGCGGCGATGTTGTCCGTGAAGAAATAGGAGATATCGAGTTCCGGCGTCACGGTGTTCGAATACGAAAGATCGGAGCCGGGCACTGCATTGACGTAGCCCGAATCCTCAGTGACGACCCCCAACGCACGCTGGCGGATCTGCCAAGGGCTTGGCGCTTCCGTGACCGAGGCACCTGCCTGCGGGACGCTCGCCGCTTGCGCAAGGTCCGCCGCGACGGCCTGCTGTCCCATCACGATGAGGACAACGGCCGCTGTTACTCCCCGCGCGGCGCGCATTTGGTTTCTCGCCATGATACTTTCTCCTTGCTCTTCAGAAATGTGGACTGAACTACGAAAAGTCCTGCTCGAATTGCCGGGATTGCCGGGGCGCTCATGCGCAGTTTGCGTGGGACCGCGCACGCATCATTTGCGCCGTGCTCGCAATCACCGACCTGTACTCACTTAGAAGTAGGCGGGACAACCAAAGGCCTGCAGCTTTGCGGCCGTCTTACGCGCGTGGCCCGGGTGAACGCACGCCCGCTTCGTGGTGGAGAGCAGGATCGGCGGATAGCGGCAAGGGTGATCCCGGCGCCACAGTGCGCGCGGAATTCCGGCATCTTGCCAGAACTTGTCGAGGTACTGACCGCGGCGCTGATGTCACGGGAACCTTGTCAGGGACGGTCGAGATCGCTGTCAGGGCGTCGCGGTCGCGATCGAACTGTGTTCCACCGAAGTGCCCCAGGGTCCTAGCCGGCTGGCTGGCGGCCCAGGCAAGTGTCCGTTCTCCTTCTACATCTTCGAGCCAAAGATAGGGATCATCGTCTGGCGCATTCAGCGTTGGGCGGAAATCGAATATGGTCACGTCCGGATAACGTGAAGAATGATGTCGACTGGAAAACAGCCGCAACGTCCTGTCGGCTCGGAAAGGCCCAGTTTTCGCGGCTGCGACCGCATGTTCGGCGAGCTTGATCATGCCATGATTTCTCCTCAGTCCTTGCCGCAGCGCGTTTGCGGATAGCCTTGCACGTGTCGTGCCAAACGAGAAAATCATTTCACAACAATGACATGGCTCTGATTGCGGTGTGTCTCATGTCCGACTTTGTCGAAGACCCGACAACGAGTGCAGCCGTCACCGCCTGATAGAACCTCCTGTGCGAGCTCGGTGGGCACTGCGGAATAGCAGTGAAGCTCACCGCGAACTGGCCGAGCTTCGGATCGACATCGACGACGGGGCGATCGACGACCGCTACGTCGCCGGTTGCGCGGCACAGCCTGAGGACTCCGCGGCGGCGATCATCAAATAACTGCGTTTACGACGGCTCCCATTCCTGGCCGACCGGTGGGCACGCAAAAGACTGCTTTGCGGCCTCATCCCTCCGCCTGGATTGAGTCGCAGGGACCGAATGGCGTCGTGCTTGGACCGGCAGAGTGGTCGTAACGCAATTCTCTTCCGGCTATCTTTACAGAGATTCGACAATCCAGTTGGTGAGGGTCCCAGATCGCGCAATTATTGATGCGCTTAGGTCTGGGCCTGCGCCCATCCGGAACCATCTAATCAAGAGCATCGATCCGACGCCAACACAGAGAATTGCTTCCTCATGAGAGAGGCGTCGCGGCGGACATGAGATTGCGTCACTCTTCATGATCGCCGCCTCCGAGGATGTCGGGATCGAGCCAGTGCAACGGCACGATAGGGCGAAGGATTTGGCAGCTCTTGCAACTGCCGACCTCGATGGGAGACGGCATATCGCGATCTGTCCGGCAGAGACACCAGGTTATGCACTGTCCGTTCATGAAGGCTTCGTGCTGGTCTCCATGAGAAGTATTCTGGTGCAGAAGGTGCCCGATTAGCTAATCGGAAAAGGACACATCGACGTGCAAATCGGGCGCCGCCGGTAGGCGTCCCCCCTCAATGTCGGATTTCCGACAGGATCGCAAATCCGCCAACCCACTGTTTAAAAAGGTTTTCCTTCTCTGGCATGGCCCATGCACGGGATTCTGCGAACGCATCAGCGAGAGGTCGTCCATGATCATGCGCACCGAAAATGCCGTCGCCGCAGTGAAACCCGCGCTGTTGCCTGCCACCAAGCCGGCGAAAGGCCGGCGCGTCATGGTCGAGGCGGATCTCGCGTAACGGCGATGCGGTCATCGAGGCGGGCGGAAAGGATATACGTTGATGCCCCCAACCCACGTCGCCGGCATAACCCGTCGATTGTCACCGCGCTGGAATGCTCGGGTCTACATTCGACAACCCGCAGGACAATTCTCGCAAATCCGGTCGGCACCGGGGATCGAAACGCCCGCGAGGGGGCCCAATGGCTATGGCCGATATTCGCCGCGAACAAGCCGCCTTGTGGGAAGACTCTATAGGAGGAAGCAGTGGAGTTATCTTGCGTTGGGGTCGGTGCTGGGCCGTCTAATTTGAGCCTTGCGTGTCAGATACACGAGCAAGCTGGGCAAGGTGCACTGTTCCTGGATCGGCAGGTCGACTTCCGCTGGCACCCAGGCATCGCATTCGATTCCTCGGAGCTCCAGGTCAGCCACTTCAAGGATCTGGTCACACTGGTGAATCCGCGATCAGCCTACACTTTCGTAAACTTCCTGCACGAGAACGGGCGTCTGTATCACTTCCTGAACGCACAGTTCGAGGCTGTGTTCAGAGCTGAGTTTGAGCAGTACCTGAACTGGGCCTTCCACAGGAACCCACTTATCCGTGGCGGCGAGACCGTGCACGAAATCCGCTTTGACGGCGAGTTTCGGGTGCGGACGGATAAGGCGGTTCTCGGCGCCAGAGACGTCGTGGTCGGCATTGGCAAGCAGGCGCAAATTCCGCCTCAGTTTCAGGGCTGGACTGGACGCAACCTGTTCCACTCATCTGTTTTATTGCACATCCATCCTGAGGTGCGAAGAAAGCATGTCTGCGTGGTTGGCGGAGGCCAGTCGGGAGCCGAGGTGATGTTGCACCTTGTCGGCCTGCCGAAAGAACGGCGGCCTGCCTCGATCACTTGGGTCTCGCAGCGTGAGAACTACCTGCCTCTCGACGACAGCCCGTTCACAAACGAGTTGTTCATGCCCTGCTTTTCGGATCGTTTCGCGGCGATGAGCGAGTCGCAGCGTAAGCTGCTCCTGCGGCGTTTCGTGCTTGCCTCGGACGGCATTTCGGAAAGCACGTTGCGCGCGATCTATCAGGCGCTGTACTGCCGCGCATTTGTCGAGCCAAACCGATGCGACATCACACTGCGGCCGGGCTGCACCGTCTCGCACTGCATCAACGCCGGACCGGGTCACAGGCTGACCTTGCAGCACGGCATGGACGAGGTCGAAGAAGTCACGGCTGATATCGTCATCCTGGCCACTGGTTACGAGAACGCGGTGCCAGACTTCTTGAAACCCATCGCGCACCGGCTGGAGCAGATCGACAATGAATTAGCTATTCGCGAGGATTTTTCGGTGAGCTGGGACGGACCGCGTGACAGACGCATCTTCGTACAAAACGCGAGCCTCGGGCAGCGCGGCCTGGCCGATCCGAACCTAAGCCTGCTGGCCTGGCGCGCACGCCGCATCCTCGATAGCCTTCTTGGGCGCGCGCCATGCGCGAACCCCGAGCATCCTGGCTTCATCAGCCATACCTCGATCGAGAGCTGGCCCGCCCCCGCAGCCGAAGAAATGGGCAGCGGGATATGACTCGTAGACTTTTGATCATCGACGGTGGCATCCTAGGAATGATGTCCGCCTCCGCTGCGGCGAAGGCCGGAGGCTTCTCCGAAATCATCGTGACCGAACAGGCCCTTGGACCAGGCGGGGCAGCGCATTATTCTGGGGGCGTGCATTTCCCCTACGGTTGTCAAGACCGTACCAGGTCGCTTACTCGAAGCGCCGTGGTCTTGGCGGCCATGGCTGGGTCGGCGATCAGCGGATGGTGCCGGCCTTTAGCGCGTGTCGTGGCTGGACCGGGTGAAGCGATTGATCCGGCCCAGTTTACGGAACCCCTAGACCCGGCTGAGCCTGACATAGGCAGTCTCGCGCCGAGCTTCTGCGGACAATATCCGCCGGAGCGGAACGCACTTAGCATTGCCGTCCCACATGACGTGAGTCCGTCTCCGTGGACCCGCAACTTGACCAGCGGCCGACTGCCCTAATTGGGATGTCCGACCAACCAATCTTTCCAACAGGAGGCTTTTCGCATGTTGACTGATGCACAAAGAGAAAAGTGGCAGAAGGACGGATACGTCAGGCTCGAACGGTTCTTCACTCCAGCAGATCAGGAAAATATCTCTACTTTTGTCGAAGACATGTCACGCTGGGATGTCAGTGATGATAAATGGCTCATGTGGTTCGAGAAGACGACGGACAATCGAAAGATCACCTCCAAGATCGAGAATTTTCTCGACTTCCATGATCCATTGCGTCGTTTGCTCTTAGAAGATCAGCGCATAAAGTCAGCGGTCGAGGATTTCCTTGGCGAAGATTCGCGCAGGCTCAAGGAACTGCTGATTTTCCACTACCCCGACAGCGGCGGCTATCTCCCGCATCAGGACATTTATCACATTCCACACAAACTCCCCGACCGGATGGTCCATGCGGTGGTTGCCATAGGCATCGACGATTCCGACCCGGAAAACGGCGGGCTTTTTTTCAGCCCCGGCAACCACGAAAAGGGGGTGTTTCCTATGGATGCCGGTGGGGTGATCTATCCTCAAGTTGCCGAAAAGTTCTCCTGGGAACCCGTAGTATGGAAGGCTGGCGACATCTTCATCTTCGACGATTACGCACCGCACTACTCACGACCGAACAAAAGCAATCGTTCTCGGCGGACACTCTACTTGGTGTTCCAGCGTGCTTCAACCGGCGGGCCGACCCGCGCTGAATATAACGTGCTTAAGCGCGCCCTTAACCCGCCCGAGGGCAAAGTGGCCGATCTCGACAATCTCAAGCCGCCAAATGGCATCTTCTATCGCGATTGAGCTCACGCAGGCCAGGCGGAGGCATGCACACGACTGATCGACCGCTCAAAAATGCGCGGACGGTATGGCCGTCTGATTTGCGGGCTCGCGGAGCATCGACCGCAGCCCGTTACGACGCTTTGGCACGTGGATTGCGGAGGTGGTCGCAGGCGGTCTTCTGTGCGCCTACAGCCCGACTGGTGCCCCCTTGGTCGCCCGCTTGCCGGCCCAGAGCTGCACTATCCTGGCCGGGCCGCCAATGGTCGGGCTGCCGTTTCTCTCCACGAATTGCACGGGATGCTGTTGCGTTGGCAGCCGAAGGTCCGTCCCACTCTTCAACAGCTTAGGTTCGTTGTCATGCGCAAATACACGTTTTCTCGAACGGAGCTGTCGCGGGCGTTCGGTATCGACATGGCCACGCTTGGAACGGGCAGCGCTCGCACGGGGTTTTCATTCGGAAAGGTTGGGCCCGGCGTCACATCCGAGCCCCATCGGCATGACGAAATCGAGGCCTTCGTGGTCCTGTCTGGTGCGGGCAAGGTCACCACCGACCGGGGGGAAATCTCCGTCGAGGCGGGCGATGTCGTTCTGTTCCACCCTTTTGAAGCGCATGTCCTGCGCAATGACGGAAACAAAGACCTAGATTTCGTCGCTGTCTACTGGCGAGACGGCGAGGCCGCCCTTGATGCCGCTCAAAGACCACAACTCCACGCGGCCCAATCTTCGTCTTCTCCACGCCGCCAACGCCAAATGGCGATCTGCATCTGGGGCATCTTTCTGGCCCTTATTTCGGCGCTGACGTCTATACTCGTTTCCTGCGCATGAAAGGAGTGGAGGCCTATCACCTGACCGGAAGCGACGATTACCAGAGCTACGTCGCGACACGCGCCGATGCCGATCAATCGACGCCTGCAAATGTGGCGCGCTACTACGCCGACGAGATTCGCGCCACGCTTGCACATCTTGATTGTGAGATCCACAGCTTCCAAGCCACAATGGGCGATGACGGTTACGGCGAGTTCCAAACCGCGTGTTTCCGGAGTCTTCTGAGCAGCGCGGCGGTAGATTTGCGCCAGAGCCCTGCGCTTTTTGATGCTGTGACAGGCCACTATCTTTACGAGCCGGATGTTGGCGGCCTCTGCCCCGATTGCGGCGGCTCCGCCGCTGGCAACATCTGCGAGGAATGCGGTGCCCCAAACCTTTGCCACGACTTAAGTGCAGCGCGGTCACGGCAGTCTGCCGAGGCGCCGGTGGTCGGCTCCCTCCGCCGTCCAGAACTTGCCATGGACCAATGCTATGACAATATCGACCGGCATCTAAGGGCGTCGGGCGTCCCGCTACGGATCTTGGATCTCTTCGCACGCGTACGCCGACGCGGGAAATTTTCAGTGCCCATTACCCACCCCTCGGACTGGGGCCTGCCGGCGGAAGGGTTCCCGGGGCAAGTGATCTGGGTCTGGCCGGAGATGGCCTTCGGTTTTCTTTACAACATCCAGGCGCTTGGCCGCTCGATGGGTTGCAACTGGAAGGCGGAGATGCCCGGCAACGACTGGCAGATTGTCCATTTCTTCGGCTTCGACAATTCGTTCTACCACGCGCTACTATACCCCGCTCTTTACGCCGAGGTCTTCTCCCACTGGAAGCCACGCATCCGCTATCACGTCAACGAGTTCTACCTGCTCGACGGCAAGAAGTTCTCAACCAGCTGCCGCCATGCGGTCTGGGGCAAGGAGGTTCTGAGCCCAAAGACAGTCGACGTCGTGCGCCTTCATTTGGGCCTGACACGCCCGGAAGGTGAGCGGACGGATTTCACGCTGGACGCGCTGCGCCGCACCGAGAACGAGGTGTTCCAAAGCATCTGGCTGAACTGGCTTGAGGCGTTGAACCAGGAAATCAAGCAGGATTTTGCCGGCCGTGTACCCGATGCAGGCGACTGGAGCCCGGTCGACCGCGCCTTCTTTGCTCGCATAGAGATCTATCGCGCTGCGATGGAGCGCGCCTATTCGGACGAAGGCTTCTCGGTTCGGCGCGCGGCCACTCAGGTCTGCGAATTCGTGCGCGATTGCGTGATCTACCGCGGGGCGCGAGACTTTGCGGCGGCGCGACGTTTCTATCCCGCTCGCAATCGGACTTCGCTAGCCCTTCAGACGACGGCCGCTGCGATCCTGGCACCGACACTCGCTCCGCTGATGCCCCGCTTCGCCAGAACGCTGGCGCGAGGCATCGATGGCGCCTCAACCGAAACATGGCCCCGGTCCGTCCAGCGCCTTGCGCCCGGGACGCGCTTTGATCTCGGACCCGTGTTGGTGTTCTACGCCAAATCCGGCAATCCTCATCTCGATGACAAGGAAACACTATGAGCCCAAAGGTGCACCAGTGAGCTGTCCCCATCTCGACCAGATCTGCGCGGCAATCAAAGCCGACGATGCCAAATATCTTGACTCGCTGTCAGGCGAGGGAAGCCGCTCTGAATGGCAGAGACTAGATTAGACTGAACCAACGCGTCGTCAAACAACCCTGGCCCGCCCCTTCAAGGACCGCTCGGCCGATCGCTTCCCAGCCCTTGCTGTTCGTGCCGAACCAACCTCTTCGGCATCGGGATTTCCGTCCTCCAGCCGGTCAAGGCTGTCATTCGGTTCGACCCGCTTGGTCAACCTGGCGCGCCCTGGACGGTGCGCCGATCACCAATG
The DNA here is from genome assembly GCF_040320355.1 of Mesorhizobium sp. M0715. Taxonomy (NCBI): domain Bacteria; kingdom Pseudomonadati; phylum Pseudomonadota; class Alphaproteobacteria; order Hyphomicrobiales; family Phyllobacteriaceae; genus Mesorhizobium; species Mesorhizobium sp. M0715. Next base: position 78,447 of record NZ_JAMYPL010000029.1, on the reverse strand, counting down.
TGGATGCGAATGTGATGGTCCTTCGATTCTGTCCGAGCGTGTACCGGCGCGGCAGTCAGCCGAAGAACAGCTGAGCTACTGATATCGGAATGTAGCAGGTCCAAATTCTGCCCCTGAAGCCGGATATTGCTCAATCAGCGTTGACGATGGCTTGGGTGCACAAGCTTCCAACCAGACTGCGCAACGACAGCCCGTCGCCTGAGGATAGTCGGCGAGGGCCGCCAAATCGCAAGCGTATCCTCCGTCGCATGCGCGCCGTCTTCGCCGAAAATGCAGACGCTTGTCTCGTCGAGAGATACATCCAGCTATTTTAGGGGGCTCATCAGGGTTGCGTGTTTGCTCGGGTGCGGACCGCCCCTCAGTTCCAATCGAGGAGCGATTCTACAATTCACATGTTTGGAGATCGCTCGCTAGGTAACCCGTCTGTGAACCCTGCAAGCCGATGCTTCAGATGCCGCCCATGCAGAGGTATTTCATTTCGAGGTAGTCCTCGAGGCCATGGCGGGATCCCTCACGACCGATGCCGGACTGTTTTATCCCACCGAACGGCGCCGCTTCCGAAGACATCCGGCCGGTATTTACCCCGACCATTCCATATTCCAAGGCCTCGGCGACACGCCAGACACGCTTCAGGTTCGAGGCATAAAAATAGGCCGCGAGGCCGTAGATCGTTTCATTGGAATCACGCACGACCTGATCCGCATCTTTGAAGCGAATAATCGGTGCGAGCGGCCCGAATGTCTCTTCTCGCGCGACGGTCATCTCGCTGGTGACACCGGTCAGGACCGTTGGTTGGAAAAACGTGCCATTCGTGCCGAGGCGTTTGCCCCCGCATCGAATTGCGCCGCCTTTAGTTACGGCATCGGCAATATGGGATTCAATCTTGGCCAAAGCCTGCTTGTCGATGAGGGGTCCGATGTCCACTCCGGGCGCGAAACCGTCACCAACTTGAAGTTGGCGAGCCCGTTCCACGAATTTCTCGACGAACTCGTCGTGAACGCCCGACTGGACGTAAAGGCGGTTCGCTGAAACGCAGGTCTGGCCGGCATTGCGGTACTTCGCCTGGATCGCACCGTCAACTGCGGCATCGACATCCGCATCATCGAACACGATGAAAGGTGCATTGCCGCCGAGCTCTAGGCTGACTTTTTTGATCTGGTCCGAGCACTGGCGCATGAGTAGGCGCCCGATCTCCGTAGACCCGGTGAAGCTGATCTTGCGGACCTTGGGATTTGTGCAAAGTTCGCGGCCGACCGCGTCACCTTCGGACGCATAGATCAGGTTGACGACGCCTTCGGGGAAGCCTGCCTGATGGGCGAGGGCGAACATTGCTCCAGCCACGAGCGGCGTCTGTTCAGCGGGCTTGAGGACGATCGTGCAGCCCGCTGCCAAGGCTGGCGAGATTTTGCGCGCCACCATCGAGGCTGGGAAATTCCATGGCGTTATCGTGCCGACGACCCCGATGGGCTGCTTGATCACCAACATTCGGCGGTCCATCGATGGTGCGGAGATCGTCTCGCCATAGACGCGATTTGCCTCCTCGGCGTACCATTGCAGATACGCCGCAGCATGCGATAGCTCCGATTTGGCCTCTGCAAGCGGCTTGCCCATCTCCGCGGTGAGAATTGCAGCGAGATCGTCGGCGTGGTCGATGATCAACTGATACCATCGCCATAGAACGTCGCTGCGCTCACGGGCGGTAAACCCTGCCCATCCAGGCTGCGCGACATAGGCCTTGTCGATCGCAGCGCATGTCTCTTCGACACCCATGTCGGGTAGTTCTGCCAGCACTTCGCCGGTCGACGGGTTGAGAACCTCGAATGTCCGCTCGCTAATCCGCGTGCCAAGTGTCGGCAGGCGATCAATGGATCGAAACAGGTCAGGGGATCTCAGGTGACGGGTCATCGGCAGGCACAGGGGCAATACCGGATTCCTCCTCAAACGCAGCAGGGGTATATGGCAAGTGCGGTGTCTATTCCGGATGCCAAGTTCCTTATAGGGCCTCGGCCAGACAGCTAGCAGACCACGGTACCCAAGTGGAAAGGAGAATACCCTGAAATCGCTAGAAGATGCCTCGCGGTTCTACTAGTCGGGCTCGGCCGGTCAGGTGCGCGGGGGCAGGACCGGCCCGCGCGCAACCTTGCCATAGGTCTTCGCGGCCAGCGCCTTCACCGTCTCAGGCTCTGCGTCGCCGGCCACCACCAGCACGGCGTTGTTCGGGTCGGCAGCATTTGTTGTAGATCGTGAATGCGTCGGTGCCGTTCAGCTTGTCCATCTCCTGCATCCAGCCGTTGACCGGAATGCGGTAGGGCTGATCGGCCGCAACGTCGCGTTGACCTCCTCGTCCAGCAGACCTGCGGGTTCGTCTCTCTGCGCCAACGACGCTCCTCCAGAATCACGTTTCGCTCGGTCTTGATATCGTCGTTGAGGATGAGGTTGAACATGCGATCGGCCTTGAAGCCAATCATGTCGCCCAAAGCTAGTCATAGCGTTGGGGGCGTTATTGTAGCCGCCGCTGACTGAGACGGCTCGGTCGAACTCGCTGCCGGCGCGGTTGGTGGTCGCCTTGAAGATCAGACGCTCAAGGAAATGGGCAAGTCCGGATTTGCCGGGTGGCTCGTCGGCGCTGCTGACCTTGTACCATGTGAGTGACGACTGGCGCGCGGTGATCGCGGATGTCGATCCTTCCATGCCATAGTCGAGCAGGAAATCCGCGATCTTGCCGCCGTCGGTGGCGGCCAGAGCCGGAGCGGTCGTCACCAGGGCCAGGGCGGTGGCAGTGAACGCCGTGCGCAGCCAGGGGGAGCGATCGATGGCTCCGGTTGGAAAGGCAAGGTTCGAGGCAAAGTGATTTGTTCCTCATTTTGATGAACGCGTTGCGTCTTCGCCTCCCCGTGGGGAGGATCGGCGGGCAGCGCCGAGCCAGACCAACATGCGGCCAGGCCTCACTCGAGCCTCATCTTCGGATGGACCCAGGAGACCTGCGGCGGTGTTCTTGGCGAGGTGGTCATTGGACGGATTTTCCTTGGTCCGCGACGTCTGCGGACGACCATGCATGCACCGTGCCAGATCAGAAAACCATTCGAGGCATGAAGACAAGTCGGGTCTGACATGTTGCGCATCCGACATTATGGGCCATCGAACAGGGCTGAAGGCGACGCCAGCATGGCTGAGAGTATCGTCTTCCTTCGGAAGACGATGAGGCGCGCTGCCGGGGAGGGGTACACGATGCGCTTCGAAGGCCGCTGCACTGACGGACAGAATTGAGATGTTGTCGCTCCAGCGCTCGCCGTGGGGCATGCAGGCAACATTTGTCGCTGGAGGACAGCAGCACCGAAGCTGTGCGCGCTTGCCGTTGTCCCTGGGCACCAAACAGGAGAATTAGCAGTCGCGATTGATTTCATGTGCGTAAATACCGCCTGGTGCGCTCGGCTGCAAATGCATGCCTGGCGGAGTGGTCGCTTAGGTCAAGAGCATCGCGTGAGTAACAGCCTGACCTTGCTCAATCTGATGCGCGCTAACCGCCTCGCCGGATTGTGGAACTGCTCGCGGGTGGCTTCTACCACAAACAGCAAGGTCATGAAATCAAGCAGGAAGTCGTCAATCGCTTGGGCGATTGTTTCTGACTTGCCCTTGAACTGGTCCAGCAAAACGCGCGCGCTATCGATCGCTTCCACGCTGGTCGCATCGATCAACCCCTCGACCCTCTTGAAACAATCCAAATCGAAACTCCTTCATGCGCTTGCCAAGCCGTTATGCTCGAAGGCAGTTCCGTGAACTACCCGGCCTATGACCTGCGGCACGAGCAGCGGTCGGCCTTACGTCCCGTGCCTCCAAACACGAGCCATCGACGTGGCGCTGAGGAGCGTTGGAAGAAATTGGGCGCTTCCGACCACGCTCGAGCGGTAGTGTAGGACAGTGCTTGCTGGCGGCTACGCCCACAATGGAGTGCGCCAGCTGATCGGGGCTTAACAATTTTTCGCTTTTTGCTGCGCCCAACTCTCGGCTATGACTCGGACAGGCCTAATGGCCTGCCCACGTTGCATTGTAAAAGAAGGAACAAGTATATGCCGACTGGAACGGTAAAGTGGTTCAACAGCACCAAGGGGTTTGGATTTATCCAGCCCGACAATGGCGGTCCGGATGTTTTCGTCCACATTTCCGCTGTCGAACGCGCGGGCCTCTCGACCCTCGCTGACGGCCAGAAGATCAACTATGAGATCGAGCAGGATCGCCGCACTGGCAAGTCCTCCGCTGGCAGCCTCAGCAAAGCTGGTTGAAATTTTCTCCTGCGTCCTGGCAAGAGTAGGCGCGTAGGTCCTCACGGCCGCTCGATGGGACCGAGCAAAAACTGAGGGCAGCAGATTGCTGCAGGCGTCGCGAATTCCTCATGAAACAAAGTTGTTTGAAAGGAAGGCGGGGTTGGCCCCGCCTTTTTATATGACCGCGCAGATTAAGCCGATGGCTGAAACGCTCCAGAACGAATCTCGATTGCCGAAATCAAGCCGCGACCTTCTTGCGGGTTCGCTTCGTCGGCGCAGGCTCCGGCGCTTCCGGCGCCTTCGGTTTGCGGCCGAGCCCCATCGTCTTGGCCAATGTCGAGCGCGCCGCGGCGTAGTTCGGCGCGACCATGGGATAATCCGCCGGCAGGCCCCATTTGGCCCGATATCCATCCGGCGTCAGCCCATAGTGGGTCGACAGATGGCGCTTTAGCGATTTGAATTTCTTCCCGTCCTCAAGGGAGATGATGTAGTCCGGTGTCACCGATTTCCTGATCGGGACTGCAGGCGTAAGGGCAACCGGCTCTTGCGCAGAGACACCTCCGGCCGTCGCTCTCAGAGCCGCATGCACTTGGCCGATGAGGGCAGGGAGATCCCCCACCGGGATCGGATTGTTGGAGACATAGGCCGACACGACATCGGCGGCAAGCTCAATGAGGGTGTCGACGTTTTTTCCGGCTTCTTCTGTCATGAAACTCTCCAGGCGGTGAAACATAGTCAGCGAAGCGTCGCTTCATAGGGCCGGTTGCCGCTGAAAGCAACAATGCTCGACAGCGTTAGTGCCAATGCTCGTCCAGAAGCGACATCGATGCGCCATATTTCCCGTCGTGACGCTGAGCCACTCGTTGTTGGCGACCCTGCCGAGGTGCGTGGCGCGTCCCGGCTGTAACTTTGCGTCGAACTTGCTAGTAGTCTTGAGCCTAAGCGCCGTTTTTTGTCTCGGTATTACTTCTTTTGACTGTGAAATCGAGGGATCGTGATCGCTTGCTGGTGGCATCAGGGACGATGGACGTTCATTGGCCATGGCCAAATGTAAGTTCATCGCCCGGTGAGCCGCTCTTCCAAGGGGCTGGGAACCGCCGCTGGTAACCAAGGACATCAATGTATTTCGAGGCGTTTCTTAGCCGGTCCTCGAGAGACGGCAATCGCTGCGGACGACACCTGTTCCACGATATCGAACAGCGCGGCGACACAGGCAGCTTCTCGAATCTGGAGCGGCTTCTCGCAAGCTGGCGCCGCGCCGAGAGGCCGGGCAAGGACAGTGCGTCGCCTGCTTCAATCATACGCGTCAACCAGCCAGCGACGCTGTCCCATACGGAATCCCGCGACCGGCCGTGTGATCTCGCCGGTAGTCGCCCCGGCCCTCTGCACGAAGCCTCGGGATGTGCTGACGATCAACCAGGCCACAAAGGTCGCCGTCCTGAAGCAGGGATCACATGAGTTTGCCACTATGCGCAGGCTTGCCATGCGTTTCCGCGGCATTTTGCGGGCCTGTGAATTGGGCGAGCTCGACACTTCGATCGACGTGGCGTCAACTCCGGGTTCGTCGCCATCACGCGTTCCGGTCTGGTCCTACGCCGTGACGCTGACGCCGTTCGCGATGCCATTGAACTACCGTGGAGCAACGGCCAGGCGGAAGGGCTGATCAACCGCCTGAAGACGATCAAACGTACCATGTAGGCAGAGCGGGCTGCGAACTCCTTAGGGCACCCATGCTGCCACTCAGCCGGCCTGATAACCGCACAAAGCGAGGAAGAACCTAGTCAAGTGCAAAGCGACAATTGCCTCGACAGCGGGTCCCGGAAGGTTTATGCTACCCAATGTTAGCGCAATCCGGAATGGCGATTGAGTACCTTCACGAGTGAAGGGAGTGGAACTGCTTTGTCGGCCAAATTGTTGACGGAACGCCCGGCGCCCATTGTTGCTACATGCCTAGATTCTTGGGGCGTTTTGGATGATGCAATCCACCATCTCACTCCAAAGGGCAGTGGAATCTGGAACAATGTCGCTTTTGTTCGCACGACATCCTTCGTGCCCGATTGGCATATCGTCTTTAACTCTGCTTCTCTTTTTGGGCTCCCTGTTGATATCGAGGCGAGCCCAAACAGGACAATTTTTGCAATCGGCGAACCGCCGACGAAAGCTCATCGCGCGTTTCATGAAGGGCAGGGGAAAAATACTATCGTCCTGACGTGTGACGCAGAGCTGGCTGCTCGGCAGAATGCAGCGCGCCGATTCGTATTGTCTCCACCAATCACTCGGTCTTGGTCTGTAAACAAGACATATGACCAACTTCTGGTCAGCGAAGTCGTGGATAAGCCGCTTCGGCTCTCATGGATTACCAGTGACATCGCCCTGCTTAAAGGACATCGATATCGGCTGGCGTTTCTGGAACGGCTGAGAAAGGAGCTCGATTTTGACCTGTTCGGCCGAGGTTTTCGGCTGATTGGAGATAAATGGAACGCACTCGCACCTTACCGTTACAGTATAGCGTTCGAGAATACTCGTGCTGATTACTATTTTACAGAGAAGCTTATGGACTGCTTCGTTGCTGAAACAATGCCGATCTATTACGGCAGCCCGGCAATCACGAGGTTCTTCCCTTCGGACTCTATGGTTCTGATTGACCCAGAGGACAAGAACGTAATCCCAAAAATTCAAGAAATCATCGACTCGGACCTCTGGAAGGAACGTCGCGGCGCAATAAGAGAGGCGAAGCGGTTGGTCCTTGAGAAATACAATACGTTTGCTTATCTCGCGCGCTTCATTGAAAGCGTTCAGGATAAGCCCTTACCGCCGGAAATTATACACATCGATTCGCCTGAGGTCGATTTTGGGATAGACGAATGAAGTACTCCAACGCTCGCTTGGCGTGCCCGGCGGTCGGTGGTCTGGCGAGATCGGTACGGAACGCTCGGCGGAGAATGCCTGCTGCGCAGACGGGCCGGCACGGGCGCACGAGGTCATGCGCCCCCGGCTGCCGCTGATCAGACGAACTGGGGAAGCCCAGGAACGGAATTGAGGACCTCGTCCACGAGTTCGTCGCCGGCATGTTCCTTGGCGCAGGCGATCGTCTCGTTGGCGAGGCCGGCGATCTTTGCCATGCTGAGACCCTCACTCATCAATTGCTGGCCGAGCCCCATAAGGCCGCCACCCTCTGGGTCGTCGCCATGATACTTCGCTACTAATTCCGAAGCTCCCGGAATGGCCTCGATCATGCGCGCAACGGGACCGTCGGCCGCGTGGCTTTGCAGGAAACCCAGCATTAACCCAACGCCCTTCTCTGCGAGAGCCGGGCCGATGCCGGCACCAGTGGCGATGCGCGGTAAAAATTCTTCCATGCAGGGTCTCTCTCTCTCTTTAATGAGGTTTACACGGGGTCGGTCCGGCGCCCAGCGCCCTTGGCCGAACCACAATTGAACTCCACAAAAATAGGCCGGCGGAAGTGCTATTGCGCGTAAAACCGCCTCTGTCAACGCAAGCTGCGTCGGATGTGCGTGTTTCGCAAACCGAAGATCATTCCAATTCACTTCATTACGCATTGGCAACCGCACAGTTTGCGGTGGCTCGCTTATGGGCCACCGCCCCGCGTCCGTCAAATGACGACGACAACGTGGTCATCGCCTAGGATCTGTGGATCGAGGTGTGAGGCAGTTACAGCCGGTGGACCTGCTCAAGCGCCGCGCCGGCACAAGGGCTAGATTGGCGATACTGCGCGTATTGGCCATGTCTTTCCTCGCGTGATGGGATGTTCGTAGAAGCGGAGCTATATGCCGGTGTGACGATCGACAAAGCGGACCGGCTATTCCGATAGGACATCCATACTGTCGCATAGACCGTCGCTGCTTAGGTATTGAAACCGCCATCGCTGGTGACATCACAATGTGAGTCGGCGGGTGTCGATAAGGTCGATTCACGCAATCAGCAGGTCCGGAGGAACGAATGAACCCTGAGCTTTCAGAAGCTCACTTTTCGCAAGGCGTGCAGCGCACATCGTGCAAGAGTGCCGGTCTTGCGGGTGCTCTCGACTTTCTCAACGATGGCGGGAAGATCGCAGTGACCGAATCTACGAAGCCGCACCCAAGGCGTGCTTTGATGCATACAAACGGTTGCCGAGCAGGGATACTCCTCCTCCCTGAAGTCCAATCGAGAAGAGCGATCACTTCCAAGAGGGTCCCAGCTCAGCCGCGAAAACAGGTGCCAGACGCCGATCCTCTCCCTCAACTGATCTAGCTCAGGGCGTTCATGAGCCGCAGATCGCATAGTGGCTGCGTGCACGACGCAGGAAGACCATTTATGAAAATCCTATTCAGAACGATGGCTGTCACCTTGCTGGCACCCACCGCCTTTGCTGCGGATTCGATCCCCACCGACCTCAGAGATACGGCATTGGCCACCTTCAGGGCTTTGCCATCCACCACGCCGACAGTCGCCAACAACCCGATCACCCCGGAAAAGATCGCTCTCGGCAAGGCACTGTTCTTCGATCCACGCGTCTCGGCGTCAGGCGTCTTGTCGTGCAACTCGTGCCACAACCTGGCCACCGGCGGCGACGACAATCACGAAACCTCGATCGGCCATGGTTGGCAGAAGGGACAGCGCAACGCGCCGACTGTACTGAACGCTGTCTTCAACATCGCTCAGTTCTGGGATGGTCGTGCCGCAGACCTGAAGGCTCAGGCGAAGGGACCGGTCCAAGCCGGCATCGAAATGGCCAATACACCGGACCAAGTCATCGCCACGCTCAAGTCCATGCCGCAATATGTCGAGTGGTTCGATGCAGCTTTTCCGGCTGAAGCCGATCGGGTCACCTTCGACAACTTCGCCAAGGCGATCGAAGCCTTCGAGGCGACACTGGTCACACCGGCCCCGTTCGACAGCTTCCTGAATGGTGATGAGCTTGCCATGACTTCCGAACAGAAACAGGGCCTGGCGCTTTTCATGGATAAAGGCTGCTCGTCCTGCCATGCCGGCATCAACGTTGGTGGGCAAGCCTATTTCCCATTCGGCCTCGTGGAACAGCCCAGCGCCGAGGTCCTGCCGGACAAAGACAAGGGCCGATTTGCGGTCACCAATGCAGCCGATGACTACTATGTTTTCCGCGTGGCGCCGCTGCGCAACGTTGCACTCACCGCGCCATACTTTCATTCGGGCAAGGTTTGGGATCTGAAACAGGCCGTCGCCATCATGGGGACCACCCAGCTTGGCGTAGTACTGGCGGACGAAGAAGTTGACCTGCTTGTTGCCTTCCTCAACTCGCTGACCGGAGAGGCACCCGAGGTCGCCTATCCCATCTTACCCTCCGAAACGGCGACAACGCCCCGGCCTGTAACGCAGATCTCAGGAAAATAAAGGGCCAACTGGCTGCGGACGTCGCAATCGAAAATGATTGCGGCTTTTACTTGTGCCACACGAATTGCCACATCCATCTCCGAATTGGCGGGAGGCTAGCAATACCCGAAACCTGCCACTTCGCCCGTCGTCTGCGCGAATCAACTGGGGAAGCGGACAGACGCGCAGCATCATGTATTGTCGCCGCCTGAGCGAACGCGCCAAGCAGTCTACTTTGAGAAACGACGTGTGTACGATTGTTCGACGCGCGGGGCCGGTATGTTCCCAAGGACCAATACTATAGCGTAGTATCACATTTGTATTTCTGCGGGATGAGGACACGTGCCGAAGGAAAATTGCACATTTTCGCCGTGTGGCTTATTTCCAAGAGTGTGATCGGTTTGGCATATTCCCGGCCGACATCCGCCAGCCGGCAACTCCCCACACCGTGAGGAAGAGAAGCCTCACGCCTGCACTTTCTGCCGGAGCGCGCGTGCTGCAGCGACCATGTTAATGAGGGCAGGGCGGACCTCCTCCCATTTGCGTGTTTTGAGGCCACAGTCCGGGTTTATCCACAGTTGGCCGTCGGACAGTCGCTCGCGGGCAAGCATGACTAAGTCCGAAATCTCGCCGACTTCCGGGACGCGTGGTGAGTGAATATCATAGACGCCGGGACCGATTTCGTTCGGATATTTGGAGCTCGTGAAGGCGTCCAACAGTTCCATCTTCGAGCGCGACGTCTCAATCGAAATGACATCCGCATCCATTCCAGCGATCGCGTGAATGATCTCGTTGAACTCCGAATAGCACATGTGGGTATGAATTTGAGTCGCGTCCTTTACACCCGTTGAAGCGATCCGGAAACATTCGACAGCCCAGTCGAGATAGACTTTCCAGTCAGATTGGCGCAGTGGCAATCCTTCGCGAAACGCGGCCTCATCGATCTGGACCATCCTTGCGCCGGATCTTTCGAGATCCGTCACCTCGTCGCGGATGGCGAGCGCGATCTGGCGGCAGGCTTCGCAGCGGGGTACGTCGTCGCGAACAAAAGACCAGTTGAGAATGGTGACTGGGCCTGTGAGCATTCCCTTCACGGGCTTTTCCGTAAGCGACTGGGCGAATTGCCACCAGCGCACTGTCATCGGATTGCGCCTCGATACGTCGCCGAAAATGATGGGGGGACGCACGTAGCGCGACCCATAGCTTTGTACCCAGGCATGCTGGGTGAGCGCGAAGCCGGACAACTGCTCGCCGAAATGCTGTACCATGTCGTTTCGCTCGAACTCACCGTGCACCAGCACGTCCAGCCCGATCTCTTCCTGCCAGCGAATTGCAGCCTCGATCTCCTTCTTCAGGAACGTCTCATAGTCGACATAGCTCAGCTGGCCCTTCGCATGAGCGGCCCGCGCCTTGCGTACCTGCGGCGTCTGCGGGAAGGACCCGATGGTCGTCGTCGGGAACGGCGGCAGCCCGAGTGAGCCGGCTTGGACTCTGGAGCGCTCGCCAAAAGCGCTCTCTCGTCGCTTCGCGCTGTCGTCAATGCTAGCGATCCGCCCCTCAACAAGCGGGTCATGGATCCTCGTGGATGTCACGCGCGTGGCGGCAGCCTCGGCAGACGCTTTCAACGCGCCAGCCACCGCATCTCTGCCTTGGGACAGGGCCCGGGCCAGCAACACCAATTCGTCGGTCTTCTGGGCCGCGAAGGCGAGCCACGACCTGATGTCCGCCTCGAGTTCCGTCTCCATGCGCAGGTCGATCGGCACATGCAGCATCGAGCAAGAAGGCGCGATCTCGACGCGGTCCAAGGGCCAGCCGGCGACGATCGGTTTGATGCGGTCGAGAATGGCGGGCAGGTTCGCACGCCAGACGTTGCGGCCATCGATCAAGCCAAGCGAGAGCACCAGATCCTTCGGAGCGAGCCGACCCACCGTTTCCAGCTGCTCGGGAGCGCGCACGAGATCAATATGCAGCCCGGCCAAGGGCAGAGAAACCGCGGTTTCGAGATTGTCTCCCAGCGACCCGAAATACGTAGCCAGCATGATCTTCAGCTCGGGCGCGGCTTTCGACAGCTGGCCATAGGCGAATTCGAACGCAGCTCGTTCGTTCGGGTTCAGATCGAGGACAAGCGCTGGCTCATCGATCTGCACCCAGTCGGCTCCCGACAGCTTCAGCCTCTGCAGGACTTGCTCGTAAACGGGCAGCAGCCGCGGTAGGAGCGCGATGGGACCGAACCCCTCGGCAGGCGATTTCGCCAGCTTGAGGAAGGTGATGGGTCCAAGGATGACTGGGCGTGTGTGAATGCCGAGAGCTTTGGCCTCGAGGAAGTAATCGACGGGTCTCGTCGACGAGAGGGCGAACGTCTGATCATCATCCAGTTCCGGCACAATGTAGTGGTAGTTCGTGTCAAACCACTTGGTCATTTCCATCGCGGTTACACCGGGCCCATGCGCCGCCTCCTGGTGACCAGCGTGTGCACAATCCTCCGTCTGACCCTGGTTGCCGCGCCCCATTGCGAAGTAGATGTCAAGTGGGACCTCGCCGCTATTCCAGCCGTAACGGGAGGGAATGGCGCCGACCATGGCTGCGGTGTCAAGCACATGGTCGTAAAGCGAGAAGTCGTTTGACGGGATTTTCGACACGCCGCGATCGCGCTGCTCTTCCCAGCTAGCGGCACGGAGCGCCTTCGACGTCGCAAGAAGGTCGCCAGCGGACGATGTTCCGGACCAGTAGCTTTCAAGCGCGAATTTCAGTTCTCGCCGACGACCGAAGCGCGGCACGCCGAGCGTTGCTACAGGAATTTGCTGAGAGACAGTCATGTCATACCCCGATGGTTGGGGGCGTCGCTGACAAGGAAGGCGCTAGCAGGCCCGGCACGCCCGGGTTGCAGCGGCCACCGAGACACCCCGCCCGTGGACGTAATTCGTCGTGGCAGGTCTCCTGGCTCGCGGGGTCATAGCCTCTACCCGTCTTCCCGAGGGTATTCGCCTCAGTGACATGAGTGGGGTTGGCTCGCCGCTAACAGTTGCGGGGGCAGCGCCGGCATCGCACCGGCTTCCCTCTTAGCTCCGCTGCGGCAGCGCCGCACGCGAGAACCACGACACGCCAGACAATCACAGCAATCCCTTCTCTTGTCAATGGCGCATAACGAAATGTTTATGTGGTTATGTCATGGCGCTTTTACGCTTATCTAACATTGTGAAACATGGAGTCGTCCATTTGCCGGCGCTGCACCGCTGCCCCATTGTCCAACTAATGGAGGCCGTGCGGAGCCACAACAAGACTTTAACCTCAACCTGAAAAGCGCTACCGCTCAAAGGACGCTGGTGATCCGCGAGCGCCGAGCCAAGGGTTGTGTGCGTCAAGTTCTGCAAAATGGGGCGGCCATGATGCTGGTCATGCGGCTTGGCGCAGAGCGAGCTTCTTGTGCTCGCGCAGGTCGTCCATGTTGATGTATCGGTTGGCCTCCATCCAGTTTTCATTGGTCTCGACGGCCAAAGCCCTGACCAGGCGCAGGCAGCTTTCGGTATTGGGGAAGATGCGCACGACATAGGTGCGCCGGCGGATTTCCTCGTTGAGCCGCTCCAGCATGTTGGTGGATTTGAGATGCTTGTGGTGCTGTCTCGGCAGCCTGAAGAAGGTCAGGGTTTGTTCGATGGCATCCTCGGCCCAGCCTGTCAGGCGCGGATAGCGTGCCGACCATTTGGCAAGCCATGCGGCAAGATCAGCCCTGGCCTCTGCGAGATCGCGCCGGTCGTAGAGCCAGCGCAATTCCTGCAGGCAGTCGTCGCCGTGCTTCCTCGGCAGATGATCGAGCGCGTTCCTGAGGAAGTGCACGTAGCAGCGTTGCCAGGCGGCTTCGGGGATCACCTCGCCGATCGCTGCCACCAGGCCGGCGTGATCGTCGGACACGACCAACTCGACGCCCTTGAGGCCGCGCGCCTTGAGGCCGACGAGGAAGTCGGCCGAGCGGCTCTCGCGATTGGCCATCTCCACGGCCAGGATCTGGCGCCTTCCGTCCCAGTCGATACCGACCGCGATCAGCACCGCCTGGCTCATGACAACACCGGCTTCACGCACCTTCTCGTAGCGCGCATCGAGGATGAGGTAAGGAAACGGCTCTTGAAGGGGGCGCCTGGCAAAGGCAGCGAGGCTCTCGTCCAGCCGCTTGTTGATGGCCGAGATCGACGAGGCCGAGAAGGCATGGCCGCACAGTTCTTCCGTGATCGCCTTGACCTTGCGGGTCGACACGCCCTGCACATACATCTCCGCCAGCGTCGCACCAAGGCCCGCTCGGAACGCTGGTAGCGCTCGAACAGCTCGGTGGAGAAGCGCCCGGCACGGTCCTGCGGAACCCGCAGCTCGAGCTTGCCGACGCGCGTCACAAGGTGCGGCCGTAATAGCCCGAGCGATAGCCAAGCCGTTCGGGTGTGCGCTCGCCTTTCGAAGCACCCAGCGCCTCGTCCATCTCGGCCTCAAGCACCTCCTGCATCACCGCACGGAGCACTTCGTGAAGGCCGTCCGGGTTCGAAAGCAAGATGTCTTTGACGGCAGCGCTGGCGGTCTTAACTTCAGTCTTGGTCATGGTGGCGTTCCTTCGCGGGAATCAGGTGACGTGAACAATCACCAGCCTGCCATGACCGCCCCCTCTCAGCGAATTTGCAGAACTCTCAGCACACTACCGAGCCAACACCTGCGGAAGGTGTGCGGGATGAGCCCCAACCGATTTCGCGGTGCGGTAGGCGTCACGAGTCATTGGCGTCTCTTGCCTAAGCCGGTTCGTTGGATTCTGCCCTCTCGACGAATCCACAATTCGAAGGCAGCAGGCAAGGAATCACTGTGTCTGTTGACGGGCTACCCAATGCGTATGTTCTCTCGAAAAGGCTTGTTCGGCTTCGTTCACAAAGTCCGAGAAAGCAGCCTCTGAGGCGACTTCCATAACGCGTCCCTGTATGATCCCAATCTCGTGGGCCGTTAAAGTGTATGAAGACGAAAGCTCGTTGAATTTTTTTACTTGGGTCCAACCCACCATACTCGAAGCTAAGACGATTAACGGCTCTATAGGCCAAATCGCCAGGACAGGGTTGGCTATCCGTAGCAAAACAAGTCCGATGGCAATGACGTATGCAGTTATACCAGCGAACATCCAAGCTCGACTCGCTTTTTTGTTTTTGCTCGCCTTAACTGCATACCAAGAGCGTTGCTCACGAATCCGATGGGTATCGTAGAACGATTTTCGTTCATCCAGCGACAGAGCACGCGTCGCCTCCATCGAGACCGTAATCTGGTCGTTGGCGGCTTCATCTGGCGGGATTCGACTTCCAATATGGTGGTTGGCATCAAGGATCGCGAGCAAATAATTTCGGAACTCCGCCCTTCGAACCGCAACTTTGTCGGCATCGCCGAACGGTTCCGCCCGCATGCAGTAGCGCCAGCATGAGGTCTTAATGGACTCTGCAAGTGCTCGGCCTTTGTACCAGTCTTGCTCAGGCTTCTTTAGACTGCGAGTGATTAAAACTGCCAGCGAAATCAAGAAAACAAAGGCGTATCCAGCAAAGTAAAGGGGCGTTTGACTCAAGTCGAGAGAAAGGATTGCCGCGACCAGGAGCAACATGTACTCAGCTCGAATGAGCCATAGGAACTCACTTTGCGAGCCAGCGGAGAGCTGGCTCGCAGCACGATATAGCGCAGGGTAATCGAACTTTATTGTCAAGGTACAAGACGACGAATTGCTGCGACAATGGAGGCCGAATTCCAAGCGACCATCTCATCAGCATAGTCAATTACGGACTGCGGCGTTCTCTGCTCCCCCCACCGTTTGATTCCTAAAATCGGCTTGCCGAGGGACCTTGCAAACTCCATCTCGAACTGAATCCAGTCACTGTGGTTAACATACATCCCGGAGACAATCACCACGCACTGCACGGGTCGGATTTGGCGCCTCATCGCTTCGGCGAGTTCGGCTTTGCTCATACGTGGGAACGCGTCGTCCACGGGGACGGAGTAATTTGTCCACTCGAAGTTCGACGCATCGTTCAAAAACCTTACCGCACGTTCGTACCGCTCACTGTAGCTCCACGCGTGGCTGATAAAGAGCCGATGGTTGTGTAGATATGGCACGACAGCATCCTTTGAAAAGCGCAAGAAATATTAGGTATCGGTCAAATAGCCGCATAGGTCCCGTTTAGCACGTGCCGCGCAGCGGTCAATGCTCCTGGCCTTTTCTTGCCCCTGAAGTATCTTTTGCGGTGGAAATCGATCCCTAGCAGCCGCACCTGACGCCGAGGCGGTTTTGAAAATGGTTCGAGCGCTCCTAAAGACGTGCTACGAAAAAACCGGAACCATGAAGGACGTGGTCAACACGGGGGACTTTTTGTTGACAGCCTACGGTGCCGCATCTCTGTTATTACGGCGCGGGAATTGCCGGGCTGTTGACGTATGCCGGAATCACTCGATAGCGATCGGGGGTATCATTGCGCGTGCGGAGTGACGGTGTCGCCCTTAACTGCGGTTTACAAAATCAACTTAGTTCCCGCCACTCGACCCTCTGCAGCGACTTGAAGAACGGGTTAGCCCTTGGATTCTTTCGGGACGGCCGTAACAACCGGCGGGGTACTATCAACCACGACATGCACTAGCGTGTTCAGTTTCTCACGCACACCTTCATCGAAAAAACAGGTCTCAAGCCCTTTGGTCCCGCTAAAATTCACAAATTCGAGACCCTTGGCATATCTGAAATCGGCATTTAGTAAATTGGCGTTGCGGAAGCTTGCACCTGCTAGCTCGGCATCTTCGAATGGCGGAGCGTACACCTGGGCCCGGTTCTGCGGATCGTCATCTATCACCTCAAACCAATCATCCTCATTCGGCTTGAAGTCCGTCCATTCAAGCGTAGCGCCGTCGAAAGTCGCGTTAACGAGATTTGTTTGAAGAAATCGCAAGTTGGTACCCTTTATGCCGAATAAGGTGCCACCCAGCATGCCTTTTGAGAAAACCACTCCAACGCAATCAGTTGCAGAGAAGTCTACATTGTGGAGTACGGTTCTGAAGTTTGCTAGTCCGCTGATCAAATTCGTATTGAACACCGTGCCGCGCAACTTCGTGATTCTGTTCTGGAAAAACGAGAAGTCACGAAGGGTTATCCCGCGCAGATCAAAGGCGGTCACTCCCAGCTTGGAGAGCCGCCGCAGATTTCCAGCAATTCGCACACGTGCCTCTTCAGTGTCCCAGCGTTTGTAGTCGTCTATCTCCTCGCTGTAGCGCTCTATGTGCTGCTTTCGTTCGCGCCGAAGCTCAAACCAGCCGATCAGCAGGACGACAAAGATGATGTCGAATAGCGTTCCCCAAGCTTCGACGTAGACCCCTTGTTCGATGTCACCGACGGAGCCCCCGATAGGACGCAGGTACAGAAGCAGTGCCACCCATGCGACCGCGATACCGATAGGAGGCGCATATGGCCCAATTGCATTTCGGAACGAAATCCATCTGCGCCTCCACTTGTTGCGGCGCAGTCGCCAACGGAACTTCTGTCGGTCCCACCAACTCACAGCTTAACCCCGTCGTCGTGCCCCAGACACCATATCGATCAACAATACGCCAGGATAGTCACAGGGTCGGTATCTTGGCACCCATATAATCGGGGGATACTAAAAGGAACCTTGACGGGCCGCACTCCACCGGGTCTCCGCCATCGGCGACAACCATCTGGTCGAGTTATAATCCGCAGATGATGCCGTTGCTTCATTTCGTACCTTTTGGTACCTTCGACAACAAGACCGGCGCAATAACATCAATAGCTTTGAACACGGCGGTGCGTTTCCGAGAGGGCGGGGTAGTCCCTTTCCGCCCGTCAGGGATCGTTTTTGTCGCAATCCCTTCCTCGTTGCCCTCGACGATCCCAAAATCGTGGAAGCCAGACCGCGATGCGGATGTGTGAAATACCAGCTAGGCGAGCACTTCCTAATATCCGCGAATGCCGGGTTTCACATCCGGCGCCTCGTCGAGATTGACGAAGATGAAGCCCTGCTGCCAATTCCGCTGGTCCAGACCAATGGCGAACCAGTCTGCCCGCATTCGGCATCGTGGGACGTGATCGCAAGTCAAGTGCTCCGACGGACGCTGCGAGTTCTCCGTTACCTCAGGAACGTTACTGGCCTTCCCCAAGCTGAGCTTCTGGAAAATGCCGGTGGCGATCTCGATGACGGTGAATGCCGTCAAGGCAAGCCCGCCTTGCGCCGCTCTTCCAGCGAGCTTCATGGCAGCAGCATCGGTCAGTTCTCCGATGCGAATGGCTGTCGCTATGGCGAGCTTTGATACAGTTCCGCCACTGCGATGATCGCGTCAGTAGGGCGGCTGGTTAGTTGCCCGCGCATCTACAGCAACCCAGCCCGTTCCGCCTCGCGGCGCAAACTCTGCCGCGGCCTTGGCCCGAGCTGCTGGATCACCAGCCCGGCGGCCAGCGAGCCAAGATCGCCGCAATTCTTCAGGCTGCGCCCCGCAGTGTAGCCGTAGAGGAAACCGGCGGCGTAGAGGTCGCCGGCGCCGGTGGTGTCGACCAGTTCGCGGATCGTCGTCGCCTGGATGGTGACGGTCTCCTCGCCGCGCACGATCACCGAGCCATTTTCCGAGCGGGTCACGGCGGCGATCCGGCAATCCTTGCGGATCTGGGCCAGTGCCTCGTCGAACGACGATGTCTGGTAGAGCGACTTGATCTCGTGGCTGTTGGCAAAGACGATGTCGACCGTGCCCGAGCGCATCAGGTCGAGGAATTCGTCGCGGTAGCGGTCGACGCAGAACGAATCCGACAGTGTCATGGAGACTTCGCGGCCTGCCGCGTGCGCCAGCTTGGCCGTCTGCCGGATTGCTTCCTTGGCGCGCGGCGGATCCCACAGATAGCCTTCGAAATAGGTGACCTTGGCGCCAGACGCCTTGTCGGCCTCGACATCCTCCGGGCCGAGCTCGACGCAGGCGCCGAGATAGGTGTTCATCGAGCGTTCGCCGTCGGGGGTGACGAAGATCATCGAACGCGCCGTCGGCGGCTCACCCTTGAGCGGCGTGGTGTCGAAGGCGACGCCCTGCGCATGGATGTCGTGCGCGTAGATTTCGCCCAGCGCATCGTTGGAGACCTTGCCGAAGAAGGCGGCGCGGCCGCCAAAGCTGGCGACGCCGGCCGCCGTGTTGCCGGCGCTGCCGCCGGACGCCTCGATCGCCGGCCCCATGCGGCTGTAGAGCAGCTCGGCGCGCTTGGTATCGATGAGGTTCATCGCACCTTTGATGATGCCGTTGGTCTCGAGAAAAGCGTCGTCGCACTGGGCGATGATGTCGACAATGGCATTGCCGATGCAAAGCACGTCATAATCCGGCATCAATATCTCCGCTTGGGCTTTCCGCTTGCCAATTCGCTCGCCGGCGGCTTCACGGGGCGGCTAGTCCTGCCTCGCGACGCAATTCGTCCGCCCTGTCTGTCTTCTCCCAGGTGAAATCAGGCTCTTCACGGCCGAAATGGCCATAGGTGGCTGTATTGCGGTATATAGGGCGCAAGAGATCAAGCATCTTGATAATGCCTTTCGGTCTCAGATCGAACAACTCAAGAATGAGGCGCTCGATCCTGCTTTCCTCAACCCTGGCTGTCCCGAACGTGTTGACCATGACGGAAACCGGACTGGCCACGCCGATTGCGTAAGCAAGCTGCACCTCGCACACGTCCGCAAGTCCGCTGGCGACGATGTTCTTTGCGACATAGCGGGCCGCATAGGCAGCCGAGCGGTCAACCTTGGACGGGTCCTTGCCCGAGAAGGCGCCGCCGCCATGACGACCCATCCCGCCATAGGAATCGACGATGATCTTGCGTCCAGTGAGACCGCAGTCGCCGCGCGGCCCGCCGACTACGAACCGCCCCGTCGGGTTGACCAGAATTCTGATGCCTTCCGTCTCCAGGTGGGTCGGCAGGACAGGCTTTATGATTTCCTCAATGACGCCCTCGCGGACAGTCTCTTGCGAGACCTGCTCGTCATGTTGCGTCGACACGACGATGGTATCCAGCGCGACCGGGCGCAACCCCTCATACCGCACTGAGACTTGGGATTTCATGTCAGGACGCAACCAGCCAAGCTGTTGTGTCTTCCGGACATACGCCTGCCGTTTCGTCAAGCGATGAGCGAGCTGGATCGGCAAAGGCATCAGGGTATCGGTTTCGCGGCATGCGTAGCCGAACATGAGGCCCTGATCTCCCGCTCCCTGCTGGAGGTCTTGCCCTCTTCCCTCGTCAACGCCTTGGCTGATGTCGGGCGACTGCTCGGTGAGGGCATGGACGACGGAGCAACGCCGGCCGTCGAAGCCGACGGCCTCGTCGTCGTAGCCAATGTCGAGAATCGTATCGCGCGCAACTTGGCTGTAATCCACCTGGGCATCGCTGGTAATCTCGCCAGCCAGAACGACTATCCCTGATTTTACCAACGCTTCACAGGCGACGCGCGCCTTGGGATCTGTGCGGAGGATGGCATCGAGGATGGCATCCGAGATGTTGTCGGCCAACTTATCCGGGTGCCCCGCGCCAACCGATTCGGAAGAGAACACGAACTGCCTAGCCATGAATACCTCGCTTCGGGTGTTGGATGTGGTATGGGCATTTTGCTTGGCCGACCTTACTTGTCGCAGATGCCCGGGACCTCGAACGCAGCGCACAAGTCGGCAACGTCTCTTCGCACGCAGGCATGGAGATCTTCGTCGTCTGGCCGCTGGAGCACGGAGTCAATGAAGCCAGCAATTTGCACCATTTCCACATCGCGCATGCCCATTGACGTCACTGCTGGCGCCCCCAGGCGAATTCCGCTTGTGACCGCCGGATGCCGCGGGTCGCCAGGCACCATATTAAAGTTTGTGATGATTCCTGCCTTTGCTAGTCGCTCGGCATAGGCCTTGCCCGATAGTGGCCGATCGCGAAGATCAAGGATCAGCATGTGATTGTCCGTCCCCCCGGTCACCAGGTCATAACCTCGCTCAAGCAGTGCATGTGCCAGAGCCTTGGCATTCTTGACCGTCTGTTGGCCGTAGCCTCGGAAGGACGGGTTCGCGGCTTCGTGCAAGGCGACCGCTAGCGCAGCGATGGCATTCATGTGGGGCCCGCCTTGCAGGTGAGGGAAGACCGCCCGGTCTATTCGTCTGGCGAGATTGTATTTGCTCTTTGTATGATACAGCGCCTGATAGCGATCTTCGTTCCTTGACAAAATGAAGCCACCGCGGGGACCGCGGATCGACTTGTGGGACGTGCTGCTGACCACGTCGCACTGGCCCACGGGATTCGGGTGCGCTCCCGCGGCAATCAGGCCGCTGATGTGCGCAATGTCGGCTACGAGATAGGAGTTCGCTTCCAGGGCGATTTCTGCCATTGCCGCGTAGTCAAAGACACGCGGGTAAGCAGTTCCGCCGACCCAAATGAGCCGCGGCCGTTCCCGCTTGGCTGTCTCGCGCAAGCGGTCATAGTCAATCTGCTGTGTCTTTTCATCTAGTCCATAGGGCACGCGTTGATAGTCAGTTCCGGAAAAGTTGATGGCCCAACCATGAGTCAGATGGCCCCCTTCCGGAAGGGGCAAGCCCATGACTTTGTCACCGGGACTCAAAAGCGCACGATAGACAGCCTGGTTGGCCGGCGAGCCGGAATAAGGCTGGACGTTGGCATGCTCGCTGCCAAATAATGTTTTCAGGCGCTCAATGGCCAGATTCTCAAGCTCATCAACGATCTCGTTTCCAGCGTAGTAGCGCGCACCGGGGTACCCCTCGGCGTACTTGTTCGTGAAAATCGAGCCGTTCGCTTCCAGCACGGCCGAGGACGCAAAGTTCTCTGAGGCGATGAGCTTAAGCGTCGTTCGCTCCTGCCGCTCCTGTCTCAGAAGCAGCTCGTGAACGCGGCAATCAACCGCGGCCAAGGAAGACCGCCCTTGGGTGTCGGGCTGTGCGATCGCACCGTCTGCGGAGTTGTCCATGGTAGCTTCGCGCTCCAATTGGATTGACCTATTTCACGATCAAGCACGCGGTCCCCTTCGGCCGCGTGTCTCGTACCGCTTCGAGCCGCTGCAGGTCCTGTTTATGATAGCCGTCGCGATGGGGCAGGAGATCGACCAATAATTGAACCAGCCCGCCGTCGTTGGATCCTGCGTTGAGATGGTACGAGCGCCACGGAGGCTGTTCGTTGCAGCAAAGAAAGTCGGCTCTGGCGAGCAGCCGGACGTGTCGCGCAACCCGCTCTCGACACACGCCCAGAATCTCCGCTAGCTCGCAGACAGTTAGGTCCGCATGCGCACAAAGGCCCAGGATTCGAAGGCGGTCTGGATGCGCTGCCATGCGTAGGCGACTAACCAGTGTCATCATGGCTCAGGACCAAGTCCTACCGAATTTCTCATTTCGCGTTCTCCACAGAAGTTGCAGATTTCGAAGGTTGTCCAACGACCGGACAAATCTCGGTGGCCCTGACTGTGTCGAACAAACAAATGGGCGCTCTTCTTGCCTTTAGCCGAAACTGCAGGCAGGTCGGCGAGTCGAAGACAAGCGGGGCCACGGTTTGGAACCACTGACCTCAGACGTTGCAATAAGCCTACCATTCACAGCAAGCCGGAGTTGCTAAGAGTCTATGAATTTCCTTGAAGGATCTGTTGCAACGTTGCCCAGCCTGGCCTGCTCCCGGTTTGCAGCGGTCATGGTCAGGCGATCCATCGCCTCTGCGAGCACGATCAGGAATTTGCCCTGCATCGCATCGCTGATCAGCTCCTGAAGGCCGGGACGCAACAGCGACGCACCGCAGATCGCGCGGTGGGTATTGCTGTGGACGACTGTCCAACCTTGCTTTTCAGCACGCAAGCAGCAGAGCCGCAACTGATCCTCGATCGAGGCGTCTCGGTGATTGTCAGTTGAGTAGCGAGCGCCAAGCGCGACCTTCATGAGGCGGCCCCTTTCTCCGGGACGCGGTCTCGCGTCTGGCTATCCGTTTCGGCTTGAACGAAATCCCGTGCGGCCTGTCGCGCCAGCAGCCGGACCAGATTGACGAAGCGTCGATCGGGCTTCGGCGACGCAGGCACAGCCGATTCGCGGGCCGCGCCGGCGACCACACGAAGCTTTTCGGCTGTTGCCGTTTCGGCGCGCTATGATCGCGTTCCTGTCCTGACGCGAAATACACCGTTTCGCGACAATGATGCCAAGTCACAGTGCTTCGACAAGCTGGAAATTCTTTGTGATCAATAACGCGCGTCGCGCAGGAGCCAGTGCTGGCCGATGGACGGGCACCTTGTGCTCCGAAGAAGCCATGGCTATATATCCGGATAGAGAACGGAGGCACGCGATGGGCAACACTGCACAGAAGAGAGCCATCGAGAATTATCGCTCTCGCCTGGCTGAGCGCGGCATCGCGCGGTTCGAGATCCTGGCGTTCGACGCAGACCGCGATCTACTGCGAACTCTTGCCCGAAAATTAACGGAGAGCGGGCCGGATGCCCGACAGCTTCGTCGGACCATACAGCAAGCGGTGGCGGGTGAGCCACCGAAAGCGGGCAGCATTCTCGCCGCGTTGCGTCGCTCGCCTCTGGTTGGCTCCAGTCTCGACCTCAGCCGGCCGCGCGAAGAGGGGCGCAAGATCGACCTGTGACGCGCTACCTTCTTCATACCAATATCATCAGCAACGTCATAAAGCCGGAGCCTTCGGGCTCGTTGCTGGCCTGGATGGGCGCGCAGAAGGACGAAGACCTCTTCATTGCTTCGCTTACTGTCGCCGAAATTCGCCGAGGCATCCTAGAGAAGCCGAAGGGGAAAAAGCGCAGCAGCCTTGAAACTTGGTTCGAGGGCTCCGAAGGCGCGCCAGCGCTGTTCGCTGGCCGCGTGCTATCGTTCGACGAGAAAGCTGGCCTCGTGTGGGCGCGGCTGATGGCCAACGGCAAAGCCAGAGGCCGTTCGCGGAGCGCCCTAGACACAATCATTGCCGCTATAGCTGAAGCCAACGAGTGTGTCGTAGTGACCGACAATGAAAAGGACTTCGAGGACGTTCAGATAATCAACCCGCTCCGTAGCTCTGGAAGCCAAGCGGGTGATGATAGCTCCAACGGTCCGGCCGATTTAATTTGAGGATTTCAGCGGCACGGAGTCCGAACGTCTCGTGTTCGCCTACCTCTAGCGATGGCTGGATTGATCTTGCTTAGTTCGGCCAGGGACGTCTCTTCCAGTTCCGCTTTAATGCCATCCCGGTTCATCTAGTCAGCTCGATCTACCAACAGTTCGCACGCACGAGCGCCGCGGACAAGGCGCGATCGCAGGGACTGCGCGATACGCGTGTCGAGCTCGTCCATCTTACACTCGATCTTGTCTTCGAAGGCCTCTCGCCAAACGCCACTGTAGTCGATCCCGCGTGCGGCTCGGGGGCCTTCTCATCGAGGCTTTCTCGCGACTGGTCTGGCGCGCTACCAATAGCAAGTTCGCCCGCCGGGTACTCGTCGGTCTGTACTCTCTGGGCGTCCACATCAACTGCGGAGCTCTTGGCATCGCCGTGTTCTGCCTTTGGCTGGCAGCTCTCGAGCTCGACGAGCAGCCGATCAGCGACACCCGCGACCTCAAGTTCGACCCGGTTGACTCGATAACTCTATTGGCAGGTTCAGTCGGGGAGGATCTGCCCACTCCGATCACAAGCCGATCTGTCGACCCCGTGGTCGGGAATTCTCCATGGACCTTCGTGAAGAAGGAATGCAGCGCCGAAAGCCGAAGCGCTTCCGATACATCGACGCCCCTTCCGAGACGGAGCCCCGATTAGGCATTCCTGCCACTCTATCTAGCCGACCCCCGTGGCCGCGTTGCCGATCGGTGCGCACTGGTCGCCTACATCGCCCCGGCACGTGAAGATCGTCTCTGCTGACGCTCGTTGAGCAATTCAGGCCGCCTCCGGCTGGCGTTTGATCAGCGTCAGCGTCAACCAGCGCGCGGTCAGCGCCGGCTTTTTCGAGCCCTCGATCTCAATCGTCACGCCCAGCGCCGTCTGCACCCAGCCCGACGGCCTGACCTTGATGTCGGCCAGTACGAAACGGGTGCGGATGCGCGATCCGGTTTTCACCGGCGCCAGGAAGCGCAGCGATTCGAAGCCATAGTTGACACCCATCTTGCAGTTTTCGAGCGGCCGCATGGTCTCGAAAGTCATCGCCGACAAAAGCGAAAGCGACAGGAAGCCATGTGCGATGGTGCCGCCGAACGGCGTCTCGCGCTTGGCGCGCTCCGGATCGCAGTGGATGAACTGGTGGTCATCGGTGGACTCGGCGAACTGGTCGATCATCCGCTGCGAGACCACCCGCCACGGCGACACGCCGACTTCCTTGCCGACGCTGGCCAGAAGCTCGTCGAGACTGATCGGTTCCAAGCTAATGTCCTCCATTTCAAACGTCCGAAGCGCGAGCGGCTTCATTCCGTGAACAGTGTCAGCCCATGCTGCACCGACTGCCGGCCATCCATCGGCAGGATGGCCCCGGTGAGATGACTGCCGTCACAGCTGCACGAATAGAGCGTTCCGCCGGCAATCCCGCACCGATGCGGGCCGATCCGAACATGGCTGCAGACGAGCTGGCTTGTACCTCGGTCGCGGTGCGCGTCCTGCAGGCCACTGAAAACAGCTCGTCTTGCTACCGGTGATCATTCCGCCGGCGCCGCTATGCGGTATTGTCGCAGATTGATAAAATCAATTGTCTGGATAGGAACCATCCGTGTCTCGAATGGTGGAGGAGTAGTCCAGCAGACGGGATGGCTTGTGGTCCTTCTTGAAGCGCGCCGACCTCATTGGCCGCTAGCTGTGAGCCGGCAAGCAGCGCCAGTTCAATGACATTGGGTGTCGACACGGCAAGCGGCATCAGATGCTACTTCATGATGCGGGATGGCGCTTGCTTCAAGAAGCGCTCGCCTGACGTGGAAGCCAGCACCGGATCTGGACTGTCGATATGCGCCCGATATTCGCGCAGCACAGCGGCAACCGCAGCGACGATGATCTCAGCTGTTGCGAGCATGCCAACCTTGGTGCCGGCCACTCTGTTAGCCTGAAGCGCAGCGCGCATCTGATCCGCCACCAGACCGGGTTGCGTAACTTGGATTTCCAAGGCGTCTTCCTGGGTTTGCACCGTCAGCGCGCTGACAGCAAGGCAGGTGCGCACGTCAAGGCAAGCGATCGTCTCGATCTCGCGGGCAATTCCAGCCCCACCGCGGGAATCAGACCCTACAACAACGAACACATGCGGTTCTCGCCCCAGCGCTATTGTTCTGTCTTTCGATCCATTCTCGCGTGCGCGCTTCTGGGGCGTCGTTCAGCGCAAGGTCGGTGACCACGGCTGCGCTTTCGGCGCCAGCCTCGAAAAACGCCTTCGAGCCGGTCAGGTTGAGGCCGCCGATGGAGACCAATGGGATCGGCGCGACCTGGTGCTTCCACTCGCTGATCCGCTCGAGCCCTTGCGACGCCCATTCATCTTCTTGAGGCTAGTTGGATAGACTGGGCCGAGCGCCACATACTCCGGCTCGGCCACTGGCGCAGTTCGGTGTGATCGTGGATCGAAAGGCCGAGCTTCAATCCGGCGTATTTCATCGTCAGCATCGGCGGCAGCCAAATCCTTTTGACCAAGATGGACGAGTCGCAGCCTTCCTCGATTGCCGTGCGCCAATAGTCGTTGACGCTCACTTGGCAACCATGGACCGCGCAGGCGTCGTTCGCGCAGCGGATTTCCGTCTGCAGTCCTTTCTCGTCCATATCCTTTATCCGGAGCTGCACCAGACTCACGCCGAGCGGCACCAGCCGGTCAATCCCGCCGGCACGTCCACGACTTCATGAGAAGACGGCCCTGCCGATCGTCGGTGGGTAGCGCGGTTCGAGCATTCCCGAGCTGAAAGCTTCACGACCGGCATCGACCGCTTCGCCGAACGCACGCGCCATGCCGACCGGATCGGCCGCCCTCGGGACCGCCGTGTTCAGGAGCACGGCGTCAAACCTGAGCTCCATGACGGTCGCCGCGTACGACGGCCGTCCGAGCCGTGGATCCACAATCAACGGAATGTAGGGGAAATGTCCGCGCATCAACTGGACCTCGGAGCTCAACGCTTCATCGCATTAGAATGAGCGTTCGAAACGCAGGATACCGCCGACACTGCTCTTCTTGTTGGCATTGGTCCAGTTCACTTCGGAAGCTTTCACCTTTCCGACGGCGGAGCCTCCGTAGCGGTCATAGTCGAGTTCAGCCGTAACTGTGAAATCTGGAAGAAGCGCGTAGGCGACGTTCCCAGCGACACCATAGTTCTTGAGCTGATCACCCGAGAGCTGAAGGTTCAACGAAGTTGTCTCGTTGAGCTCGTAAGCGGCGCCAGCCCAGAAAGCCCAGTTCCCGCCCCAAATCTTATAGAAGCCGCGACCATGAGCGTCGATCGCGTTCATGGGGTCGTCGTTGAGCTTGCCATTGGAACCGTAGCCGAACATTCCGAACAGCAACAGTTCGTTGGTGACATTGATGTCGACACGGACCTTGGCGGCCACCGATTCGTAGTTGCTATCATAACCAGCAACGCCGGTGATCGCTCCCCAGCCATGTGTGTATTTCAAGCCGCCGACTATGTGCGGAGCGTAGTTGTCGATTGTGCCGACCACGCCTGAGCCTTCTTCGAGCGAAACCACGGCCGAAAAGCCGTTCCCGGCGTCGAAGTAGTACTGGACCACATTGGTATCCAAAGCGCCGTACGGAACCGGCGTCTGGTTGAGTACGTCACCCGCGCCGCCAATAAACATGTCGAAGGCCGACCAGTCCTTACCAACTCGGAGGCCACCAAGCTGAATCCAGGCGAAAGTCAAGATGCTGTCTCCGTTGAAGGCATAGGACCGAGAACTGTCCGAAACCGAAGTGTGGCGGTTACCGAAATTCACGCGGGTTTCGGTGTAGGTCTTCAACGTGCCGAGTTCGGTCTCCTGGCCGGTCCAAGCTTTCAGTGTGAAGCGCGTGTTGTTTTGCCATGTACCCTGATCCTCACCAGTCCTCACATCTGAGGTTCTTGCGTGGTAAAACAATCCGACATCGCCCAAGCCCACGTAGTAGCTAAGATAGCCGCCGATGCGCAGGCAGGTCTCGGTGCCTGAAATATAGACGTAGCTGGAGCCGTAGACGTCGCAGATCTTGAGGTACTCAGTGGGATCAGGCTCGGGGACGATGATCACGGCGCGAGCGTCGGAAGCGGCGATCAGTGCCGCAGTTGAGCCGAGGAGGAGGCTCCCAATGGTCATTGTTGATCTCCGTCTAAACAGTAAAAGGAATCGAGACCGATAAATGATTTTTGCTAAGCAAACGATTGATAGCGCATCAAGCTGAATTCTAGGAGTGTTGCTGCACCTGTCGTGCTAATACTCAGGAGAATTTAGAATGTGACTGAGACTTGTTGTCACATATATTAAGCAGTTATCACTCCCGGACGGTCATACAACATTTTTATACAATCACCCCTTTTCACCTCCGCGGTGGGCCTTACAAAGGGTACTACTGCAAATAACGTACCATCCTGACGACCCAGCTGCGGCTTGAAGCTCAAATGTGCGGGCGGACCTTGGTTCCCGCTTCCGTTCTTTTTGCCTTGCGGATCCACCCAAGCAGGAACGGCAAATCTTTCGGCTACGGCTCGTCTGTTCGCTTCGCGACAGTTTGGCTTAATGGCGACGGCATTGTTTGCTGTGAGCCCCGCCGTTGAGGCATCATGCGGCGGCCACCGCCCGGTACGACGCCGTCACTTTGGCGAGCTGATGGTCGATAACCACGCGCCGCAGCCTTGCACCACTGAATCAGTAGGCGCTAGCCTTGGCAGTGCGGCGGACCTGACGGTCGCGTCGAGCAGGTTCTCGTCCTGAAAGCGGCGCGCCACAGCTAATGCTTCTTGCCAGCAATTCACACAACGAGCTCATCGAGATGGCAGAGATCACTATGGGGCGGCGCTAGCTGGCGAGCAAAGTCTGGTCCCAACACCGTATTGTCTCGTCGGATGCGGCATCTGCGCTCAGAAGAATCTCCCACGCGCAGATGAAGGGAAGGTACGGTGGAACAAAACGGTGCGCGTGAGGGTTGCGGCGGGAACACCACGCTGACCGAGTGCGCTCAGACCATCGCTGTCCAGCCAAGACTGAACGGCGCCCATTGCTAAAAAATTTCGAGCCCAAAGCGGAACGGACTGACATAGCGCAAAGACGCAGGCGAGCGCAGCGGTAAGGTTGGATGTTATCAGCATGGGACGGTGACCGTTGCAGACCACGAAATTTCGAGAGGCCCGGCTGCCTTGGTACACTATCTATCCGGCTGTGTCGGAGTTCTCTGGGGCGGTCGGCGCCGAGGCTTATGAGGAATGGCTCAGGAACCTGCCGGCTGATGATCCGGTGTCACTCTATCTGCACGTTCCGTTCTGCCGATCAGCCTGCTGGTATTGCGGCTTCCCAACCACCATCACCCGCCGTGATGCGCCCATCCTCAACTATCTGGCGGCGCTGCGTGACGAGATCCGTCTGGTTTCGGTGCGAGTGCCGAAGACGTTGCCCGTGAGCGACATACATTTCGGCGGCGGAACGCCGTCTCTCATCGGACCAGCCGAGTTCCTCGCTCTGATGGAGTTCCTGCGATGCCGCTTCGCCATCTCGAAAACAGCTACGGTCGCCATCGAGATCGATCCACGCACGCTCACGCCCGAGATGGCGGAAGGCTTGGGAGCGGCCGGCGTGAACCGCGCGAGCCTGGGCGTACAGAGCTTCGATCCCATTGTTCAAAAAGCGATCAACCGGATCCAGAGCGAGGCCCAGACGTCGGCTGCCGTGGAAATGCTGCGCCGGCATGGAGTAAGCCGCATCAACTTCGACCTCATCTACGGCCTGCCGCGTCAAACGGTGGAGTCGTGCGTCGAAACAGTGAGGGCGGCGGTCGCCATGCGCCCCGACCGGCTTGCCTTGTTCGGCTACTCGCACATCCCATCCCAAATAAAGAATCAGCGCCTCATCGAGGCGGAATTTCTTCCCGACAGCGCTGCCCGCGCTGAACAGTATGCGGCTGTCACCGTGACGCTGATTGCCGCCGGCTACCGACAGATCGGGCTCGACCATTTCGCCTTGCCGGACGACGAGCTCGCGCTGGCACAGGAAACAGGTCGCCTGCGACGTAACTCGTTGGGCTACTCGGCCGATACCTGCAGAACCCTGATCGGTTTCGGCGCGTCGGCTATCGGCCGCATCGGCCAAGGATACGTTCAAAACGAAGTTACACGGGATTCCTACATCCGGCACATCGCAGCTGGCCGACTGGCGACATCGAAGGGCCATCGCCTCACAGACGACGACCGCGTGCGAGCCGCAATTATCGAGCGATTAATGTGCGATTTCGAGGCTGACGTGCCGGCAATCTGTGTCGCCCACGGATCTGATCCGATCCATCTTCGCGATTCGGCTGAGCGCTTGGCCATGCTGGCCAAGGACGGGATAGTGGACTTCGAAAACGGCTTTGTCCGCGTACGGCGGGAGCATCGCTTTGGGATTCGCGCTGTCGCTGCCGCATTCGATGTGTTTAGGGATGGCGTTACGTATATCCCGCAGCAGCTTAATGCGATGCAAAGCACAACATAGTCCGGCATCAATGTCTCCGCTTGGAACCGCCGGCCTACTTGCCACGCCGGCCGGGCGCTGGTCTGGCAAGTGGGCTTTCCGTTTGCCAATGCGTTCGTTCCCGGCCCTCACGGGGCGGCGAGTCCCTGCCGTGAGCGCCTCACCCGCGAGGCTACATGGCGGCCGTGGAGACTACCTCAGCAGCGGCGCCCGATCGGAAACCTTAGCACCTCAGCGCTTTGGCGTGGCTGCTTGAACTCTTCGACGGCAACCGCCTCAATTAGCAGGTCCAAGGCTTCGCGGCCCTTTGACTCATCGGGTCATCCCCACAAAGGTAGTCATACGCTCGATCTAAATGCACTCGGGCGGCGGAAAAATCGCTTGTCATATCATAGAACCCTCTCTACCCGCCCGCATTGCCGTCTACGAGGTGAAGGTAGTGCAATCGTCAATATATACAGATAAATTTGAATTAAATCGGAGATGATCATGGAGGCCGAGTTCCCTGACCTGATGCCGCCATCGAGCCCGCCGACGACCACTCGCTGGCGCTCGGTCGCTTCATAAATGCCGAGCACCCCGTCCCGCGACCACCTCTGACCTCCCTCCTTCGATGCTAGACGCGTGGAAGACATGGCTGCGCCGCCGCTGCGAGAAAGGCGTGTCCCGTTGCGCGGCGGCTGCATAGTGGGCAGCCAGCGCCGGGAGCTAATCGGCAAAGCCGCGTGTGGCGATTTTGCATAGCGGGCGCAGGCGAATCGCCACGCCCGTCCAGCATGTCCGATGCCGCGTAGGCCGCCAGGATCCCTGAGCGGAGTGCATGCACGATCCCGCGTGATGACAGTGGATCGGCACAGAACAGGCAGTCGCCCGCCGCGACCCAGCGGTCACCGGCGGCGGGATCGATCGTTGCGGTTCCCGCCGCCTTGATCATGCTGGCGGTCTCGATTGCGTTGGGCGGCACGAGCGGCGCGACGGACTGCGTTGCGGCTAAAGCGCGGTACCAATGTCCGGCTTTGCGCAGTTCGCTGCCCAGATCCGGATCGGTGAGGCACGCGCAAGTCGGCGCTGTACCACCAGCCTTCGGGACGCGCCTCGACGACCATGCTGCAATCGCCCGGTGCGCGGTCGAAAAAGCGTGTGTAGGCGGCAAGATGTCCGTGCATGGTGAGCTTGGCGCCGAAACATCGGGCCAGCCTCCAACTGGACCGGTCGCCCAAACCACGGCGCGGGCAACGATAGCTTCATCGGCCAGCTTGAGCAGCCAGCCTTGATCGTCGCGCACTGCCGAACCCACGGCCGAGCCAAACCGCGTGTCCACACCTGCCGCCTTGGCCGCCTGCACCATCAGCCGGTCGAATCGCGTCCGGTCGAGCTGCCAGCCGGCACCTTGAGCGGAAAACATGCCGTGCCGCTCGCTGGGAACTTCATTGGCCCACACCGAAACAAGCGCACGATTTTCAACGAAGCCGGCCTCGGCGAACGGCGTCCAGACACCAAGCTGACGCAGCAGCCCATTCGCTACTGCCGGCAGCACCTCTCCCGGCTTTGGCCGATCATGCCTTCCTGCTTCCAGCAACAGCACGCTCCGCGCGGGTGCATCGTTGCCAACGCCAGTCCGGATGTGGTCGCCGCCGAACGTGATCGTCTCAGCGAGCTGGCGGGACAAAATGCCAACCTCAAGATAGCGTTGGCCCGGATCAGCGAGGCGGACTGAGGAAGACTTTAAATTCAAAAGGTGACACGCGGCAATAGTCGCGTGCCGCTGTAGCCCCAGGCTCCGCTTCACCGTCGGGACCGATCGGTCGCACTCTCAGCCTGGGGTTCTTCTCTGCCACCCATCATCGAATTTTGGTGGATTGTCCGTCTCCCGCACCGGTTTGAGCGCGATAGACAAGAATCGCGTTTTCTGTGCCGGCCGGGCTTCAATGACGGGGATGGCGAAAAGCTGAGTGCTCGGGCTTGCGGGCCGAGCTTGTCGGCCGCTCGATGGAAAGGGTCATTTGAGGTGGGGTCTCGGCCGCGTGCAGCTGAAAGACACGCTCGTCCAGTTCCTTGTCCACTTCCGTCAGACGATGATTGAGGCGAAGGTAGTCCGTCCAGGTCGGCGTGCGGAACGTTTCTGTCCAATGCATAGGCTTCTGCAGGTTCCGCTGGAGCGTCCAGTTCCGAGCACCGACGCGGCTGTGTACATGGCGCCGCTGCCGCATGAGGTCGAGGAAGGCCTCGAGATTTCTCTCGGCTATCAGATATTCGATCTTGACCACGATCGGGCCGCTCCTCGGCTTCAAGTTGAGAGAGACAGCTGGGGCATCGAATTCCTCCAAGGGATCGGGCTCGGAGTCGCGGTGCTCTCGAAGAGGAAAGAGAACGCCGGCTGCAGCGACGATCAACAGGGCTCCAGCGGAGCCCTCCAGCGCCCAGGTCAACGAATGGTTTTCGGCCACCGTGCCCCACACCCAGCTGCCGAGCGCGATGCCGCCGTCTATCAAAGCATAGTAGATCGAGATGGTGCGCCCCACGACCCAGCGCGGGCTCGCCAGCTGCACGCTCACACCAACCCCGGACCAGGCGGTCACCCAGCCCGCGCCGCCCAAGGCGAGTGCAATTGCCGCAACGGCAATCGAAGATGTCAGTGCCAGGGAGAGAGAACACGCCGCACAGGCGACGCAGGAGAGCCTCATCAGCCTTTCTTGCGACAAGCTCCGTCTGAACAGGCTGTTGGAGAGGCCGGCGAAAACGGCAC
This sequence comes from Mesorhizobium sp. M0715, assembly GCF_040320355.1. NCBI lineage: Bacteria > Pseudomonadati > Pseudomonadota > Alphaproteobacteria > Hyphomicrobiales > Phyllobacteriaceae > Mesorhizobium > Mesorhizobium sp. M0715. Next base: position 45,485 of record NZ_JAMYPL010000029.1, on the reverse strand, counting down.
CGGTCCCGAAGCCAGCCATGAGCGCGCCATAGGCAAGCGGGCCTCCTCCCAGCTGGTCGCGGACAACCACCGGCAGCAGCGCGAGTATGGCGATGCTCGCCAGGCCAAAGAGGGTTCCGCGCGCGATCGCGGCCTTGATTTCCGATGACATCGCCGTGAAGCGCAGCCCGTCATAGATCGCCGTCCTCATCGACTCGCGTGGAAGAGGGGAAGAACGAACCTTCCACTTGCAGCGCCAAATAGTGGCCAAGGGTACGAAATAGGTGAGCGTGGTCACCGCGAATGCCGCCATAAGGCCAAACGAGGCAACTACAATGCCGCCGAGCGCCGGGCCCACAGTCCGGACGGTATTGAATCCAACAGAAAGCAGGGTGACGGCAGCGGGAACATCTCGTCGATCCACAATATCGCCAACCGACGCTTGCCAGGCCGGATCATTGAGAGCACCGCCGCTTGCGATCAAGAAGCTGAAGCCGAGGATCATCCACGGACTGACAAAGCCCAGCGCCAGCGATGCGGTCAGCATCGCGGAGGCAGTCACCATAAGGCACCGACCGGCGAACATGACCCGGCGCCGGCTGAAATTGTCAGCGAGAGCCCCGGCGAAGACAGACAAGACGAAGGCGGGCAGGTTCGATGAAGCCTGAACCAACGCAACCATCAGATCGGAAGTCGAGATCGTTGCCATCAGCCAGCTGATGGCGACAGTCTGCATCAACCAGCCGAGGCTTGAAACCTGCGTGGCGAGCCAGATCGAGCGAAAGGTGGGCTGCAGAAGTGGCCCAAAGGTCGTTGGTGCAGCCAAATCTTCGTTTGATCCAGCCACCCTACTCATTTTGCGAACCTTTTCTTTCCGTTATTGTCGCTTCCCATGTAATCTAGGCTGAACCGTGGCGGCTTAAGAATAGATGGCCCATTTGCCTACGACGAATGTGGCCACAGTTCCTCCTGACCAGTTGTCAGGCGGCCGGGACGCAGACATGGGCCGGCTCACTCGCCTTCAACGACATCTTGGTGAGCCGGGATTCACATGTCATTTGAGGCATCATGCTCGATCGACGCGCTGCCGAGCGATTTTTCGCGAAACGTTACCCTGTTCTTTTGTTGGAAACTCACTCATCAGCGGCGTTCGATGCTGAGTGTGGCTTCCGAAAAGTGAGGACGCTTGCAGATCTTTGACAGGATCAGTTCCCTGATAGATGCAGACGATTGCCAGGCCGCGATCGAAGACGCGCGCGCCCTGCTCCTTCAGTTCGGACAAAAGTCTGATGCGCTCACACATGCGATCGACGAGTTTCTGCTCGACCTGATGACATTGGCTTTCATCGTCGAATGTTACGGACGCGGCTTTGAACTTTTGGCGCGAACGCTTGCCCGTAGAAGGCTGGCGAAGGTCAGACTGTTGTCGGGAGGGGTCGGCCGGGCAGAACGGGTTCCAAAGCCTGATGGCTGAACCGGCGATCGAGCCGCGTTCCATTAACGACGTGGCGACCGCCAAAAAAAGGGCATCGGAAAACCGAGGCCCTTTAGGTGTAAAGTCAAAACCTTCAGAGGGGAACAGCTGATACCATGGAATGGGAGGAAACCATCGCGTGCATCAGCTGTAAGCTTAATGGCTAAAAGTTGTGCAATGCGCAAACACATTTTGTGCAATGCAGCTATGCAGTAACGCAAAGCCTCAAGTTGCAAGATCGATTTTGGAAATGTTTGCTGCTCGTACGGTGATGGGCGAGATCCTTAAGCGTATGTACGGCGGCATGATGGACGCTTGCAAGCAGCCAGACAAGATTATCGCGAAGCTAAAATAAGAGGTTCGATCCAATCGGCGATGCTCAATACCCGCGCCATTCTGGTTCAGCCGGGCGTTACATCGCCTCGCCAAGTTGAGGATGTATTGGTCGCGAGCAGCCGTGCGCCAATTTGGAACCCACGACCATATGCAACGATTGGGGACTGTCCGAAGAAGGCCGAGAACGGTTGAAAGTGCGCTAGATGGAGATATTCTGAATTGGAACGGGGGCCTGGTTTATCGCCAAAGCGAGACATGGATGAAAAGCAGATCGCGCCCAACGCCTGATCCAACCATTGCAACGGAAGTCCCCTGGTCGGAAAGCCTAACCGCATATGATGACAAGCATTTCGAGCTCTATTTGAAGCTCATGGACGCTTGCGCCGACAGTGCCAGCGAAGAGGAGATGGCGCTGCTTCCAAGCCGGCCGCCTCAATAACTGCGGCGCCGAACAAGGTTGCCCGAGAGATCAGGTGGCGCCCTCGGGGGATGCGAGGACACTTGAAAGCCGCAATCGGGTTATCATCTCCATACTGCGTGATCTCTCGGTGTACTACGGTCCCGACTTTACGGATGTCACCCCCGTCGGCCTGGGGCACCCCTTCAAGGTGACATTCACGTCGGCCCCGGATTTGTCTGGCACCTACGAGAACGTTGCAGGGAGCGGCTCGGTAAGCGGCTTTGAACGACCCGGTCAACTCGTAATGACCTACTCCGGAGCAGATGGGATGTCCCATGGAGTTGCCATTCTCCAAGACATTCAGACCCACCTTTCTTCCAACAACGTCGAGCATGATTACGTGGGAGCCGTTTTGGTCCACGCTTGCTATAAGGCGGACACCCAGCAGTGCGATGCCGCCAAATCACGCAATATAAATTCTGCAGGGCGATTTTGTCGAAAAACAGGGAACCCGACAAGGATCCTTCCCTCAAGGGTTACTCGACGAACCATGTTCGGCTTTTCAGAACGATCTGAAGCTGAAACTTAGCCCGACGGCACAGCTTTAGGCACGAAGGCGCTCACCAGGGTCGCAGCTCAAAGAGAACGGCGCCCTTCGCCGGGGGGCCGTCCGTTCCGCATCCCGCCTGACGGCGGCGCGTTGCTGATGCTCCTACGGCCGCCCTGTTGAGCCGGTCTCAGGGCCACGGTCTTTCTCCTGCACCGATCTGACTTGGTCCCGCTGGCGGGCATTTAGGTGCTTCCGTTTTGTACGCTCTTCTTTCTTGGGCCGCTTCGCGGCACGGCTGCGCCGACATGGATGTGCCTAGCGGCACCTCTCCTATGTAGCGGGAAGAGAGGCGCGCGGCCCTCTCTCCCCAGCAAGCCGCCGCGGGCGGGTTCCCCCATCTTCCTCCGCTTCGCTAGGTGCAGACCGGGGAGACCCCTCCGCCCCCGGGACTTGCCCCCCCCCTCGCTCCCCGCTACTCGCCGCGAGGCAGGGGTTCAGGGGACCTGAACCCATCAGGTCAATCCCTGAAATCAACACGAGCAAGTCCATGAATACCGCAGTTATCACTATCCCGCCCGCAGGTAGGGCCGAACTGGCCGCCAGCATCGAGGCCCATGGCCTCATCCATAACCTTTTGACCCGCAAGGCCCCGAAGGGAGCCAAGTTCGAAGTCGTCGCCGGAGGGCGGCGACTGGGGGCGTTGCGGTTGCTGCTGGACGAGGGCCGCACCTACAGGGCGTGGCTGTGACCAAGGATTATCCGGTCAACCGCTGGCTTGAAGACATTACGGCAGTTGCCGGCCATTATGCGTTTCTCCCTGAAGTCGACCTGCCAGATTTACTCAACGGCTTAGGCTACCGAAGCCTGGGGATGAGGATCTGGAGGGCATTGCCCAAACAGCGCGAGAGCACTGGGGAATCGGATTGCGACCGACCCCAACGTAGTTGCTCTGCTGGAGCAGATCGGCGTCGTCGTGGCGAGCGAACCAATGGAAACCACACAGTTGGATGGGCTAAGCAGGTGGGGATCTGATCGTCGCCCACACGTACTTCTAGCGCAGTCATTCGCGCGAAGACAATTTGATGCCGCGCACGAGTTGGCCCACCTCTTGCTGCACCGTGCAGTGTCCGAGGATGAGCTTGTCGAGAACTTCAAGCTGATCTAAGACCAAGCTCATCGGTTCGCTTCAGCGTTGCTTCTGCCGGCGAGTCAGTTCTCGGCTGAGGTCACTAGTGCCTCGCTTTGGGAGCTGAGAAGGTTCGCTGGCGCGTGTCCATCAAGGCTCAGATCATGCGTCTCCAACGCCTCTGCATTGTCGATGCCGAGGGAGCGACCCGCCTTTATCGTAGCTACAGCGCCAAGGGCTACTCAGGATCCGAGCCCTACGATGACGTTTGGCCGCTGCAGCAACCTACGTTACTGGCTGATGTATTTCGGACCGTGGTGGATGACGGGGGCTGTCCAAGGAAGAGCTTCGGCACGATCTGCCGTTGTTCGCTCATGATGTTGAGAGCTTGGCTGCACTTCCTCCGGGCTGGCTCTCGCAAGAGCCTGCTCGCGTCGTGAAGCTGAAGCTCGTGGCGCCGACCCGCGGTGAGGGGCCGTCCGGCCAGCTCGGCGAGGTCATACCAATGTCGCGCCGACAATAAGCGACGTCCGCCAAGAAATATGCCGCAAGCGAAACAGCGGTGGTGTGCTTACATATGGGCAAGCTGCCGTTGAGATAACCGTCTGCCTGTGCCTAGGCTGCCCTATAGCCGACAGGGAAAATGCGCTGGTGTTTCTTCTTGTAGATGCAGTAAGTGAGCAGATCGTAGGTGTTTGAGAAGCTGTGCAACCAGAATACATGGGGTTCGCCGTTCGCATCATAAAAGATGCTTTCGCCTTCGCCTACTGGACCCCGTTTGCGGTTCGTTGCGTGATCGCAGATCGCGGAATAGGCAACTGTGGTGGTGATTCCGGGAAAGTGCTCAGCTAAAGCTATCGATCTTGGAAAATATGCCACATTGTCATTCCCCGCCTTCTCGCAAATATCTCTGTGATACGGATGCCGACTGACAACGCCGAAGGCAGGAAACTCCGGGTCGCGTTCACAAACCATTTGCCAAAGTGTTGTTGTAAGTGTGTTCCCATAGCGCTTGCGAAGCTGCTCGATACTCTTCCATTCCAATGAGCAGTCCAGCGCTTCCGGTCGAAACCTTCCTCCGAGAAACAAGAGATGGCGTCCGCCATAGTTAGCTTCTGCTTCCATTGCCTGATGGAATGTTGGGTTCAGCGTGGACTCGTTGTCGCCCAGAAGCAGGGAGCGATGCCACGGTAGAAGGTCATGTGTAATTTCATGTGCGATGAGGAAGCGTCGCTTTAGCTCGGCTACCTCGTCATCGATGAAGATTCTTTTGTCGCCTTCCTTCAACATTAGGATACCACGAAGGCCATATTGCTGGACTACATCGACCATGCGCTTAGCCGTGCTGGTGATCTCGTTCCCAGCCATTCGCGCCCTGTGGGCGATCTCATCTAATAGGCTCAAGTTCGCCTTGCTATAATAGGTAAGGTCAAGCTTTTGCAGCGCGCGCACCTGCTCGAGCCTTAATGGGGGCTCTGGATTGCCGAGATCACGTAGCAAACGTGATATGTGCTCATGGATATCTCGGCGCTCAAAGTTCCCGATTATCGGCTCAATCGCAGACATGGTCATCCATTCTTCTTATCGATTGACGCCAGTACCTTAACGAAATCGTTGAGGTCGCGCCTTTCAGCCTGGCTTAGTTTCGATAGGTCGTCTGAACTCGCAGCAAAACGATGCACCGCTTCGGTGAGATTGTCATTCTGCGCGGACGCCGCCGCAGTCAGCAGTCCTACAGCACGTGCTGAAACCCCAATAAACTCGGCTAGCTGATGAACGGTACGCGGGCCTGGAACATAGTTGGGATCCTTCTCCACCTGCTCCAATTCCGCCGCATCAACACGAATTTTGGCAGCCAACTGCGCAATGCTTAAACCGTCCTTGCGTCGAAGCTGATGCACCAACTTAAACAACACAGCAGATTTCTGTTCGGGGGCAGCCGAATTAGGCTGCCCCGCAGTTGCTTGATGACGAGACTTCTCCTGCATAAGACGCTCAAGCGGAGCTGCGTCGCGGAGCGGGAGCCCCACGTCGCAATCGACATCCGGATCATGTTCGATATGGCTGCGCAGCCAATCGGCAGTGAAATGTAATTTCATGGTCGACTCCTCTTGTTAGTGTTGCACGGATAGGAAAGTCGCAGCATCCCTGCTGGAAAGCTCGAAGTATCTAAGTTCTTTATGTACTCCTTCGCTATCCGTTCCGAAATCCGTCATTCCGATCGCATCCCGGTAGAAAACTTCTGCGCCACGAAGTGAATGCAGGCCAATTCGGCCACCAAATTCCTCTTCTAGGCTCAAGCTGACTGCCGTACCGATGAGCACACGGCCCGCGCCCTTGTAAGTCGGGTCAGCAACCAACTTTGGTCGGTTCCATGGAGCCGTCGCCAAAAACTCCACATAGATCAGCGGCGCTCGCTGATGCTCGGGGTGGCGACTGAAGCAATCCTGACCGCCTTTGCGCGTCATCATGATGGCTTGGGTACTGCCACCACATTCAAGCACGAAGAAATCGAACAGGAAGGGGTCGTTCAGCGCAGCCAGCGCCTTCTTGCCCCATTCCCAATGGGCGTCTTCAGCATTGACCTCTGCTAACGTCTGAAGGGAAGCCTTAGCCTCCCTCCGACGCAACTCAAAAAGAGGTCGCCAGCGTCCTTCGATATGCGCGAGATTCGTGCTGTCCAAGCCATGATACAGGTGTGCATCTTCGTACAGGCCTGTGGCACGATTTTTGAGAAAGACTCGATCGATCAGCTCTTTCATAGAACCATCAGCTCTACTTTTTCTGATTTATCCGCGCTTTCGACGAATACCTTTTCGCCCCGCGCCAGTCGATCGTCGACTGATTTGTAGAGCCGCAGCGCTTGGCGAACGAGTGCGGTTTTAGACAACCCTTTTTCTTCACACATGGTTTCAAGGACGCTCATTTCTGCGTCCGACAAATTAAGCGTCATCGTACGCTTCACAGGCGTTTCTCCCTAACCAGCATCCTCCATGTAGCTATAAAGTCCATATCTGTCAATCAAAAAACAATCATTAATTAGCTAATTAATAGCTAGACATTGGCTAAAAAATCCATATATGATTTGTGCAGAATGAGAAACAAGGAGGCTTCAATGCCTGACGTAACGGACTTTACATATAAGCTGGATGGTCGCGTGATCGCCACCAATGACGCCATAATCTCAGGTCGCGAGGTCCGCACCATCGGCGGGCTCAATCCAGCTAGCGATTATATTCTCATCCAGATTGCGGACGGGTCCACGCGTTCGATCGGGCTTGAGGAGCAGACCGACCTGCGACAGATGCCGCAGCCGGAGTTCCTTTCATTCGAAGGCGATCGGACCTTCTCCCTCACCGTCAACGAGCGCGGCTGGGAATGGGGGTCGGCCAAACTCTCCGCAGCTGACATCTACCGTTACGCCAGCATCGATGAGGAACTCGAGCTAATCCTGGACAGCGCCGGCGACGCGGTCATTCCCACTGATGGCGAGGTGACTCTGAGCGGACAGGGAGTCGAGCGCATCCGCAGCCGCGAAGCGAAGACGGTGGTCATCAAGGTCAACGGGCGACCGCGTACGGTGCCTAAGAAAAAGCTCAGCTATCGCGAAGTCGCACTTCTCGCCTACCCTGACGCCGACTTCGAGAAATTCAAGTACACGATAACTTACCTGAAAGGTGTACACGGCGCGGAAGGTGATCTGGTGGAGGGCGAAAAGATCGAAGTCAAGAATGGGATGGTCTTCAATGTCCGCCGATCTGATAAGTCGTGATCCACATCTGAAGCAACTGCTGGACGAGGGGTTTGAGCTTGAGATGCGCGACCTCGTCCTCCTCGTTCACAGCGTGCCCTATGTGAAGCGGGACATGTCGCTTGGTCGAGGCACACTTGTCTGCACTCTGTCGCTGGATACGGAAGGCCTGACCTCGACTCCACTGACGGACCACACCATGTGGTTCGCCGGCGAGACGCCTTGCCATCGCGATGGCACGCCAATGACAAATATCATCCATAATAGTCAGGAAGCGACTGTGGGGTCGGACATCAAGGTCCACCATTATTTCTCGTCGAAGCCAGAAGGCACCGGCCAGTATGCCAACATTTACGACAAGGTTGTCACCTATGAGTCTCACCTCGGTGCTGCTGCGCGGTCTCACGACAAGACCGCCAACGCGCGTACAGGCGTCACGTTGGCCAGTGCGGAGGACGATAGTCCCTTCGCGATTCCCGATTCTGCGTCAGTCCGCTACGGAATCCTCGCCGCCAACCGCAAACTCAGGGGCAGCATCGCGATCATCGGCCTCGGCGGAACCGGTGCCTATCTGCTCGACCTCGCCGCCAAGACCCGTGTTGCCGAGATCCACATCTACGATGACGACCAGCTTCTCAACCACAATCTTTTCCGTTCGCCTGGTGCTCCTGAACTGGTGCTAGCGAAGAATTTCCCCCGCAAGGTAGATTATTACGCTGCGCTCTACGCGCGCATGCACAAGGGCGTGAAGCCGCACACCACTCGAGTGACGGCTGACAACATTGACGAATTTTCAGCCTATGACTTCGTATTTGTCTGCGTTGATAAGGGATCGTCGCGGCGCGTGATTGCCGAAGGGCTGGTTCGCCTGGGCATTGCATTCGTCGACACTGGCATAGGTATAGGGCTGGACGACAACACGCTCGACGGTTGCGCAAGGGCAACGTTTATTGCCCCTGGCATGCCGTGGGCGGAAGTGGCTACCCATCTGTCGTTCGGTGACGACGACGAAGAGGCCGATGTGTACGGAACCGAAATCCAGATCGCCGAACTCAATTCTTTGAACGCGATTATGGCGGTCATGCGCTGGAAACGCTGGCTGACCTTCTATCGTGATGAGCGCAACGAAAGGAACGCGACATACATGATCGAGGGCAACAATATCACAAACCGGGTGACATGATGGCTCGGGTGGATTGTCTTACAACGGTCTTCGTCGAAGACATTCCGGAACAACTGGAAGACGGTGTCCTTTACGTGTCGCGCGAATGCCACGTCGCGCTGCATAATTGCGCGTGTGGGTGCGGCGAGGAGGTTTCAACACCGCTCGTTCCGACTGAATATGACCTCATTATGGAAGACGAGGGAGCCTCGATATGGCCGTCGATCGGCAATCACGACTTCCCTTGTGGCTCGCACTACATCATTAAAAGCGGCCGCATCCAATGGGCCGGCAAGATGTCTCGCGCGCAGATCGAAGCGGGCCGCGTCCATGACCGTCTGCTCAAGCGCGGCGCCCAGCCGAAGGGGCTCAGGGCCATCGTCGCATGGTTCAAGCGCCTGTGGATCAAGTTCATTGGCTAATCAACGTTTGCCATGGGGTCGGCCGCAATTTGCGGTCGGGCTGGCGCCGACACGGCTGTCCTCCGATTGGCTCCAAGTAGGTCTAGGAAGCCGGTAGTCGTTGATGTTGCAAATCTGAATGAAGGGCAGGTTTCAGGGAAACGGTTACCTGGCGGCGTTGTCCAAATGAGGCGCGAAGCCCGATCTTTCATCCAGGAGCACCCGGACAACGCCGAAACTCGCTCGTCAGGGCCGGAGATCGCTTCGTTTTCTGTGAAGTCGGTCGATTAGGGATTCATTTTGGTCGGTACCCATCCAATTCTGAATGAACCGAATTTGGCGGTCTGACCGGCCGAACAGATAGGTGTCTGCTGACCCAACGACGTGTTCGTTTATTGGCCTAATGCCAAACCCAGACGCTGCCGCGCGCGGGATCATGTCTGTACCGCAATGCGGGCAAGAGCCCCCGAAACCCGCTTGCGGGCGGAATCTTCGCCCATCGACCAATGCGTTACGCATGGCACCTTTCCCGGCAATGCAGATATGTGGCAGAATTTATGGCCGGGAGCGGGAGCGAAGATATATGCGAGGGTAAAACCTTGGCATGCTTATCGTTGGGCGCGATCACTGAGAATGGCCTTTCAAACCAATCAGGAACCTGTTGCTGCCACCTACGGCATTGCCGGGACGTCGCGCCAGAACGCGACAATCGCGTCTGAGAACGTCTGGAACTGGTCATCGCTCACCTTGAGGTGCGTGTGGTTCAGCAGTTTCTCTGACCACGGCGGCCGAGTGCCTTTGAGCGGATCGTCTAGATACTCGGAGCAGGTTTTCTTCAGGTCATCCAGCGATTTTCCGGCGCCGTGCTTGTAGACGTTGACCACCAACCGGCACGCATCGAGCGTCTTGAAGTAGTCCGTGCTTCGGACTTTCCAGCCGAAACTTTCCAGGAGGTCTGCAATCTTGGCGAAATCCGCTGACCAGACCTTCGCAGCTGCCGTATCCCCTCGATGCCAGTTTCGTAATTCGCGGACCAGCCAGTCCCGCAGCTGTTTGTCCCACTCGTGGAACATCCCTGCGGTGACACTCAACCGGGTTTGGTCGCGTATGCCGCTCAGGAGCTGGTAGAACTCAATGCCGGCGTCGCGAGCAGCCTCGTAGAAATCCCCGGAATCGTCTCAAACCGGCCTTTGCTTTGCTCCAGCACTGCGGGGCCAGATCCGGCGTTCCCCGCCGCGCTGAAATGCCTCACTCCTGCGGCCTCACACTCGCCAGGAGGCACAAGTGCATCCCCATGCCTGACTGGCAGTGCGCTTCGCCGCAGGAAGAGTCCCGTTACTTTCCCGGCCTGGCAGGGCAGCTTGTCTCGGCGCCGCTGAATTCCGATCTGCAAAGCGGCCTCATTCCGTCACGCGCTGTGAAAAAAGGGCAGGAGGGCTACGGCTTCCATTTCAGCGTCAGCCGCTGAACGCTTGAGCCGTCTCTACGGCTATTCGGCTGGGGTTTTCCGAAGCTTTTCTAACACAAAGAGCTTGCCCTGGCGCACGGCGTACTCGATTGATTGCGCCTTCGCCAGATGTGCCGCAATCGAGCTGGCCAGCATGCAGCCCGTCCCGCGCATCGATGCGGCAAGACGCGGCGTGTCAAAGCGGACTGGTTCGTGATCGGGGCGCAACAGAATATCGGTTGATTGCGGTCCCGATGCATGGCCGCCCTTGATCAGCAGAGCCCGCGCGCCGGCTGCCAGCAATTCTTGGCCTTGCCACACTACGCCGTCCTCATCCACTGCCCGCTCCGAGCCAACAAGGAGTGCCAGCTCGAAGAGATTGGGGGTGACCAGACGGCAAAATGGCATCAGATCGCATTTCAGGGCGGCGATGGCGCCGGCTTCCAGGAGCGCCCGGCCTGACGTCGAGGCCAGCACCGGGTCGAGCACTGCCGGCACCTGCGGATTTTCGCGCAGCACTCCGGCAACCGCAATGACGATCTCCACCGTGGCGAGCATCCCGATCTTGATGGCCGCCACTTTGTTGGCCTGCAACCCCGCACGCATCTGACCGGCCACCAGACCGGGTTGCATAGAGTGGATTTCCATGACCGCATGGTGCGTCTGCACCGTCAGCGCGGTGACAGCAAGGCAGGTGCGCACGCCAATGGAAGAGATCGTCTCGATATCGCGTGCGATTCCAGCCCCACCGCTGGAGTCAGATCCGCCGACCACGAGCACATGCGGTTCTCGCCTCAGCGCCATGGCTTTGTCTTTTCGATCCATTCTCGCGTGCGCGCTTCGGGATTGGCATTCAACGTGATGTCGGTGACCACCGCCGCGGTGTCCGAACCAGCCGCGAAAACACCGTCGAGCCGATCGGGGTTGAGGCCGCCAATGGCGACCAATGGGATCGGCGCCACCCGATGCTTCCACTCGCTGATCCGCTCGAGCCCTTGCGGCGCCCATTTCATCTGCTTCAGGACGGTGGGATAGATGGGGCCGAGCGCGATATAGTCGGGCTCGGCAGCGATGGCCGTTTCCAGTTCTAGATGATCGTGCGTGGAAAGCCCGAGCTTCAATCCGGCGTACTTAATCGCCAGCAGGTCGGCCGCAGCCAAATCCTCCTGGCCGAGATGGACGAAGTCGCAGCCTTCCTCAATTGCCGTGCGCCAATAGTCGTTGACGATCAGTTGGCAACCATGGACCGCGCAGACGCCGTTCGCGCGGCGGATTTCCGACCGCAGCGTGGTCTCGTCCCTATCCTTGATGCGCAACTGAACCAGCTTGACGCCGAGCGGGACCAGCCGCTCGACCCAGTCAGCGCTGTCGACGATCAGGTAGAAGGGATCGAGCTTCATGAAAAAACGGCCCTGCCGATGGTCGGCGTCGACGGCACGGCGACGTCGCGCGGTTCAAGCATACCCGAGCTGAAAGCTTCACGACCGGCCTCGACCGCCTTGCCGAACGCACGCGCCATGCCGACCGGATCGGCCGCCTTGGCGACCGCGGTGTTCAGGAGTACGGCGTCAAAGCCGAGCTCCATAACGGTTGCCGCGTGCGACGGCCGTCCGAGCCCCGCATCCACGATCAGCGGAACATCTGGGAAATGTCCGCGCATCGAGCGCAGCGCCGTGATGTTGATCGGTCCGAGAGCGGAACCGATCGGCGCGCACCACGGCATCAAGACCTTGCAGCCCGCCGCAAGCAGCCGCTCGGCAACGATAAGGTCGTCGGTGATATAGGGGAATACAGCAAAACCGTCCTCGCACAGGATGCGGGCGGCTTCGACCAGACCGAAAACATCCGGCTGCAGGGTGTCATGGTTGCCGATCACTTCGAGCTTGACCCAGTTCGTACCGAAGACTTCGCGCGCCATTTGTGCGGTCGTGACCGCTTCCTTGACGGAGTGGCAGCCAGCAGTGTTGGGCAGGATTCTGACACCAAGCGAGCGGATCAACGACCAGAATTCTTCGCCAGCCCTGCCGCCTGCCATTTCACGGCGCAACGAGACGGTCACCACCGCCGTGCCCGAAGCCCTGACTGCATAGGCAAGGATGGCCGGCGAAGGATATTGAGCCGTGCCAAGAAGCAGGCGCGACGGAAGCTCGGCTTCATAAAGCTCGATCATGGCCTAGCCGCCCTGCATGGGCGAGAGGATTTCAATCCGGTCGCCGTCGTTCAACTGGAATTCCGCCCGGTTGGCTTTGTGCACGAGGTCATTGTTGACGGCGGTCGCGAGCCAATCGCCCTCATAGTCGAGCGCGGCAAGCAGCTCGGCCAGCGTGGTGGCGGCAACCTCATGCGCTTCGCCGTTGACCATCAGTTTCATGAGCAAGCTCCTTGGTTCTGTCTTGAGTGAAAACCAGGTCGGCAGCCTGGCGCGCCATGGCGGGAGCCAGGAGAAAACCGTGACGATAGAGCCCGTTGATCGCGATGATTTCACCCTTGGTTTCGACGCGCGGCAAATTGTCGGGAAAGGCTGGGCGGACGCCGACACCGGTTTCAACGATCTCGGCCTCGCCAAAGGCCGGGTGGAGGGCATAGGCGGTACCCAGCAGCTCCATTATGGAACGCGCCGTCACCGGTCCGGCACTCTGGCTTTCAATCATCGTCGCTCCGATCATGAAACGGTGATCGGTGCGCGGCACGGCATAAAGCGGAAAGCGTGGATGAAGCAAACGGACCGGCCGCGACAGCGAGACATCAGGCGTGCGAAGAATCAGCATTTCGCCGCGAACACCGCGCAGCCTGTCATCGGCCGCTGCCATTCCCATACAGTCTATCTGACGGGCGAAACCCGAAACAGGCCGGGCGTCGCAGCCGAAGTGGAATTTGACACCCATGGTCGCAAGCTTGTCATGAAGTGCCGCCATCGCCGGGCGTGGGTCGAGGTGAGCCTCATCGGCGAACAGCAATCCGCGGCGGAAGCGGCCGGCTAAGTCGGGCTCCAGCAAGGCAATTTCATCTTCCTCGACGCGCCGATAGCCCGTCGTGCGGCTGGCGAACCGGTCGAGCTCGCCCGCATCGCGCGGCGCGGCCAAGACCAGCGTTCCCCGTCGTGCTACCAAGCCTGGCGTTGCGGCGTCCCACCAGTCGGCGGCGTCGCTTCCGAGATCCAGCACCGGCTGCTCGGCGCTTTCACGCTCGCACCACGGCGCCAACATGCCACCGGCGAACCACGACGCATTGCCCCCAAGGGCAGGCCTTGTCTCGGCAACGGTAACCGCCGCGCCGCGTGCGGCGAACTCGAAGGCGGCGGTGAGGCCAGCAACGCCCGCTCCTTTGACCAAGACCTTCATGATGGCTCACGTGGCTGAGGTATGAGCGGTGCCCCGGTCTCGTCCGCCGGCAGGTAGAGATCACCGCCCTCGCGGTATTTCGCCGCCATCGCCGCCATGCCCTCTTTCTGCGCCTCGGCACGGATGTCGTGAGAGATACGCATCGAGCAGAATTTCGGTCCGCACATCGAGCAGAAATGCGCCACCTTGTGCGCTTCCTTGGGCAAAGTCTGGTCGTGGAAGGACCGCGCCGTTTCCGGATCGAGCGACAGGTTGAACTGGTCCTCCCAGCGGAACTCGAAGCGCGCGCGGGAAAGCGCATCATCCCTGACTTTCGCTGCCGGATGGCCCTTCGCCAGGTCGGCGGCGTGGGCGGCGATCTTGTAGGTGATCACGCCGATCTTGACGTCGTTGCGATCGGGAAGGCCGAGATGCTCCTTGGGCGTGACGTAGCAGAGCATGGCGGTGCCGAACCAGCCGATCATCGCGGCGCCAATGCCTGAGGTGATGTGGTCATAGCCCGGCGCGATGTCGGTCGTCAGCGGTCCAAGCGTATAGAACGGCGCCTCGCCGCAGACGGCGAGTTGCTTGTCCATGTTCGCCTTGATTTTGTGCATCGGCACGTGGCCAGGCCCCTCGATCATCACCTGGCAATCCTTCGCCCAGGCGATCTGCGTCAGCTCGCCGAGCGTTTCCAACTCGGCGAACTGCGCCGCGTCGTTGGCATCGGCGATCGAGCCCGGACGAAGGCCGTCGCCGAGCGAGAAGGAGACGTCGTAGGCTCTGGCGATGTCGCAGATCTCCGCGAAGTGCTCGTAGAGGAAGCTCTCCCGGTGATGGTGCAGGCACCATTTGGCCATGATCGAGCCGCCGCGCGAGACGATACCCGTCACCCGGTCGACGGTCAGCGGGATGTAATGCAGCCGCACGCCGGCGTGGATGGTGAAATAGTCGACGCCTTGCTCGGCCTGTTCGATCAGCGTGTCGCGGTAGACCTCCCAGGTCAGATCCTCGGCAATGCCGCCGACCTTTTCGAGCGCCTGGTAGAGCGGCACCGTGCCGATCGGCACCGGCGCGTTGCGCACGATCCAGTCGCGGATGTTGTGGATGTTGCGGCCGGTCGACAGGTCCATCACCGTATCGGCGCCCCAGCGGATCGCCCACACCATCTTTTCGACCTCTTCCGCCATCGACGATGTGACGGCGGAGTTGCCGATATTGGCGTTGATCTTGACCAGGAAATTGCGGCCGATGATCATTGGCTCGCTCTCGGGATGGTTGATGTTGGCGGGGATGATCGCCCGTCCGCGCGCCACCTCGTCACGCACGAATTCGGGCGTGACGAAATCGGGCAGCGTCGCGCCGAAAGCCTCGCCGTCGCGCTCAAGCTTGCCGCGCAGGATCTCGCGACCAAGGTTCTCGCGGATGGCGACGAACTCCATTTCGGGTGTGATGATGCCGGCGCGCGCGTAGGCAAGCTGCGTCACCGCCTTGCCTGCTTTGGCCCTGAGCGGTCGGTGGCGGATGGGAAATTCTGGCGTCAGGCGTTCGCCCGTCGCGAATCCGTTGTCCTCCGGCCGGACATGGCGGCCGTCGCAGACCTCGACATCGCCGCGCGCCAAGATCCATTCGTGGCGAAGCCGGGCCAGGCCTTTTTCGATGCTGGTTTCGACAGCCGGATCGGTATAGGGGCCCGACGGATCGTAGACGGTGACGGGCGGTTCGCCGGCTGTCGGATGGACGGAGATTTCGCGCATCGGCACCCTGATCTGCGGGTGGATGGCACCGGGCTTGTGGATCTTACGCGAAGCAGGCAGCGGCCCCGTTGAGACGGCTGGGGTGAGGGCATTCATCTTGAGGCTCCTTTGCTCATGCATTGGAGACCCAGTTCTGTGCCGGAAGGATGAAAAGACGCTTCTGTCGACCTGCCGAAACAGGACCTCGGGCGTGAACTCCCGCAGAGCGCTTGCACCGTCCCTACGCCAGTATGAACTGGATCAGGTTCAACGGGTCACTGCGCCGCGAAAGCCAGCAGTATCTCAGCCCCTTGCCGGGACTCCCCTGGTGAATGCCTCAAGTTGAACGGGCCGGCGTTGTCTTGTCAAGCGCATGTTCGTCCTGCGGCGGCGGTGGGCGGCATTCAAATTGGGCCCAAATTGGGCCGACGGCCTCGCCATGGGTCGCGGAGAAGTTCCGCGGGAGACAAGGCAGGTGTGGCCAAAGCTGCATTTGCCTCGTCAAACTTGATGTGACATTGACGTAGACGGAACTGCTGCGTTTCAAGGATCTTAAGCCGTCAATGCCTGATCGGAACAGAACTGGTGGGCCGCCCGAACGCCCCACAAACATCGTGCTCTCGATCACCTCTTATTGTCGCCGGAAAAGGGGTGATCGACCATTCGATCAAGTCGACCGCTCGCTGAAGGGCGCCCTCGGTTTCAGCACGGCTGGGCGAAGTGGCAATGACATGTCCAATCCAGTCTCGGAAATCCCCCTTCCTGACGATCGGTGTCTTGGGTTCAACATTCAATTTGACCTCGGCCACACCTGATATAGCAGCTGCCTGAGTGTCGCCACCAATCCAGTCGAGGGTGCCATCTTGATCAGGAAGCAGGAATCGCGCGGCCGCAGTATGCGAATGCTTTTTGCGCAGATCCCATTCCTCGCCAATGACAAGCTTGATGTGCTCGGTGACGAGGTCGACACCGTAAGCTAACTGGACCAGTTGAGGGTCGGGCGCGCCACTAAGACGCGGATTGACTTCAATGACAACTGGACCGCGTTTCGTGCACCGGAGTTCAATGTTAGTTGGCCCCCAGCCAAGGCCGAGAGCCCGCAAACAGCTCAGCGAAACATCGGCGATGCGCTCACGCTCCTGATCGGTTAGCAGGGCCGGATACGTCACCTCACGTATGACGAAATGGGGGAGGGGACCAAAGTCATTGGCGCAAATCGCAACGACCTCATTCCCCATAACATTAATGCTATAGAACGGGCCCTGTGCGAATTCTTCGACGAGTATTTTCGGTGTAGACCGCCATATGTGCTTTCCGCCCAATAGATGGGTCGTATGTTCGGCTACGTCTTCGAGGCTGCGGCACAATCGGACACCCATGCTGCCGCTGCCTACTGCCGGCTTAAGAATCACGGGCAGGCCGATCTCTGCAGCCGAGCTTTCTACCTCCGCCGCATTCGCTGCCAACCGATAGGCCGGTATTGGAACGCCGGCCTGCGCGAGGAGTTGGCGTTGCTTGAATTTGTCGCAGCTTCGTTCAATCGATTCAGGGTTCGGTCCCGGTAGATCGAAATGCCGGCAAAGCTTGCCAACTGTCGCATAGATCGATTCATGGTCCCCGGCAAAGCCAGTAATGCCAGCAATGTCGTGGGTAGCACGCAGCCGCGAACTTTCGCGGACCAACGCTTCGAGATTGCCAGTGTCGACACGGATTGCCTCAACGTTTTCCGCCGAAAGATAGTCGTACCGAGGTGGATCAGCCGTCAGAGTAATTGGATGAAGACCAAGACACTGAGCCGCTTGGACGTATAGCTGACCAGTACCCCTATGGCCTTCGACCAATATGAGCGCTCTTCTTCTTACCATTGCTGTTAATCCCGATGTTGCGTGCTGGCGGCGGTCCGAGGGTACCGGTGTCACTTTTGTGGCCGTGCCGGACCTCAGACTCGGGGTGCCGTACCATTGTCAACGACTGACGGTTGTAAAAATCTTGTAAATTGATTTGAAGGATCTGTTGCAGCGTTTTTGATTAGGGCGGCGTCGGAGGCTTGCTCCGTTCAAACCAGGTTAGCTGGGGTTGGTGTGTGATCCCGTGGGCCTGGGCGTGACCTACCCCTCGGGTAGGGCACGCCAAGCCACATCAAACTCGCAGCACAAGAACATGCGCTCTGGTCATACCGGCTCATGGTGAGCCCTGAATCTGGAACCGGCCCGATGTGTAAGCAGCGAGTCGTCAAACGGCCCCATTCAATCATGGAGTCACATCATTTAAGATCGCGAAAGCTGTCATTGCGGGTTACGGAACTGCTTTCCGATGACATTCGAAGATGCGATCGGGCGTCAGAACCGGATCGCTGACCGCCGCTTCCACCTCGGCGAGCCCGGCTGATATAATCAGGTCTGAGGCTGCGCGCCCTGTCGTTCCCAGCATTTACATTAGGCAGCCTTGCCAAGATTGTCCCGCAGCAGAACCTGCCTGAGCGCATCGACGAACGTCCGAATATCTGTCGTACTATGGGCAGGCGTAACCGTCACCCTGAACCGCTCGGTTCCCACCGGAACACTCGGCGCCAGAATTGGCTGAACGTATATTCCATGCTGATCCAGAAGCTGGCGGGACGCTTCCTTGCAACGGAATGGATCACCAATAGGCACAGGAATGATGTGGCTTCGGGTCGGCATGACGGGGATGCCCGCCTCTTTCAGCAATCCGATTAAAAGTTTCGTTTTCCGGTGCAGATCAATTCGTTCTGAATCTGAATCGCGAAGATGGCGCAGCGCTGCCAGCGCACCAGCCGCTAGCGCTGGCGCAAGCGCCGTGGTGAAAATGAAACCGATCGAGAAGCTTCGTATGCTGTCAACAATGGAGGCACGTCCGGTCACATAACCCCCCATCGAGCCGAACGCCTTACCTAGCGTCCCTTCGATGATGGTTGGACGATCCATGATGCCAAGTTCCGCGGCAATGCCGGCGCCTTTCGGACCGTACATTCCCGATGCATGAACTTCATCCAGAAACGTCATTGCGCCAAATTCGTCCGCCATGTCACAGATATCTTTGATCGGTGAAATGTCACCGTCCATTGAATATACCGATTCAAAAACAATGATCTTGGGTCTTGCAGGATTTACGCTGCGCAGAAGCTCCCGCAAATGCGCAACGTCGTTATGCTGGAAGACGCGCTTTTCGGCCCGGCTGTTGCGGCATCCACTAATAATTGAAGCGTGGTTGTGCGCGTCAGAAAATATAATTGTGTCCGGCATCAAAGATGCCAATGTACTCAATGATGAATCGTTTGAGCTGAAGCCGGAAACAAAAATCAATCCTGCTTCCTTGTTGTGGAAAGCTGCAAGCTCCCGCTCGAGCAACACGTGATAATGGTTGGTGCCACCAATGTTGCGGGATCCTCCCGATCCTGCGCCGTTGGCATCGATGGCGCGCTTCATTGCCGATAGCACTTTGGGGTGCTGCCCCATACCGAGATAATCATTAGTGCACCAAATGGTTATCTCTTTTCGGCCGTCGGGCCTATTGAGCCAGGCCTTTGGGAAGTTGCCAGACTGACGCTCCAGATCGGCAAATTCACGATACCCGCCACGGCCTTTGAGTTGCTCGATTCTTCCGGCGAAATACTGCACATAATCCAAATCAATCTCCTGTTGGGAAGCCGTTTTTCGGCGCGCTCAGTGCTGCTTCACAGCGCACCTGCGCCGGCCCATCGCGTCGCATCCCTCGACAAGCACCAGCAAGATTGGATTTCGACTACGCGCTTGATCTTGCGGGGGTTTCGGCCGCTCCAGCTAATTCGGGTAACGCGCCCCAAAGTGCAAGTGAAGAGAATGTTAAATCTATTTGTTACTGAAATGTCTGAAATTGCATGAGTGTCGCAAGCGATTTCATAATTCTGGCCAGTCGTCGTTCGATTCCTGTCGCGGCCTTGTCAGAGCTGCGCTCGGCGGGCTTTCGGGCCCGAGAGCCGCAATGCGCGAGGGCCGCGTCTTGTCGCGCAACAGCCCTTGAAGCCCTTCGGCG
The DNA here is from genome assembly GCF_040320355.1 of Mesorhizobium sp. M0715. Taxonomy (NCBI): domain Bacteria; kingdom Pseudomonadati; phylum Pseudomonadota; class Alphaproteobacteria; order Hyphomicrobiales; family Phyllobacteriaceae; genus Mesorhizobium; species Mesorhizobium sp. M0715. The sequence goes on along the minus strand of NZ_JAMYPL010000029.1, from coordinate 25,771 downwards.
GCGAAACGCTCTGCAAACGCCATACGCAGCTTTTGGACGTGCTGGCCTGCCGGATCATCTTGACGGTGCCGACGTCATCGTCGGTCCAGCCGGTTCGGAGTCGCCTCAGAATCGGAAATTTCTGCCCATCAGACTGGAAATTGACATGTAAGCTTCCCGGCTCCTTCAGATGTCATCATCTCTCGCACACCAACTCATGCCACGCAGATGAGATCGCGCCTTTTTCTGTCGTCACATTCCATTGTCAGAATCGGAAAAGAAGGGTCTCCTTGTTTTTATATGAAACAAAATTTCACAAATAATTATGAAAACGGACATGTTTGCTGCAGACAATTAACGTGCACGTACTTGTCTGCCGCTGCATAACGAAATATAGGCAGCGATTATAACTTATAAACGTAGTGAAACGCGTAAATCGACATTTCCATAGAGCTGCAGCAGAGGCGAGGGGAGTCCCATGGGCCCTATGAAGATGCAGCCCGAGGAGATGGGCAGCCTGTCCGCGCGGATTTACAGCAAGGTGCGGGATGGCTTGATCATCGGCAATTTCGCGCCGGGCGATCGTCTCCTTATGCAGGATCTTGCCGGGCAGCTCGGAACCAGCATTACGCCGGTGCGCGAAGCCTGTCTGCGGCTCGTCAGCGAGCAGGCGCTCGAGTTGCGCTCCGGCAGGTTCGCCGCGGTGCCAGACCTCAGCCGCGCCCGCTACATTCAGATCAAGCTGATCCGCGTGGCACTTGAAGGGCTTGCGGCAGAACACGCTGCCGACCATTTTGCCCCCGCCGATCTCGAACAGCTTGAGACCTTCCGCGCCTCATTTGTAGAGAGCCATAAGGCCGGTAATATCAAGGAAGCGCGATCCTCCAATCGCGCTTTCCACTTCGGCGTCTACCGCCTGTCGCGTATGCCGATGCTGATCGGACAGATCGAAAGCATGTGGGCCTCGATGGGTCCAATCCTTAACGTTTACGATCGGGAAATTCCGCGCGGGTACACCGGCGCGGAAGAACATGACCATCTCATCGAGGCCTTGAGGGGTGGCGACAGGAAGAGGGCCCGCGAGGCGATCGAGAACGACATCCAGCGAGGCTCACATGGTTTTCTGCGCTATTTCGACGAGCGCGGCTCCGGCTGAGCTGAATTGCCCTAAGCACCATCGATCTGCGCGACGCGGGGTGTGCGCAGGCCGGCTGTTTCCCCGCCGTCTACAGTCACCACCGTGCCGTTGACATAGCTCGATTGATTCGAAAGTAACCAAGCGACCACATCAGCGATCTCTTCAGGGGCACCGAAGCGGTTTGCAGGGATCCGCAGTTCGAGCTGCTTCTTGCGCAGTGCATCGCTTATGATGTTGCCCATCATGCGTGTTTCGATCTGGCCGGGGCAAACAGCGTTGAAGCGGATCTCCTCGCCGAACTCCAGCGCGAGTGCCTGCGTCAGCCCGATGACCGCGGCCTTTGAGGCGCAGTAGGCAGCGAGCCCTTCTTCGCCCGTCTTTCCGGCGATGCTGGCCATGTTGACGACTGAACCCCTCCCGAGCCGCAAGCCGTCCAGCGCATGACGGATGAAGAAAAAGACGCTGCGTGCATTAACCGCAAGGACCTCATCCCAATCGTCCTGGGTGGCGGTGGCGAAGGCAATGCGCTTCGACATGCCGGCATTGTTCACGAGCCCCGCGAGCCGGCCGTTGCCAAGTTCAAGCGCACGGTCGACGACACGGCGGCAATCGTCTTCACGGATGATGTCACCGGCAACGAACGTGACACCGTGATTGGCGCGTTCGAGCGCCGCGCCCGCTTCTGCATCTCGGCCGGTCGCCACCACTCTGGAACCGGCAGACGCAAGTTTCTCAACGCAGGCCCGCCCAATCCCGTGCGTGGCGCCTGTTACGATGATCATTCCAATTCACTCCATTACGTATTTGGCAACCGCACAGTTTGGGGGGCTCGCTTTTGGGCCAATCCCCGCCCCATCAAATCATGACGAACAACGTTGTCGTCACCTAGGATCAGTGGATCAAGTTGTGACGCAGGTTAAAGCCGGTGGACTGGCCCAAGCGCCGGGCCGTCGGCCCAACGGCTAGATTGGCGATACTGCGCATGTGGCCATGTCTTTCCTCGCGTGATGGGGTGTTCCCTAGAAGCGGAGCGATATGCGGGTGTGACGACCGATAAGGCGGACCGGCTATTCCGATGGGGACATCCATACTGTCGCATGACCGACTCGTCATCCCCGCAAGGCCAGTAATGCCAGAAGTGCTGCACAACGCCGAGAACGCACACCCCCAATCAGTGTTTCGACTGTTCGCGGCACACGGGATCGGCCTCTCAGCTGACAAAACCATGTCGCAATGGCTGGACGTGCATCGCGATTTGCGAGCCTGGTGACGCGGGACCTTGCGCCGGCACGCTATCAAGGGAACCGGCCGCGACGGCTTGCCGGCGGAGGCTGTGCTGCCCTGCCCCTGCTCAAGCAGCACCACCCACTAAGCATCGGGAACCCGCGTTCCATTTAGAAGCCTCCACGTTGCGGGCCTTTGCCCGGCTGCCGGGAGAATGAAGTCGCAAGACAACACCCGCAATCCGGGCGCCGACCTCTAGGAAGAACTCAGGCTGGCAAGCGCCAGACGAGAGAAGTTGGAAAGCGGCAGGGTCGTGCGCGGGGAACCGTCATTTCAACAATCATCCGACCGCAGCGTGTTATGGCACGCTGCCGTGCGGTTCAGCGCGGCTGTTGCAGCACGCGAATGCACTGGGCACATCTCCTCCCTAAAGACCCTATGACGATTTGGTCGATAGCGAAGTGCGGCTGCTGACCAATGGCTCTGTATTCGAAGGCCACGCTGATGGCTTTGACTTATTCGCCGGCGCTTGATGTCAGGCAACTCGATCGACAAGCCGCATACCGGTCGGTCGCGAGGAAGCCCACATCGCCGAGGCCAGTTGCATGGCTGCTGTCTCCGACCTCGTCTTTCGTCAAATGGATTGTGATCCCGGTCGAGGCAGCGAAACCGCGATTGAAGACACCTTCCCGGCTGAGCACCGGCTAATGAAAACCCTATTGACTTATAACTTATAAGTAGTACGGTAGCACTGTGAAAATGAACAACGGCGCGGATGGCCCTGAAGGCGGACTCGCCTAGACGGTACTACGATCCGCCAGCAAGCCTCTGCTCCCAAGGCAGACCGCGGAGCCGGCGAAATCGCCGGCTCCGGACCCGGGAACACACGAAAATGGGGAATCACATGACCAAGAATCACGCTTTCCGATCCATCCTCGCGGCGGCTTTCGTCACCGGCGTGGCCGTCCTGCCCAACGCCGCCCAGGCCAAGGATTGGTGGCCCTTCAAGATCAACTCGGCCAAGGGCGGCGATCTGAAAAAAGTCGAGGCACTCGACTATGTGCCGCTGGAAAAGGCCGAGAAGCCTTGGAACCTGTGCGTCTTGTTTCCGCACCTCAAGGACAGCTACTGGGTCTCGGTCGACTACGGTATCGTTGAGGAAGCAAAGCGCCTGGGTGTCAAAGTGACGGTCCTGCAGGCTGGCGGCTATGACGCGCTGCCCAAGCAGCTGTCGCAATATGACGATTGCGTCGCATCCGGTGCCCAGGGCATCCTCGTCGCCGCCATCTCGGAAGCCGGCCTGGCGGCCAAGCTGAAGGAGGGCGACGCCAAGGGTCTTGTCCAGATCGCCGTCGCCAATCCCATCCTGGAAACTCCGATCACCGCGCGCATCACGCCCGATACCTACCAGAAGGGTTTTCAGGAGGGTGAGTACCTCAAGAAGTATCTCGGCGACAAAAAGACGACCGCAATCGGCCTGCCGGGTCCGCAGGGATCGGGTTGGGCGGAGAGCTATATGGCGGGCTTTCGCGACAGCATCAAAACCGGCAACATCAAGCTCGCGGCCGAGCTCTATGGTGAGCCCGGCGTTCCGCAAAGCCTGCGCCTCGTCGAGGACGCCCTGCAGACCTATCCGGATCTCAATGTCATCTGGGGCGGGGCTGCTGCGGCGGAAGCGGCCGTCAGCGCCGTCGCCGACGCTGGCCGCGACGATGTCGTGATCATGTCGTCTTACGAGAACCAGACGATGCTGAAGCTGGTCAAGGAAGGCAAGGTGCTTGGCTTTGCCGCCGAGTATCCGGTGATGATGGGCCGCATCAGCGTCGACCTCGCGGTGCGCGCCTTGGAAAAGAAGGACTATGAGAAGGTTCTGCTGGTCGCGCCGGGTATCGTGACCAAGGACAACGTCGACAAAATCGACCCGACGCAGATTTTCGCGCCCGATGGGTGGAAGCCTGAATTTTCGGTACAATAGTCGCATCTTCGATGGGCGGTAGACCTCGGCCTTGGCCTGCCGCCCGTTTTGCTTCGAGTTCGGTGGTGTCAGCGATGCTTGAACTTACGGGTATGACGAAGCGTTTCGGGGGTGTGGTGGCGCTTGACGGCGTCGACTTCACGCTGCTGAGCGGTGAGGTCCATGCCCTTCTCGGCGAAAACGGCGCCGGAAAGTCGACGCTCATCAATCTGATAGCGGGAACCTACGGCTGGACCGAAGGCTCTTGCCGTATCGACGGCCAAACCGTTTCCGCGCTGACCCCACAGAAATCCCGCGATGCCGGGGTGGCGGCTGTGTTCCAGGAATTCAGTCTTGTCCCCGACCTCACGGTCGAGGAGAACCTGTTTCTTGGACGCGAGATCAAGGGAAGGCTTTTCCTAAATCGGCGCGCGATGCGTGCCCGCGCGGAAGAACGCTTCCGCGAAATTGGCTTTCACGTCGAGTTGGACAGCAAGATCGAAACGCTGACCCGGGCGCAAAAGCAGATGGTCGAGATTGCCAAGGGCATGCTTTCGGATGCCAAGATACTCATCCTCGACGAACCGACCGCGTCGCTTACCGACGGTGAAGCGGAAAAACTGTTCGCCGCAATCGCGGGCCTCAAGGCGCGGGGCGTCGGCATCATCTATGTGTCGCATCGCATGGCCGAGATCCGTCGGCTCGCGGACCGCGTCACGGTGCTGCGAGGAGGGCGCAAGATCGACACCTTGGCCATCGCCGCGGCATCCGACGCGACGCTCATCGAGATGATGGTCGGCCAGCCGGTCGAACGACTTTATCCGTCAATCAGCCAGCGCCCCGCCGAAATCGTGCTGGCGACCAGGGGGATCAGTGTCTCCGGCACCCTATCCGATGCCTCCATCGTGGTCAGAGCTGGCGAAATCGTCGGCCTGGCGGGCCTGGTTGGCTGCGGTCGTAGCGAACTTTGCCGAGCCGTATTCGGCCTGGAGCGTGTGACGTCCGGTGAGATCGAACTCCATGGCGAGGTGGTCAGAGCGCCAGTGCCGCACAGCATGTTGCGTGCTGGACTTTGTTACTACCCGGCCGATCGCGGCGCCGAGGGACTGGCGCTTGGCCGGCCAGGCCGCGAGAATGTGACCATGGCCGCGCTCGACGACCCGAGACTGTCCCAGGCCGGACTGCTCAAGTTCTGGCGCGAGCGCCGGGCGATAGCCGCGCCGTTGAAGACACTGGGTCTACGGCCGATGGCGCCGGAACGCGCGGCGTCGTCGTTTTCGGGAGGAAACCAGCAGAAACTCGTGCTGGCGCGCGGTCTGATGCGCCCGGTCTCGGTCCATATCTTCGATGAACCGACGGTCGGCATCGACGTCGGCGCCAAAAGCGAGGTCTACCGGCTGATGAAAAGCCTGGTCGAGAATGGCGCGGCTATTCTGCTGTCATCGTCCGAACTGCCAGAGCTCGTTCACCTGGCCAACCGCGTCTATGTCATGCGCGAAGGGCGCATAGTCGCCGAACTCAAAGCCGACGGCATCACCGAGGCCACTGTGCTGCGTCACTATTTCGACGCCGAAACCGGCGCCACGGAGGCAGCATGAGCCCTGACACGCTGCGGCGCCGTTTTCTGGAAACCGGCGGGATCGTCATCCTGCTTCTGGTCGCGGTTGCGGCCGCGGCCGCGATCATCGAACCGCGTTTTCTGAACCGCCTGAACATCCTCAACGTCCTGCGCAATTTCTCCTTCCTGGCGGTTCCGGCGATCGGCCAGATGATCGTCATGACCACCGGCGGTTTTGATCTGTCGGTCGGCGCCACCATGGCCTTGGCGTCCGTGGTCACGGCCGCGGCGATGGCCGCGATGCCCGACGCGCATGGGCTCCAGCTGCTGATGCCGGTAGCGCTGGCCTTGGCCTGCGGCGCCTGTGTTGGCCTGGTAAACGGCACGCTGGTGGCGCGCCTTTCCCTATCACCTTTCATGGTGACATTGGCATCGTTGTCGATCGTCGCGGGACTTACGCTCTATTACACGCAGGGTATCCCGATCTATGGCGTTTCCGACGCCTTCGTCTATGCCATCGGGCGAGGGCAGGGGCTTGGCCTGCCGCCGGCCTTGCTGCTGGCGATCGTGGTGATCGCCATCGCCATCATTCTGCAGCGTCGGACCGCGCTCGGGCGCCACTTCTACGCCGTCGGCGGCAACGTCGGCGCCGCCCGACTGTCGGGAGTGCGCACACACCATGTGTTGATTACCGCGTATGTGCTCTCCGGTCTCCTGGCCGCACTCACCGGCGTGCTGATCACCGCCCGTATCGGTTCCGGCCAGTCGACGATCGGCGGGACCCTCGGACTGGAGACGATCGCAGCGGCGGTGATCGGCGGCGTTTCATTGCGCGGCGGCTCAGGCCGCGCCGAGAACGTCGCCATGGCGGCGCTGTGCCTGGCGATCATCGCCAATGCGATGAACCTCACGCAGATCGACAGCAAATTCCAGACCCTGGTGCTGGGTTCGGTGCTCATCGGCGCACTGGCTTTCGACCGAATTGTTCAGGGGAGGCGGGCCAATGTCTGATCGTCCAGACATGGCGGCTCCGGTTGTTCTTGACCGCGCTCGCCCGGACATCCGCCAGTTCGCGGCGCAGGCCAAGCTGCCGGGGCTCGTATTCCTGGCCCTGCTGGGTCTCGGTCTGCTCGACCCGCGCATTGTTTCAAGCGGCAATCTCTGGAACATCGCGATCCAGACGAGTTATCTCGCACTGTTTGCCATGGCGCAGACCATGGTGCTGCTGACGCGCGGCTTCGACCTGTCGCTTGGTTTCACCGTCTCGCTCGTCAGCGTCATATCGGCGATGGTGATGACCGGAACCGGCGATATGCCGATCCTGTGGGGAATCGCCGCTGGCCTTGGCGTCGGGCTGCTGATCGGCGGGCTGAACGGCGTCCTCATCGCCGGTATCGGCATCAACCCGTTGGTGACGACGCTTGGCATGGCCAACATTGTCATGGCACTGGCGTCAACCGTCAGCGGCGGCTTTCCCGTGCCGGGCGTTCCCGAAGCCTTTACGGACGCCTTGGCGGAGGGACGGCTGATCGGCATTCCGGTGCCCATCCTGTTCGCCGCGCTGTGTTTCGCACTGCTGTTCCTGGTCCTGCGCTTCACCGTGTTCGGGCGCGGCCTGTATCTCATCGGCGCCAACCCTCGCGCGGCGAAGGCGGCGGGCGTTCGCACCGGACGCGTCGTTGCGATCGACTACGTGGTCTGCTCGCTGCTGGCCGCGATTGGCGCCATGCTGCTCACCGCGCGGACCGGATCGGGCGAGCCCAATCTCGGCGGCAACCTGACCCTGGAATCGATAGCGGCGGCGGTGGTCGGTGGCGTGCGCCTCACCGGCGGAGAGGGAGGCGTCACCGCGGCTCTGCTCGGTGCCCTGTTCATCACGGTCATTTCCAACGCCATGAACCTCATGCAGGTCGACGGCTATCTGCAGCAGGTTCTTTTGGGCCTCATCATTCTGGCCAGCCTGATACTGGGCCGCGATTACAAGAAACGCTAACAGCTTCGGACCTTAAATGGCTTATCAAGTCTGCATCGACATCGGCGGAACCTTCACCGATTGCCTGATTTCCGAGCCCGGTGGGAAAATCTCGATCTTCAAATCGCCCACCACGCCCGGCGAATTCGAGAAGGGATTCATCAACGTGCTGCACGTGGCGGCCGCCGGATACGGGCTCGATCCCGCGACGTTCATGACCAAGATCGACTTGATCGTACACGGCTCGACCGTCTCGACCAACGCGCTGGTCGAGCGCAAGACCGTCAAGGTCGGATTGATCCTCAACGAAGGACATCAGGACATCCTCGTCCTGCGCGAGGGGCCGCGCAAGGGCGCCTTCCAGTGGCGGCTCGACTATCCCGAGCCCTATGTCCCGCGCCACCTGACGAAGACGGCGCGGGGCCGCGTCGATGCGCGCGGGCGGGAGCTCACGCCTCTGTCGAGATCCGATGTCGAGGCGGCGATAGCCGACTTCCGGCGCTATGGGGTCGAAGCGATAGCGGTCGGTCTGCTTTGGTCGGTCGTCAATCCCATCCATGAAACAACGGTGCGCGATATCATCGCGCAGGCATGGCCGGAGATCCCGGTCACGCTTAGCCATGAAGTCAATCCGATGTCGCGCGAGTACAAGCGCATCATCGCGGCCGCTATCGACGCGTCGATCAATCCGATCGTGCGCACCTACATCGAGGACTTGCGGCAAGCACTGTCGCAGGCGGGTTTCCAGGGCGAGCTGCTGCTCGCCAACTGCGTCGGTGGAATGATGCCTCCCGCCGAGATGCTGCGGCGGCCAATCTACAGCGTCATGTCGGGGCCGACGCTGGCGCCGATGGCCGCGCTGGCGCTGAGCGACGAAGCCAACGTCATCGTCGGTGACATGGGCGGCACCACATTCGACGTCTCGGCTTTGCGCGACCACCAGATCATCGTCACCCCGGACAGCATGATCCACGACGACTCGCTGGGGATCGCGAAGGTGGATGTGAGATCGGTCGGCGCCGGCGGCGGGTCGATTGCCTGGGTCGATGATGGCGGCCTGCTGCGGGTCGGACCTCAGAGCGCTGGCGCGCGGCCGGGGCCGGCATGCTACGGAGCGGGCGGCACCGCGCCGACGGTCACCGATGCCAATGTCGTGCTCGGCATCATTGACCCGGATTATTTTCTCGGCGGCCGGATCAAGATCAGCCGCGATCTGGCCGAGAAAGCGGTCGCGAGCATCGCGACGCGGCTCGGCATCCCGCTGCTCGACGCGGCTTACGCCATCCAGACCACCAGCAACCACAACATGGTCGGGGCCATCGAGGAAATCACCATTCGCGAGGGCATAAACCCACGCGACAGTTTCTTTGTCTGCGGCGGCGGCGCGACCGCCATCCACATCGCCGAGATGGCCGACATATTGGGCTTGAAACGCTACATGATCCCGCGCTTCATGGCCGGGCTGAGCGCGTTCGGCGGGTTGATCTCTGATATCACGCGCGAGGAAAGCGCGGTTTTCCTGACCTCGACCCGGCGCTTCGACGCCGCCGGCGTCTCCGACATCCTGGCGCGGTTGAAGGTGTCGGGCGAAGCATTCCTCGAACAGGCCGGCGTTGAGCCCGAGCTGCGGCGTTTCGAGTTCTCCTTTCTTGGTCGCTACGAGTACCAGTCCTGGGAGATCGAGGTCCATTTCGAGGCCAATGAGGCGCGCCTCGAAGCGGAAAAACTCCCAAGTCTCGTCGAAGCGTTTCATCAGATGCACGAACGCATCTATTCGATCAGATCCGACCGCGACATTGTCGAATTCACCAACTGGAAGCTGCGCGCGGTGGGCAAGCGGGCCAATCAGGATGCTTGGAAGGATTTCAGGCTGGCCGACCAGGCGACGGCGCCGGTCGCCAAGACCCATCGGTCAGCTTATTTGCACGAAACCCGGGGGACGAGCTCTCTGCCTGTTTACGACATGGACCAGCTGGGCGCGGGGGCGGCGCTTGATGGGCCATGCCTGGTTGAGGCGACGACGTTCACCGCCTTCCTCAAGGACGGACATCGCGGGCGCGTGGACCCGCAAGGCAACATTGTCGTGACAGTCGATTGAGACTCAAACCTTCCCGAACAAGGCATCGTAAAATGAATTCACCTGTCATTCGCCTGGAGACGCCAACGCGCCGCGTCGATCCGTTCCTGATGTCGGTTCTCAAAAGCCGGTTCGAGGCGGTGGTGCGGGAAATGACGCTGGTCGTGATGCGGGCCAGCCGCTCAGCGGTGATCAAGAACGCCCGCGACCTGAGCTGTGCGATCCTGACCTATGATCACCGCCTCGTTTCCACCGAGGACGCGCTGCCGATCCACGTCATGTCGATGGATCTGGCGACCCGTCCGATAACGGAGTTGTTCGACGATATCGCCGACGGCGACATCTTCCTCAACAACTGCCCATACACTGGCGGCACCCATCATGCCGACCTGATCATGGCGATGCCGATCTTTTTCGACGGCAAGCCGCTGTTCTGGGCCGTGGCGCTTTCCCATCACGCCGATACTGGCGCGCCGACACCTTCGACCTATCTGCCATTTGCCAAGAACGTTTATGAGGAAGGGATCCACTTTCCCTGCGTGCGTGTGGTCGAACAGCACCGGGAGAAGCAGGACATCCTGCGCATCGGCATGATGCGCAACCGTGTTCCAGACATCTGGCTGGGCGACGTGCGAGCCCAGATCGGCGCCTGCAGGACCGGTCGACGCCGTCTCTTGGAACTGCTTGAAAAATACGGCCGCGACACGCTGCTGGATTTCGTCGAGGACTGGTTCGACTACGGTGCGCGTCGCGCCATGGCCGAGATCGCCAAATTGCCGAAGGGCAAGTTCTCCTACGAGGTCCGCCATGACCCGGTCCCCGGCGTGGCGGAGGAGGGCATCCCGGTCCGGATCACCATCGATGTCGACCCTGAAGCCGGCGAGATCACGGTCGACGTGCGTGACAACATGGATAACGTCCGTGGCGGTCTCAACCTGTCGGAAAACACCTGCACGGGCTCGTGCCGCATTGGCGTCTTCAACAATCTCGACGACGGCATCCCGCACAACGAGGGCGCCAAGAGCCGGATCAAGGTGTTGATGCGGGAGGGAAGCGTGGTTGGCAAGCCCCGCTACCCAGTAGGCACCTCGGTGGCGACCACCAATGTCAACGACCGGTTGATCATCGCCGGCAATTGCGTGTTCTCGACGATGGGAGAACCCTATGGCCAGGCCGAGAGCGGCTCGCACCTGCCGGCGGGGATCGGGGTGATTTCGGGCAAGGATCCGTTCAAGGACGGGCAGCCCTACGTCAACCAGGTCTTCATTGGCTACGCCGGCGGCGGCGCGCGTCACGGCTATGACGGCTGGTTGACATATTGCGGGCCGGCGAATGGCGGCCTGATCGCGCTGGATTCCGTGGAAGTGGACGAATCCATGTATCCCATCATCATTGAATCGCGCGGCGTGGTGGCGGATACCCAAGGCATTGGCGAGTTCGAGGGCGCTCCCGCGGTGGGCGGTGTCTTCTATCCCGTCGACCACGAGATGACACTGGTCTACTCGGCCGATGGCACAACCTTTCCGCCGCGTGGCGTGCTGGGCGGCGGTGACGCCAAAGCAAGTCGCAGTGCCAAGCGCGGCACGGATGGCAAGCTGGTGGAATTGCCGGCCTTCCATGAGGAGGCGTGCCGCGCCGGCGAGCGCATCGAGTTCGTTGCCTGTGGCGGCGGCGGCTACGGCGACCCGACCAAGCGCGATGTCCGCCGTGTCGCGGCCAGCGTTGGCCGCGGCTGGCTAACAAGCGAAGCGGCTCGCAAGTCCTACAAGGTTGCCCTGGTGCTGGACGCCGAGCAGGGCGTCTGGGCCGTCGACCAGGATGCCACCGCGCGCCTTCGGGCGGCCTGAGCCAGCGCGAAGAGAGGTCGCCAGCAAATGACCGGCGGCTTCGATCACGCCCGCTTGGCGGCCGCGTCCTGCTCGTCGAAATACCGCAACAGGTTCATGCCACCGCGCACGATGTCGCGTTCGATCGCCTTACGCGCCACCTTCTTGTTGCGGGTCCGGAACGCTTCGATCAGCGTCTCGTGCTCCTCCGCGCCGATGTAATCGTTCTCGGCCTGCAGATAATACACGTTAAGGATAGGGCCCATCGAGACCCACAGGCTTTCGATCTGCGCGATCAGCATATCCATCTTGGACAGGCGGTAGACGCCGAAGTGGAATTCACGATTGGCGCGACGGGCGCGGTCAGCATCGCCGGACGTTTCGCCGGCCACGAAATCGCGATGGATCTCGACCAGTTTTGCAATGTCCTTCTCCGAAACATGCTCAACGGCGAGTTCGGCCGCTAGTCCCTCGAGCGCGATGCGAATGAGCCGGACCTGCCAGTAACGCGACCGGGTCAGCTCTGGAACGGTGATGAACCGCCCTGACCGCAGTTCCAGCGCCTGCTCGCTGACGAGCCTGAAACAGGCCTCGCGCACAGGCGTGACGCTGGTGCCCAGCCGTTGCGCCAGATCCTGCATCAACAGTCTTTCGCCGGGCCGGAAATTGCCGGCGATCAGGGCTTCGCGCAGCGAGATATAAGTTCTCGCCGACAGACTGCCTTGCTCGATTGGCTGCATCGTGCTCATGGTCCACCGCTGCAATCTTGGCCGCACCGAATCGACAACGGATAGTGCGAGACGCTCTTATATCCTATAAGTCCGTTGCGAAACATGGCTAGGAGCTGGCGGGTTTCCCAGCGGAGAGCTTGCGCAGGATTGTCTCGATGATATCCAGCGATTTCTCGACTGTCGCCCGGTCATGGCTCCCTGACAGGTAGAGACGCTTGAGCGGAAGCGGCTGGCCGATCAGCCGGTTCGCCACCATCTCTCTGCGGAATGCAAGATCGAAAACATCGTCGTTGCCCAGCAAGTCCTGGTAGTCGCGGTAAGGACCGCTGAGGAAATAGATCAGCCAGACCGAGCCAAACCCGGCGCTCTGCGCGGGCAGGCCGAGGCGATCGATAATGCCATCCAGCTGCGTGCGCATGAAAGCGCCGAGGGCAAACAGGCGGTCGTAGAAGCCTGGTTTCGACAGCTCCTCAATCGTCGCCTGCATGGCGGCGAGCGTCGACGGCGTGCCGTTGAAAGTACCGCCCATGAACACGGATCCTTCCCCGGTCCGGCCGACGAGCGCCATGAGATCGCGACGACCGGCCACCACGCCAACGGGATAGCCTGACGAGGCCGCCTTGCCGAAGGTCGCGAGATCAGGCGTGACGTCGGCGATCGACTGATAGCCGCCGAGCGCGTGGCGAAAGCCGGTGATGACCTCGTCGAAGATCAGCACGACACCATGATCGCTGGTCAGGCGACGCAGCTCGCGCAGGAAAACATCCGTCGCGATCACCGACCCCATATTGTGAGCGATTGGCTCGATGATGATCGCCGCGACATCGCCTGGATTGGCCTTGAGATAATCCTCGACGGCGCCGGCATCGTTGTAAGGCAGCACGATGGTGTGACGGGCGGCATCCTCGAGGATGCCAGCACTGATGGGATCGTACTTGCCGATCGCCTGCGCGTGCGACTGTACGTTCATGGCGACATAGTCGTGCCAGCCATGATAGCCGCCTTGGAACTTGATGATGCGCTTGCGACCGGTGGCGGCGCGGGCAAGGCGCAGGGCGTGATAGGTCGCCTCCGATCCGGAATTGCAGAAGGCGACGAGATCCGCGCAAGGGATGCAGTCGACCAGCGCCTCCGCCACCTCGATCTCCAGCCGCATCGTTCCCGCACCGACAAGATCGATATCCTGCGTGACCGCAGCGATGCGTTCGCGCACCGCCGGATGACAGTGGCCAAGCACGTTGGCGCCGAAGCCGCAATGGAAGTCGGTGTACTGGTGTCCGTCGACGTCGTAGAGAAACGCACCCTGCGCCCGGGCAAATACATGCGGCGCGCCGAGCCTGCGGCTCGGGCTGAGCAATCCGCCCGGCATCACCGCACCGGCGCGCTCAATGAGTCGGGCGGTGTTATTCTGATCGGTCATCGGAATGTCCGTGCATGGCTATGGTCCGCCGGCTCAGCCGAGGGCTTCAAGAACGGTGGCCTCGATTCCCGCCGCGTCCAGCCGGTAGTGCTTGTAGAGATGCGTTGGCGGCGCAATCAGGCTGTATTCGTCGCGGATGCCATGGCGTATCAACCGTGCCGGGCTGCCCGCCTCCGCCAGGATTTCCGCCACGGCGCCGCCCAGACCGCCCAGGATATTGTGTTCCTCGATGGTTAGAATGAAGCGGGAGTGAGCCGCGGCCGAGAGCACTGCCTTCGTATCCATTGGCTTCACCGTATGCATGTCGATCAGTCCGACGGATTTGCCCGCCGCGCGCAGCGCGCGGTAAGCCTCCCTTGAGGGATGGACCATCGAGCCACAGGCGATGATGGTCAGGTCCGATCCTTCGCCGTGAACGATCGCCTTGCCGAACTGGAAGTCGACGCCGTCGTCTTCATAGACCAGCGGTTCCTGGCCGCGGCCAATGCGGAAGTAGATTGGCTGGGCATGATTGACAGACGCCTTGACGGCGGCCGCCAGTTGCGGGCCGTCAGCCGGCGCGACGACCGTGAGGTCGGCGATGCTTCGCATGATGGCAAGATCTTCCGTCGCATGGTGGGAGGTGCCGTAGAAGCCGAGTGAAATACCGGCATGATGACCGATCAGCCGCACCGGCAGAGCCGAATAGGCGACGTCGGTTCTGATCTGTTCGCAGCACAGCAGCGCCAGGAAAGAAGCGAATGTAGCGACGAACGGCATGGCGCCTGTGCTGGCCATGCCGGCAGCAGCCGAAACCATGTTCTGCTCGGAAATGCCAAATTGCGTGAAGCGTTCGGGAAAGCGTTGCGCGAACCGCACCAGCCCGTTGGAATATTGAAGGTCGGCCGTACCGGCCACGACCGGATAACCGTCTTCGACCAGATCAATGAGCGCGTTGGCCAGATAACTCAGGCCAGGCGCACGCGCGTTGATCTGGCGGTACTGCCAGGAGTTGGTATCGATCGGGCCGTTCATTGTGTTTTGCCTCCACGCTTGATCTCTTCGGCGGCCAAGGCCTCGTCCGATGGCGCGAGATAGCCCAGATGCCAGCCGGGTTCGGTTTCCATGTAACCAACGCCCTTGCCTTTGGAGGTCTTGGCAATGATGCAGACGGGCCGGGTGCGGTCTGCCTCGGCCTTCAACTGTCGCAGCAGCGTCGCGAGAGCGACGACGTCGTGCCCATCGACCTCGTGCACCTGCCAGCCGAACGCCGCCCATTTGTCGGCCAACGGTTCGATGCCGATGATGTCGTCGACCTGCCCGTCGAGCTGGTATCCGTTGCGGTCGACGATGGCGATCAGATTGCCGGCCTTATGGTGGGCGGCGGAGAGCGCCGCTTCCCAGACCTGGCCCTCCTGCATCTCGCCGTCACCGAGCAGGACATAGACATCGAAGCGCCGGTTGGCCGCACGGCCGCCAAGCACCATGCCGAGGCCGCCGGACAGGGCATGGCCGATCGAGCCGGAGCTGAAATCGACGCCGGGCACCTTGCGCATGTCGGGATGATCGCCAAGCGGATTGCCGAGCCGGGTGTAGCCATCGAGGACGTCCTTGGAGAAGAAGCCCCAGTCGACCAGCAGCGGGTAAAGGCCGACCGCGGCATGTCCCTTGCCCATCAGGAAGCGGTCGCGATCCGGCCATTGCGGCTCGCCGCGCCTCAGCCGCATCGCATCGTAGTAGAGCGTGGCGAATATTTCCGCGCAGGAGAATACCGACGAATAGTGGCCCACCTTGGCGATCTGGATGAGGCGCAGCGTCTCGAGCCGGACGAACTCTGCCCTGTCGCGCAACAGGGCGATCCGCTCCGCGTCGGGTGGCAGGGTGTTGTTTGAAGGAGTGGGTGCGTTGGCCATTGGACGTCACTCTCAGGATCATTTTTTCTCGACAACTTATAAGTTATAAGATATTTCTCGCCGAAGCAACCGCCTATCTGGTCGCAAGGAGAATTTTGATGAACAACGAATCGCGCGTGCTGGACATGGCCAGGCACTTTCATTCCCAAACGGATCCACGCCTGCATGAGGATCATGGTCCGTTGACGATCGTGGCCGGCGAAGGCGCGACCGTCACGGATGACGCGGGCAACCGCTATATCGAGGGCATGGGCGGACTCTGGTGTGCCTCGCTCGGCTTCAGCGACAGCCGGCTGGCCGCCGCTGCTGACCGCCAGATGCGCAAGCTCGCCGTCTATCACACCTTCAATCACCGCTCGAATGAGCCCACCGTCGAACTCGTTGAACAGCTTACCGCGTTGGCGCCGTTCGACCACGCGCGCGTCTTTCTGGTCGGCTCCGGTTCGGAAGCCAATGACACGATGGTCAAGCTCGCCTGGTATTACCAGGCCGCGCGGGGACGTCCGGAGAAACGCAAGATCATCAGCAGGTTTGGCGCCTTCCACGGCAGTACGATCATGGGCGCGGCGCTGAGTGGGCTGCCGCACATGCACAAGTCCTTCAACCTGCCGCCGCTTCCCGTCATATTCGCCGCGCGGCCGTTCCACTATCTCGACGGTCTGCCGGGCGAGGCGGAGCATGACTACGCCACGCGCCTGGCCCAGGAACTCGAGGCCCTGATCCTGGCGGAGGGGCCAGAGACGATTGCCGCGATGATCGCAGAGCCAGTCATGGGCGCCGGCGGCGTGCTGGTACCGCCGGAGAATTATTTTCCAAAGGTTCAGGCGGTGCTGCGCAAATACGACATTCTGATGCTGGCCGACGAGGTGGTCTGCGGTTTCGGACGCACCGGAAATTGGTTCGGCAGCCAGACTTTTGGCATGGAACCGGACATGCTGTCGGTCGCCAAGGGGCTTTCATCCGGTCATCTGCCCATTGGCGGCGTCATTATCTCCGACAAGGTCTACCAGTGCGTCGCCGACGAGGCCCACAAGGTCGGCGTGTTCGGCCACGGTTTCACCTATTCCGGCCATCCGGTGACAGCCGCCGTCGCCGCCGAGGCGATCAGGATCTACCGCGAGATCGATCTCGTGAGCCAGGCGCGCCGTCTCGGCGATTATCTGCATGCAGCGCTCGCGGACGCGCTCAACGACCATACACTGGTCGGCGAGGTCCGCGGCCGCGGTTTTATAGCGGGGATCCAGATCGTCGAGGATCGCGCCACCCGTCGCGCCTTTGCGCCGGAGCTGCGAATTGGCACCGATGTCGAGCGGCGGTGCCGCGAGCACGGAGTCATGATCCGCAACATGGGCGACGTGCTGGCAATCTGCCCGCCCTACGTCATCGCCCCTAAAGAGATCGATTACATGGTTGATGGCATTCGCGCGGCTCTTGATGAGACCGCGGCGGCCCATGCGCGGACTGACCAGTCGGCATGAACCCGCCCGGCGTGCGGCGAGACGTCGCTGGAGGGGCCGGCCGCGCGAAAGGCGCTTGGGCAAGCGCGAGCCGCAGCCAGCATACAGGATCCTGATTGTCTTATCCGAACGGAGGCCAGACCATGCTTCAGAAAACCAGCCATTTCATGCGCCAGGCCAATCTCATCAACGGCGAATGGGTGCAGGCCGACAGCGGCCAGACGGTCGACGTCAACAACCCGGCCACCGGTCTCAAGATCGGCACCGTGCCGAAGTCGGGCAAAGCCGAGACCCGCCGCGCCATCGAAGCCGCCGCGGAAGCTTTCAAGACCTGGCGCAAGACGACCGCGCTCGAGCGCTCGAAGCTGCTGCGCAAGCTGCACGACGCGATGATGGACAATCAGGACGTGCTGGCCGAACTGCTGACCATCGAGCAGGGCAAGTCGCTGTTCGAATCGAAGGGCGAGATTGGCTCTGCCGCGGCCTACATATTGTGGTTCGCCGAGGAAGGCCGCCGCACCTATGGCGACGTGGTGCCGTCGCCGTGGGCGGATCGCCGTATCCTGGTGACCAAGGAACCGGTCGGCGTCATCGCCGCCATCACGCCGTGGAATTTCCCGTCCTCGATGCTGGCCCGCAAGCTCGGCCCGGCGCTCGCCGCCGGCTGCACCGCGGTGGTCAAGCCGGCCTCGCAGACGCCATATTCGGGCCTCGCCTGGGGTGCGCTCGCAGAGGAGGTCGGCTTCCCCAAGGGCGTCGTCAACATCCTGACCGGTTCGGCAAGCGAGATCGGCGACGAGATCTGCGCCAATCCGCTGGTGTCGAAGATCACCTTCACCGGATCGACGGAAGTCGGCAAGCTTCTCATCCAGAAGTCGTCGGTCACCGTCAAGAAAGTGTCGATGGAACTCGGTGGCAACGCGCCGTTCATTGTCTTCGATGACACCGACCTCGAGCGTGCGGTCGCCGGTGCGATCACCGCCAAGTATCGCAATTCCGGCCAGACCTGCGTCTGCACCAACCGCTTCCTTGTCCAGGCTGGTGTCTATGACAAGTTCGTCGAGAAGCTCGCTGCCGCCAGCAATGGGCTGAAGGTCGGCTCCGGCCTCGAGGACGGCGTGCAGCAGGGGCCGCTGATCGACGAGAAGGCGGTCGAGAAGGTCGAAGAACTGATCGCCGACGCCACATCCAAGGGCGGCAAGATCGTTGCCGGCGGCAAGCGCCATGCGCTCGGCGGCTCGTTCTTCCAGCCGACCGTCATCGCCAACGCGACACCCAATATGCGCTTCATGAAGGAAGAGATCTTTGGGCCGGTCGCCCCGGTGTTCAAGTTCGAGACCGAAGAGGAAGCGATAGCGCTCGCCAACGACACCGAATTCGGCCTCGCCTGCTATTTCTACACCGGCGATCTCGGCCGCGCCTTCCGCGTCATGGAAGGGCTGAAATACGGCATGGTCGGCGTCAATGAAGGCCTCATCACCACGCCGGAGGCACCCTTCGGCGGCGTCAAGGAATCCGGCCTCGGCAAGGAAGGCGGACATCAGGGCATCGAGGATTACCTCGACACCAAATATGTCTGCATCGGCGGCCTCGGCTCTAGTGCGCCGGCTTTTCCCGCGTCTCAGAACGCGGAATGACGAACCCGCGGGTGATCCGGTGAAAATCTTTCCGGTTCCGAGGAGAAGTGACCTAAGATCGTGAGCGCCCTATGCTCTTACGTTTCCGGAAAAAGCTTCGGAAACAGCGCGTCCAGAGCGTCCGCCGGAAAGCGTAGGGACACTGGGCCCTTTGGCGTTTCCGACGCCAATAGTCCGAGCGCGATTACGTCATTGAACACTCGACGCGCCGTACGTTCGGGTAGTCCGCTAATACGGGATGCCTCGCCGCGGTCAAACTCACCGCGCGTGAGCGCTTCCTCCACGAGGCGGCCGGCTTCGGGCTTCAGACCACTGCGCTCCACATGCCGATACAGCCGCTTGGCCAACGTGTCGAGATCGAACAGTCCGGTCATGAAGCTCACCTGATCGATACACGCCTGCAGGAACCATAAGGTAAAATCGCCGAGTGCGCGTTCGGAGAGGTTGCCACGTCCGTCGAGATCACCCTGGCGGGGCATATCGGCATGATCCATCATGCTCTTGTAATCCGTTCGGCTTTTCACGCCACGTGCCAAGCCTCGTGAGATCGACCACAGCCCGTGCGCGGCGACCCCGGCCTGAGGGCCATGGCGTGGCTCATCAATCGGCTGACGCGTCCGTTGCCGTCCGGAAACGGGTGAATGTAGTTGAAGCGGTGATGCGCGGCAGGAATGGTCAGGATGCGTCCGGCCTTGCCCAGCTTATCGAAGCGATAACGCATGGCAAAGTATTGCATGAAATCGTTGACGCGATCGCTCGAAGGCGGTTCATGCCGGCCGATGGCGACGTCATGCTCTGGCTTCGATCGCCACTCACCTGGCGCCATGACGAACTCACGGCCGGAACCCTTGATGGTCAGCATGGGCGATTCCGCATCGCGGTAGAATTCCGCATGCAGCCATCGAAGAAAACCTACCGATGCCGGTTCCGGCAACTGCCCATCGGCAGCCAGGCGGTCGATCTCGGCTTGCACGCGAACGTGCGCGGCCGCCTCGAGCTGCAGATTGCGGCGGTTCTCGTCTCGATCGAAATTCCGACCAGCGCCCGTTCGATGTCGCGCGGGCGCGTATCGTGGCCTTCGATCAGGTTGCTGTAGTAGGTGTTCATGATGCGCACGAGATGGGGCGAGGTTGGCTGCGGTACGCGAGTGCAGGCTTTTGCCCAAAACAGCCGACGTCGCCAGGCTTGGACACAAATCGATGCTGCCGATGATGATCATGGCCGATGTTCGGCAGGCCTATCGTACTGACAACTACGCACAAACCGTAATTGGGGAGCCATCTGGCCGATGCTTTGGCCGATCTATGACGATCGGCCGGACTCAGACAGGTTCGAGGTGGAAAACAGGCAGCTTTAAACATGGTTCTGCCTCGGCCAGCGCAAGATTCGCCTGGAGCTTCGCTTATGCTGTGTGAGCTTGTTCTCTCGCGCCCGAATTCCCCATGGATGGCCCAAAAGCAGGCGATCCATTTGTCATTTTTAAGTGCGTCGGACTGCCAGTTGATCGCGTTCTGACCCGACTGGGAGTTCAAGTTTGACCTGAACTGACCGGGTGCTGGATGGCAGGCTTCATCCCCACCGGTCTGATATGAAACAACGTCCGGCCCCGAGGCTAGGCTGCAATCTCGGATGGCTTGTATGCGCCGTTTTTTTAGAGCGTGTTGCGGGCTTGGTCTGCTCAACCTCGGAGCTCTACGCTTCACGGCGTTAGGATGAGCGTTCGAGGCGCAGGATTACTGCCGACACTGCTCTTCTTGTTCGCATTGGGCAGTTCCCGTTGGAAGCTTCCATCTTGCCGACTGCTGAGTTTGGAGTCGCCGTAGCTGTGAAATCGAAAAGAAGCCCATAGGCAACGTTTGCCGCGACGCTACTGAGAGCTGGTCACCGGGAGAGCCGAAGGTAGAACGAAGTTGTCTCGTTGAGCTTGTATGTGGCGCCAGCATAGAAGGCCCAGTTCCCACCCCAAGGCTTATACAAACCGCCACCGTTAGCGCCGATCGCGTTCATGGCCTCGTCCTTTTGGCAGAGATCACCACGGTCGCTAGCTGGCGAGCAAAGTCCGTCCCAGCGCTGCATTATCTCGTCGGATCCGGCAAGCTGGCAGAATTTCCCAGGCGGAGCTGACGGGGAGGGATGGTGGGAATAAAACGGTGCGCGTGAGGTCTCGGCGGGAACAGCCAAGACATCTAAGCGGAACGGACTGGCATAACGCAAAGACACAGGCGAGCTCAGCGGCAAGGTGGTTTGTTATCACCATGGGACGCCTGCCGCGTCAAACGGTGGTGTCGTGGGTCGAGACGGCGAGGGCAGCGGTCGCCATGCGCCCCGACCGGCTTGCCTTGTTCGGCTACTCGCATATCCCATCCCAAATAAAGAACCAGCGCCTCCCATCGAGGCGGAATTTCTTCCCGACAGCGCTGCCCGCGCTGAACAGTATGCGGCTGTCGCCGTGAGGCTGATTGCCGCCGGCTACCGACAGATCGGGCTCGACCATTTCGCCTTTCCGGACGACGAGCTCGCGCTGGCACAGGAAACAGGTCGCCTGCGACGTAACTCGTTGGGCTACTCGGCTGACACCTGCAGAACCCTGATCGGTTTCGGCGCGTCGGCTATCGGCCGCACCGGCCAGGGATACGTTCAAAACGAAGTTACACGGGATTCCTACATCCAGCACATCGCAGCTGGCCGACTGGCTACATCGAAGGGCCATCGCCTCACAGACGACGACCGCGTGCGAGCCGCAATTATCGAGCGATTAATGTGCGATTTCGAGGCTGACGTGCCGGCAATCTGTGTCGCCCACGGATCTGATCCGATCCGTCTTCGCGGTTCAGATGAGCGTTTGGCGATGCTGGCCAAGGACGGAATAGTGGACTTCGAAAACGGTTTTGTCCGCGTACGGCGGGAGCATCGCTTTGGGATTCGCGCTGTCGCTGCCGCATTCGATGCTTTTAGGGATGGCGTTACGTATCCCGCAGGTGAGGGCAAGCAGACACACGGAAGCTAACACAGGGGGTATCTTTTGCCGGAGAGAACGAGCTGCCATCGTGCGGTGCCCGGTTAGTAGTGAAGCGCCGTAAAATGTCGACATAGGCGTTGGTGAACTGGACCGAACGACGAGAACAGCCTATCCAGTGTGTTGTCGGCAGTTAGTTCGAAAGTCCTGCTACACCCGATCCGATGCCTCTCAACGCCGAGGCCGCACCTCCGTGCCGAAGCCGGCCTTCCCAATGGTGGGTCGAGCCGTCGCTTACCCCGTGCTTGCCTCACAGATCCGCGACCGAGAACCCAGCCTCATGCTCCCGCCCTGCCGGGGCCTAGGTCAATCTAGCATGAAAGGAACACGTCGGAACCTGGGATATCGCTTGCCCGGCCGGGCGGCGATAGCCTTGTCGGGGCAGCGAGGAGCCGTAGCCGATGATGAACGCACAGGAGAAGTCTGGCGTGAATGGGGCGATGATTGTCAAGCTTTGCTCTCGAGTCATTTCGTCAACCATCTTGCGTGACCGATTGGCGACCATCTCCTCGTCCCGACCTTATATTACCCGTTGCCTGTCGCCGCCAGCGCGCAGTGACTTGTCAAGGATGGAGGCCCGCAGACCCCATCGCGCGGCGACTTGTCCTTGACGGTCACGAGCACGGCGGCAGGTTTGCCGTGGTCGGGGAGCCCTTCCTTGGGCGGAGCCGACGACGGTGTTCGAGGGGAACTCGCCATGAGCCGGGTGCGCAGAGATCGTCCGACGCTCTTGTATTTGCTGGATCCCAGCCGGCTCCGCCTCCGACTGCCTCGGTAGCTCGGTATCCTGAGCGCGTCGGCGGCATCATGCCATTATCATCCTACGAATTGCATGCTCCATCGTCCTGGACGAGACCGGTTTGGCTAGCCAAAGGACGAAGGTCTGATTACCAGATGTGATCGGCATGGGGTCGCTTCCACCAACGACGATGATGGGCACCGTCATCAGGGTGGTACGTAGAGCTTCGGGCTGTCCTGGCCCGAGGAAAGTCGCTTTATCGAAAATTAGGAGGTCGGCTGCCTTCCCGCTCTCGATCCAGTCGCAAAGACTCTCGAAGGTCGCGAAGCCGACCGGCTTATAACCCAGCGCGGCGATCTTATCCTTGTAGATCTCCAACGCTGCTGGATCGGGGTCAACGACTGCAATGATTTCTCCGTTGCCAAGTGATCCATCGCATGGGCCGAAAGCGCTATCAGCTCTGACCTGCTCCTCAGCGCAGGCCGGTAAGTAGAGATCGAAGCGTGTACCTCGGCCAACAGCCGAGGTGACGTCAAGGCATCCTGCGAGCGCGCTCACATGGCGGTCCACTGCAGCAAGACCCAGTCCGGTCCCGCCGACGCGAGAGCGCGTGGTAAAAAAGGGCTCAAAGATATGCGGAAGCACCGAACTTGCGATTCCTTGGCCATCGTCGCTGATGGAGAGGAGAACGTAATCTCCCGGTTTCAAGGTGCCCTTAGCCACGGGCTTCGTTTGACAGACGTGAGCGCGAGAAACGCTAATCTCGACACGGCCCTCATTCAAGAGAGCCTCCGACGCGTTCTTGCATAGATTCATAAGG
This sequence comes from Mesorhizobium sp. M0715, assembly GCF_040320355.1. NCBI lineage: Bacteria > Pseudomonadati > Pseudomonadota > Alphaproteobacteria > Hyphomicrobiales > Phyllobacteriaceae > Mesorhizobium > Mesorhizobium sp. M0715. Next base: position 2,331 of record NZ_JAMYPL010000029.1, on the reverse strand, counting down.
ATCTGCTGTATCTCGGTCGGGCTGCCCTCGATCACCGTTTGCCACTCGTTGATCTTGAAGTTCAACTGAACATCCGCACGAAGTGTAACCCGCAGCAATGGCGCGAGATCCATTACACTCTCCGAGACGTCGAAAGGCATCGTCACGCGCTTCCGATTTCGGCTTAGTGACAAAATTTGATCAATAATCAGTTTGGCTCGGTTGCTGGCCAAGATAATTTGGCCGATGTGGCCCCGAATTCTCGAGGGGCGACGCACAAGACCTTTAGCCATCTCTGCGTAGCCGACTATTGCTCCTAGAACATTATTGAATTCATGTGTAACGCCGCTTGCGATTGTGCCGACAGCCGTCAGCCTTTCCGCATGCTCCCATCGACTCTCAAAAAGGTTACGTTCCGTGTGTACACGTTGCATTTCAAGATGGTTGCCTAAACGCACAGTAGCGCTCGCCAGAACCAGGAGGTCGTCTGTGGAGGGTGGTGAGCGATCTCCTTCAAAAACAAGGATACAAACCGCAGCCTGCTGATCGGAGGCCCGGCAACCAACAATTTGACAAACACCGGTAGTGCCTACGGCAGTCCGAACCACTTCCGACGCCGGAACGACGCGAAACACTGGCTGTTCCGGGTGTACAAGTGAGACGACTTCATGGATTAGCGTGGCGTTCCAGACGCGCATGCGCTTGTTCGCGACAAAGTACTCGGTATTCCTGCTGATACTCGGATCCACCAGAGCAAGCGCGCATTGATCCGCATCGAAAACGCATTGAATGAGTCTAAGCGCCGCTTCGGTGGAGAAGCGCCGCGAAGCCTTCGTTGCTTGACTGTCGATGAAACAAGCTTCGATCTCACTCATCGCCGCTTCAAGCTCTAACCGCCTTTCCAACCGGTTCGTCCGCACATGCAGCGTGGAGGCTCGAATGGTCGCAAACAAGCAGAGGCATATGGACACCAAGCCAAAGAAAAGCCGTGTACGCTGCGCTTGCGCGCTGGCGAAGCTGTAGGCTTTCAGATGTTCTCGCTCCAATTCGGCAGCCTTGGCGAACGTGTCGAAGGATGGGATCCGATTGACAGCGCGGTCCAACCTCAACATTGAGGACAGGATAGCGCGGCCCTCGCGGGCAACATCCTCCGTGACTTGGTCCTGGCTAGGAGGAAGTCGGCGGAGAGACTGATCGATTTGTAATGCGAGGCTGAATCCCGGTCTGGCCGAAAATTGAAGGATCAGATTGGAAAATTCAGGCCTGTTCGACACTCCCCCCCAAAGGCGATTAGCCGAGCGAGCAAAGCGTACGAGAGAGCTTTGCAGAAGCTCATTTTGCGCGGCCGAGTTCGAGATGGCAGCTTCTGTGTTTTCGAGGGACTTTTTGAGCTGTGCAACCAACCTGGAGTGCACCCCGGAGCTCTCATTGGGCGAAATCTCAACAAGGCGTTGGTAGTTTTGAAGGTTCCTTTTTAATGCTTGCCCGGTAGAAGCAACGGAACGGAAGTCCAATACCATGTCGGCGCGGGCGACGTCTCGCTGGAGCAATGCGTAGTTGATCTGAATCGTCCGCAGTTCGCTTAGGACCGCCTCGTTGATCTGGGGGTCTTGCCACTGTATCGCGACCAAGAGCGCAACCGAGGCCACTAGGGCCATTACAGAAGCTTTGTCGGTACTGAGCCATTTTTCCCAAACGAACGGCGTTTGAGCCGCGGTGCGTGCCTTGCGAAGGTCCGAGTTGAATTCTAGCTCCCCATCGCGTCGGTGTGCGGCCGGATGCTGCTGGAACAGGAAAGCCAAGTGTACCTCTCCCCTCAAACAGGCGGTGTAGACACCGTTGCACTCTGCCCCCATGGCCCGCTGACCTTCCATTGATTCGCGGGCGTTTCGACCTCGACGGCGAGGCGGCAGCACAAGGCGGGCAACTGATCGCAGTTTTCGGAACTGGTCTTCCGAGAGATCATCGAAGGGGCATACAAGCGCACGCCTGCAGCAGCCGAGGATGATACCGGCCGGTCAAACGCAACTGGCGAGGGCCGGATCTGCTGTTGGCTGGCAGCTAACACTGGCGGGGCGGCGGCCTCAACTACGGCGTGCCTAGAGCCGGCTGCTGCGAAAGCGTCCGACACGCTTCCCTTGGGGTCATCCCGTCCAGCGGGCATTCTTGGATCGCTGAAAAAAGACGAGGCGGCTTGATGATCCTGCCCTCGCTGAAGCACCTCGCGAAACCCCTTTTCCAGTCGCAGAAGCTCCTCTGGACCGGTAGGCGGCTCGTCAGCTCGACCATCGAACAGCGGCCGGAGCGCCTCGGACACGTGCTGCTCAAAGCCCACTCGCCGGGCCTGGACCG
>NZ_JAMYPL010000028.1:0-86763 GCF_040320355.1 Mesorhizobium sp. M0715 | reverse complement strand
TCAACAACAGTGCGCTTCAAACTCTCGCTGTGTTTGGACATGAAAACCCCCGAAGGTTGATGTCCAACTTTCGGGGGTCAGTTCAGATCCTCCAGGCTTTTTTCTGGTATGCCGTCATCACCCATCTGCCGACGCCGCGCGCCGCGCATGAGGGATGGGGCTTTCTCCTCACCAGCCGGGGGCTTTACATTCCGTTCCCCAATGTCAGCAGCGCCGCGCTCGCTGCGGCGACATTGGCTGTGATTGCCGCCATCGCGCTGCCGATCTGGCTGGGCAGGACATCGCGCCTCAGCCTGCCGGTCGGCCAGCGTGGCGGCATCCAGCTTGCCGGCGCGGCGGCGGCACTTGCCTGCGCGGCCGTCGTTCTGGTGGCCGGCCGCCTGGCCGACTTGCCGCTGCTCGATTTCCCGGCGCTGCAAGGTCTCAATCTGAGAGGCGGCCTGCGCATTCCGCCGGAATTTGCGACACTGGCCATCGCGATCGCCATCTATGGCGGCTCCTACATCGCCGAGATCGTGCGCGGCGGGTTCAAGGCTGTCGGCAAGGGCCAGGTCGAGGCGGCTCTTTCCCTGGGCCTCGGCCCGTGGCGGGTCTTCATGCTGGTACGGCTGCCGCTGGCACTACGCGCCATGCTGCCAATCCTCGCCAACCAGTATGTCTGGCTGATGAAGGCGACCACAATGGGGATCGCGGTGGGCTTCACGGATTTCTTCATGATCGTGGCGCTGACGATCAACCATTCCGGCCAGACAATCGAAGCGATCGGCATCCTGATGGCTGGCTTCCTCGCCATCAACCTCAGCCTCGCCGCCATCTTCAACCGCATCAACAAAGCAATCGCCCTCAAGGGCAACCAGTTGAGGGGGTGAGGGATGGAAATGGTCGTTGTCGCCCCTCCTGCCCTTGGAAAGATCGAGGATCTGAGGCGGCGCTTCTTTGCGACACCCCTGCAGGCATTGCTGTCGCTGGCTTCCCTGGCGATCATGGTCTTCCTGGTCTGGAAGCTCCTGAATTGGGCGGTTTTCTCGGCCGTCTTCACGACGAGCGGCGGACCCGAAGCCTGTCAGGCAGCGGCGGGAGCCTGCTGGTCGGTCATTGCCGCGCGATGGCGCATCATCCTGTTCGGCCTCTATCCCTATGACGAGCAGTGGCGGTCGGCCCTGGCTTGCCTGACCGTCGTGGTCATGACGGTGCTAAGTTGCATTCCGGCCTTCTGGACGGGTCGCCGCATCGCACTCGTATGGGGAGCCGGAACGGCGCTTTTCTACGTACTGATGAAGGGCGGCGTGCTTGGTCTGCCCTATGTCGGCGAGGAGGCCTGGGGCGGACTGGCGCTGACCCTGTTCATCTTCGTGACCACCTGCCTGATCGGCTTCCCGCTGGCAATCTGCCTGGCGCTGCTGCGCCGCTCCGGCCTGCCATGGATTTCCCGCACCACCGGCCTCATCATCGACGGGGTGCGTTCATTGCCTCTGATCTCGATCCTGTTCACCTTCGCCATCGTGCTGCCGTTCGCACTGCCGCAATGGCTGGTGGGCGACAAGCTGTACCGGGTGATCCTGGGCTCGGCCCTGTTTTTTTCCGCCTACCAGGCGGAGATCGTCAGAGGTGGGATGCAGGGCGTTCCCAGTGGGCAAGAAGAGGCAGCCATGGCGCTTGGCATGCGCTATTGGCAGCGCGTCGGCCGCATTCTTCTACCGCAGGCCATGCGCAATGCGCTGCCGGCGACGATCAACCAGTTCGTGATCTCGTTCAAGGAAACCTCGCTGGTGATCATCGTCGGCTTCTTCGAGATCCTGGCCTCCGGCAATGCCGCCTACGGCACTGGCGAGTGGCGCTTCGCCTACGTCGAGGTCTATGCCTTCATCGCCTTCATCTACTTCATCTTCGTGTTCAGCCTGTCCCGCTATGGCGCTTTTCTCGAGCGCCGTATGTCGGTCGGCGAACGATAGGGGGCGTTTACGTGATTTCAGGAAGCTCGCCCCGATCCAGCGGCCCCGCGGTGCTGATCGAAAATCTCGACAAATATTACGGGACATTCCAGGCGCTGCGAAAGGTGAGCTTGTCCGTGGATCGCGGCGAGAGGATCGTCGTCTGCGGCCCGTCCGGCTCCGGCAAGTCCACCATGATCCGCTGCATCAACCGTCTGGAGCAGCACAATGGCGGCCGGATCACCGTGCTCGGCACCGAGCTCAACGACGATGTCGGCAACATCGACGGGATCAGGCGGGAAGTCGGCATGGTGTTCCAGCACTTCAACCTGTTTCCACACATGACGGTGCTGGAGAACTGCATGCTCGCGCCCATGATCGTGCGCAAGGTGCCGCGCGCGGATGCCGAGGCGACCGCCCGGCGCTATCTGGAGAAGGTACGCATTCCCGAACAGGCGATGAAGTATCCCGGTCAGTTGTCCGGTGGCCAGCAACAGCGGGTCGCGATAGCGCGTGCCCTTTGCATGCAGCCCGAGATCATGCTGTTCGATGAGCCGACCTCTGCGCTCGACCCGGAAATGATCGCGGAAGTGCTCGACGTCATAGTCACGCTCGCCTCCGAAGGCATGACAATGATCTGCGTCACGCATGAGATGGGTTTTGCGCGCCGGGTTGCCGACCGGGTGATTTTCATGGATGGAGGCGAGATCGTCGAACAGGCGCCTCCCGATGAATTCTTCACCTCTTCCCGCAACGAGCGCACGCGGCAGTTCCTGTCGCAAGTGCTTGGTCACTGATCGATGCAACGATCCCGCGTCAGGCCGCAGCCATGTCCGTGACTGATCCCGTCACCGCCTTGCGCGAGATGCTCGGACCGAAAGGCTGGCTTTCGGGCAGCGATGCCAGGCCCTATCAGCGCGATTGGCTCGATCGCTACGGCGTCGCGGCTCTGGGCGTGGCCAGGCCTGCGGACACCTCCGAAGTGGCCAGTGTCGTAAAGGCATGCCACACGGCCGGACTGGCGGTCGTGCCGCAAGGCGGCAACACCGGGCTTTGCGGCGGCGCCGTCGCCGATCGGCCGGATGCAGTGATCGTTTCGCTTTCGCGCATGACGGCGATCGGCAAACCGGACTTGGACAGCGGCTCGATCCTCATCGAGGCGGGGGCCGTGCTTGCCGCGCTGCACGAGGCGCTGGAACCGCACGGCCTGATGTTTCCGATGCATCTCGGCGCGGAAGGCAGCGCCAGGATCGGCGGCCTGGTCGGCACCAATGCCGGCGGCAGCCAGGCATTCCGGTATGGCATGATGCAAGACCTCGTGCTTGGCCTGGAGGTCGTGACCCCTGACGGGGCGATATGGAACGGGCTGCGCGCGGTGCAGAAGGACAATGCCGGCTACCAGTTGCGCAAGCTCTATTGCGGCGCGGAAGGAACGCTTGGCATCGTGACGCGCGCGATCCTGCGGCTCTACCCGATGCCGCGGCGGCAGGCGAGCGCGCTTGTCGTCATGCCCGATTTCGCCGCGGCGGTTTCGTTCGGCACCTTTCTGCGGGGCGAGGCGGGGGAATTCCTGACCGGCCTCGAGTTCTTCTCCGACATCGGGCTGGGACTGGCCCTCAAACACCTGCCCGACCTAGCCTACCAGTTGGAGGCACGCGGCGAGGTCTATGTGCTGGTCGAACTGGCATCGGGCGCCCCCCGTGTTCCGCTCGACGAGATACTGGCTTCGGCGCTGGAGTGGGGGATGGAGCAAGGCCTGGTGCTGGACGGAGCATTGGCGGCGACGGGCGCGCATCGCGCACAATTCTGGCGGCTGCGAGAGGAGCAACCGGAAGGACAGAGGCTGGAAGGCGAGCAGCTGAAGCACGACATCTCGGTGCCTCCGGGCGCTATCGCCCGTTTCGTCGAGGCCGGCGCAGAGATCTGCGACGACATTCTTCCCGGCGTGCGGATAAACCCATTCGGGCATCTCGGCGACGGCAACATCCACTACAATCTGTCGCCGCCGGAAGGCCGCGCCGGCTTTGACGGCAAGGCCGAGCGGTTCGCCGAGGCGCTATCGTCGCTTGCCACGGAAATGGGCGGCAGTTTCGCGGCCGAGCATGGACTTGGCCGCGCCAAGGTCGCCACGGCCGACCGAAACCGCAGTCCGTTGGAGCGCGAACTCATGGCGCGGCTCAAGGATGCATTCGATCCACGGGGAACGATGAATCCGGGCGTGCTGGTGCACGCTGCTCGGCAAAGAAAAACTTTCGAATAGACGGCATTTCTTGATTTCGCCCCGAACCGCCTGCGTGCACCTATGAACCGAAGGCAGGCTCGATCGACCTGCCGCCAAAGTGAGGATGTCGAAGCATGATCCGCAATGGCGGCCGCCTTCTCGTCGAGTGCCTGATCGGGCTTGGCGCGACCAGGAGCTTCGGCGTGCCCGGAGAAAGTTATCTGGCCGTCCTGGACGCGCTGCACGACACGCAGGGAAAGCTGGACTACACGCTTTGCCGCAATGAAGGCGGCGCGGCGTTCATGGCCTCGGCCTACGGCAAGCTTACCGGCTCGCCAGGCATCTGTTTCGTGACGCGCGGCCCAGGCGCCACCAACGCCAGCATCGGCGTTCACACGGCCATGCAGGACAGTTCGCCGATGATCCTGTTCGTCGGCCAGGTCGGCACCGACATGAAGGGCCGCGAAGCCTTTCAGGAAATCGACTACCGGGCGGTGTTCGGCACGGTCGCCAAATGGGCGGTCGAGATCGACGATGTCGCGCGCCTGCCCGAGATTGTGGCGCGGGCATGGACGACCGCATTGACCGGACGACCTGGTCCCGTCGTGGTCGCGCTGCCCGAGGACATGCTGACCACCATGACCGAAGCGGCTCCGCTCAGCGCACCGGTGGCCATTTTCGAGCCGGCGCCGGCGCCGGAAGCGATCGCTTCGGCCTTCAGGCTGCTGGCCAAGGCCGAGAGGCCGGTCCTGCTCATGGGCGGCGCCAACTGGACCGTGGACGGACGCGCGGCGCTACAGGCTTTCGCAGAGGTTTCCGACATCCCTGTCGTGGCGGCCTTTCGCTATCAGGACCAGTTCGACAACCATTCGCCGGTCTTTGTCGGCGAGGCCGGCGTCGGCATGGTGGCGCATGTCAAAGCCCTGCTCCGCGACGCCGACGTGATCCTGGCCGTCAATGTGCGTTTCGGCGAGATGACCACGGACGGCTATACGCTGCTGTCCGTGCCGTTGCCGCGCCAGAAACTGATCCATGTCCATGGCTCCGATCGCGAGATCGGCAAGATCTATGTGCCGGCCATCGGTATCCATGCCGGGCCGAACGCTTTTGCCCGGGCGTTGACGCCCGTCAAAGGCGGCTGGGCGGACTGGCGCGCGACGGCCCGCAAAGCCTATGAAGGGACATTCGGCGCGCCCGTCCAGCCCGGCCCGGTGGACATGGTGGAGGTCAGCGCCTGGCTGCGCGAAAACCTGCCTGCCGACGTCATTCTCACCAACGGCGCCGGCAATTTCACCGTCTGGCCGAACAAGTTCTTCAAGTTCGGGCCGGACGCACGGCTGCTCGCCCCGCAGTCTGGCGCCATGGGCTACGGCCTGCCGGCGGCAATTGCCGCCAAGGTTGCGTTTCCAGAACGCACGGTCGTCTGCTTTGCCGGCGACGGCGACTTCCAGATGAATTGCCAGGAACTCGGAACCGCCATGCAGGCTGGCGCGCAGCCGATCGTGCTGATCCTCAACAACGGCATCTACGGCACGATCCGCGCCCATCAGGAGCGCCACTATCCGGCGCGCGTTTCGGGCACGTCGCTCGAAAACCCTGATTTCGTGACACTGGCAAAGGCCTATGGCTTCCATGCCGAGCGGATCGAGGCGACGCGCGATTTCGCGGCGGCGTTCGATCGGGCGCTCGGATCCGTGACGGGAGCGGTCCTCGACATCGCCATATCTCCCGAAGCGCTGACGCCCCGACAGACCCTTTCCCAGATGCGTGACGCCGCGCTCGCTTCCCAGAAGGCCAAGGCATGACCTCCAAAGACGACATCCGTCTCGGCGCGGACATCGGCGGCACGTTCACCGACGTCGCGCTCGACCTCAGGGGAACGATCTTCTCCACCAAGGTGTTGACCAATTATGCGGCGCCCGAGCAGGCGATCCTGGACGGCATTGCCGTCGTCACGCGCGATGCCGGTATCGCGCTTGCCGAGATCGGCATCATCATCCACGGCACGACGCTGGCGACGAATGCGCTCATCGAACGCCGTGGCGCCAGGACCGCGCTGGTCACCACCGAAGGGTTCCGCGATGTCATCGAGATGCGTACGGAAAACCGCTTCGAGCAGTATGACCTCGACCTGCAGCTGCCGGCGCCGCTAATCCCGCGCGAGCACCGTTTCACGGTAAAGGGCCGGATCGGCGCGGAAGGCCAGGAGCTTCAGCCGCTCGACGAAGCCGCCCTGGAAGGCATTGCCGACCGGATCGGGGCCGGCGGCTTCGGCTCCGTGGCGATCGGCTTCATCCACGCCTACACCAACCCTGATCATGAGCGCCGGGCACGCGCTATCCTGTCCCGCAAGCTTACCATCCCGATTTCGATCAGCGCCGAAGTCTCGCCGCAGATGCGCGAGTTCGAACGCTTCAACACGGTCTGCGCCAACGCCTATGTGCGGCCGCAGATGGCGGACTATCTCGCGCGTTTCCAGACCCGCTTGAAGGAGATGGGCGCCGAGTGCCCGGTCTTCATGATCCATTCGGGCGGCGGTCTGATCTCGGTGGAGACGGCCTCGGAATTTCCCGTGCGCCTCGTCGAGTCCGGCCCGGCCGGCGGCGCCATCTTCGCCGCCGACATCGCCAGGCGATTCGGCCTGGAAAAGGTCGTCTCCTATGACATGGGCGGCACCACTGCAAAGATCTGCCTGATCGAGGATTATGCGCCACGCACCGCCAGAACCTTCGAAGTGGCGCGTACCTATCGCTTCTGCAAAGGTTCCGGCATGCCGATCTCCATTCCCGTGATCGAGATGATCGAGATCGGCGCCGGCGGCGGCTCGATCGCCTGGGTCGACGCCATGGGCCGCATCCAGACCGGTCCCGAAAGTGCCGGATCGGAACCTGGCCCGGCCTGCTACGGCCGCGGCGGCAGGCGCCCGGCCATCACAGATGCCGACCTGGTGCTCGGCAAGCTCGATCCCGACAATTTCGCCGGCGGCGCCATCAGGCTGGACACGTCCGCATCCGAACAGGCGATCCTGCGCGATGTCGGCGAACGCCTGTCGCTCGATGCCATGGCGACGGCCTTCGGCATCTGCGAGGTGGTGGACGAGAACATGGCCAATGCCGCCCGCGTCCATGCCGTCGAAAACGGCAAAAACATTTCCGACAACGTGATGATCGCCTTCGGTGGCGCGGCCCCGCTTCACGCCGCGAGGCTTTGCGAGAAACTCGGTATCGACCAGTGCATCGTCCCCAAGGGCGCGGGCGTCGGATCGGCGATCGGCTTCCTCAAGGCTCCGTTCGGCTACGAAGCCCTGGCATCCCGGCTGACGCGGCTGTCGCAGTTCAAGCCGGCCGAGGCCAATGCTTTGCTCGACGACCTCAAAGTGTCAGCCGAAAGCTTCGTGCGGGCAGGGGCCAACGGTACGATCACATGCGAAATCACCGCCTTCATGCGCTACGCCGGCCAGGGCTGGGAAATCCCCGTGCCGCTGCCGGACAAGCCGTTCGGCAACGATGCCGCAACCACGCTCGAGGATTTGTTCCAGGCGAATTACCAACGCTTCTTCGGCCGCGCCATCGAAGGACTTGGCGGCCTGGAAATCGAGATCGTCACCTGGTCCGTGAAGGCGACGGATGTCCGGCCTGCTGTCGCCAGGCACGAGCTGATCACCGGCAAGCGGACCACTCAGCCGGCAACAAGCCGCGCGGTGTTCGATCCGGCCAGCGGTGCGCCACGGACCTATGGCATCGTCGAACGGGAGGGGCTGTGCACCGGCGATCGGGTGGCGGGCCCGGTCATCATCGTCGAACGCGAGACGTCCACCGTCGTCACCACGAGCTTCGACGCCGTCATCCAGAGCGACGGCGCAATCCTTCTGATCCGCAAAGGCAGCCAGGCATGAGCGACATCAGTGAAATCCGCATGCAGGTTATGTGGAACCGGTTGATCTCGGTGGTCGAGGAGCAGGCCCTCACCTTGCTGCGCACGGCTTTCTCGACATCGGTGCGCGAATCCGGCGACCTGTCGGCGGGCGTGTTCGATCCCCGCGGCCAGATGCTGGCACAGGCGGTGACGGGAACGCCCGGCCATGTCAACACCATGGCCGAGGCGGTGCTGCATTTCATGAATGAAATCCCGCGCGAAACCATGTTCGAGGGCGACACCTACGTCACCAATGACCCCTGGTTGGGCACGGGCCACCTGCACGACATCACCATGGTGTCGCCGTCGTTCCTGAACGGCGAATTGGTTGCGTTCTTCGCCTGCACTGCGCATGTGGTCGATGTCGGTGGGCGCGGCTTCGGCGCTGACGGCAAGTCGGTCTACGAGGAAGGTATCCAGATCCCGATCATGAAGTTCGCGGAGAAGGGCAAGGTCAATTTCGATCTCGTCAGGATCCTGCGCGCCAACGTCCGCGAGCCGAACCAGGTCGTCGGCGATTTCTATTCGCTCGCCGCCTGCAACGAAGTCGGCCACCGACGCCTCGTCGACATGATGAAGGAGATCGGCCTGGCATCGCTGGACGGGCTTGGCGAGTTCATCTTCTCGCGCACCCGCGACGCCATGGTCGAACGCATCAAGGCGATGCCCAAAGGCAGCTGGTCGAACGCGCTGGTGACCGACGGCTACGACAAGCCGGTGAAGCTCGCGGCGACCGTCACGGTTCGGGACGCCGGCGTCGAGGTCGATTTCACCGGTACCGACCCGATGAGCCGATGGGGCATCAACTGCCCGATCATCTACAGCAAGGCCTATGCCTGCTACGCGTTGAAATGCGTGGTGGCGCCCGATATTCCTAACAATGCCGCGTCGCTCGCCTTCTTCACCGTGTCGTCTCCGGTCAACATCCTGAACGCCGTGCGGCCGGCGCCGGTGGCGCTCAGGCACATCTTCGGCCACATGGTTCCCGATCTGGTGCTCGGCGCGATCGCCAAGGCGATGCCCGGCAAGATCCTTGCCGAGGGCGCCGGCGCACTGTGGAACATCCATATCTCGGTTCGGCCGGTCTCCGGCGGTTCGGGCCGCCGCGCCGAGGTGCTGATGTTCAATTCCGGCGGCATGGGCGCGCGCCCCGGCCTCGACGGATTGTCGGCGACGGCCTTCCCCTCCGGCGTCCATACGATGCCGATCGAGGCAACGGAGCACACCGGCCCGATCGTCATCTGGCGCAAGGAGCTGCGGCCCGATTCCGGCGGCGACGGCGAGTTCCGCGGCGGGCTCGGGCAGGTTATCGAAATCGAGGCGATCGAGGGCCATGAATTCGACTTTTCGGCCATGTTCGACCGCGTCAATCATCCCGCCCACGGGCGCAACGGCGGCGGGCCTGGAGTGGCCGGCGTGGTCAGGCTGGACGATGGCACGCAGATGCGACCCAAAGGTTGGCAGCATGTTCCGGCCGGCCGTCGGCTGATCCTCCAATTGCCGGGCGGCGGCGGCTATGGCGATCCGTCCAAGCGCAGCACCGAGGCGCGGGCGAACGACCGCTCCAAGGAATACATTTCGGAGAACGGCAAATGAGCTACATTGCCTCGCGCCTGTCTGCGGTGAAGCCTTCGGCGTCCATGGCTGCTTCGCAAGCAGCCAAGGCCCTGCGCGCCAAGGGCGTCGACGTGATCGATCTTGGCTTGGGCGAGCCGGATTTCCCGACACCGAGCCACATCATCGAAGCGGCGCATTTCGCCGCGAAGGCCGGCCAGACGCTATATACGGGTGCCGCCGGCACGGCCGAGGTGCGCGAAGCCGTGGCCGGCAAGTTCCGCCGCGAAAACGGACTGGACTACACGGCGGACGACGTCGTCGTGGCCAATGGCGCCAAGCAGATCATCTTCAACGCGCTGATGGCGACGCTGGAGTCTGGTGACGAAGCGATCCTGCCGGCGCCCTACTTCGTCTCCTATCCCGAGATGGTGAAGCTGCTCGGCGGCACGCCTGTCGTTATCGAGTGCCCGGAAACTTCGGGCTTCCGGCTGACGCCGGAGCTGCTCGAAAAAGCCATCACGCCAAGGACGAAATGGCTGTTCCTCAACATGCCCGGCAACCCCTCCGGCGCCATATATTCGCAATCGGACCTGCGGGCACTCGGAGCGGTTTTGGCAAGGCATCCGCAGGTGCTGGTGCTTTCCGACGAGATTTACGAGCACATCCTGTTCGACGGACGCGACTTCGTCTCCTTCGGCAAGGCTTGCCCGGAACTCAGGGACCGCACCCTGATCGTCAACGGCGTCTCCAAATCCTATGCGATGACCGGGTGGCGTGTCGGCTATGCCGCCGGGCCGGCGCCGCTCACCAGGGCGATGGCGACCATCCAGAGCCAGTCCTGCACGTCCGTCTGCTCGATCGCGCAAGCGGCGACGGTGGCCGCGCTCAACGGCCCCCAGGACGAGGTGGCACGCTTTCGGCAGGCGTTCGAGGCGCGCCGCGACCTTGTCGTCGACGGCATCAGGCGAATCAACGGTCTTACGCTTTCGCCACCGGAAGGCGCCTTCTATGCCTATATCGGCTGCGCCAGCCTGATCGGCCGCAGGACCCCAAAAGGCGTCGTGCTCGAGGACGACACGGCAGTGGCGAATTATCTCCTGAACGAAGGGCGCGTGGCCTCGGTGCCGGGCGCCGCCTATGGACTTTCACCCTATTTCCGCATCTCGACCGCGACCGGCGAAGAGGTGCTGACCGAAGCGATCGCGCGCATCAACGCCGCCGTCGCGCAAGTGGAGTAGATCATGCCGCATTACGAACGCATCCTGATCACCGGCGCGGCCGGCCGCCTCGGTTCGGAACTGCGAAAGGGGCTGGTGCCGCTGGCAAAAACGATCCGCCTGGCAGGCCGCGAACCGTTCGGCGATCTTGCTCCACACGAGGAAGAAGCGGTCTTCGACCTCGCCGATATGGAGGCGACGATTGCCGCCACCAAGGATTGCGACGCGATCGTGCATTTCGGCGGCGCACCACTCGAATGCGAATGGCAAACCATCCTGGATTCCAGCATCCGCGGCTCTTATCACATCTACGAGGGCGCCCGGAAACACGGCGTGAAACGAGTCATCTATGCCTCCTCCGTACATGCCGTCGGCTATCACGAGGTCGAGGCGCATATCGGCGTCGACGCGCCGGTCCGTCCCGACAGCCTCTATGGCGTGTCGAAGAACTTCGTCGAGAGCCTGAGCCGGCTTTACTGGGACAAGTTCGGCATCGAGACGGCGTGCCTGCGCATCTTTTCGTCCTTCCCCGAACCGGCGGACCGTCGCATGCTATGGTCATACCTCTCCTTCGCCGACTGTGTGCGTCTGGTCGAGGCAGCTCTCACCGCGCCGCGCGTCGGCCATACGATCTCCTTCGGCCTTTCCGACAACAAGGTGAAAACGGTCGACAACAGCGGCGCCAACCATCTGGGGTTTTCTCCGCAGGATAGTGCCGAGCCGTTCCGCGCAGCGGTCGAGGCGAAGACGCAGATTCCGGATCCCAAGGCGCCATCGGTGAAGTATCTGGGCGGGTGGTTCTGCGAGCTTGGCCATCCGGACGACAAGCCGGCGTAGCTATCGAAATACCCATCCGCTAGATGGCGCAGACCGGAAGCCGAGATGCGGCAGGCGATGGATTCACGCATGGTGGCGGAGATCGAGCAGGTTGTCGGCGGTCGTCATCGGTTTTGGGATTCTCACCTGATCTGGTAGTGGGATCCAAATCACAGGAGATGGCATGCCGAACGATGTAATCGTGCGCGACAGCAATGGCGCTCAATTGAATGACGGCGATTCCGTCACGCTGATCAAAGACCTCAAAGTCAAAGGCACTTCGGAGACGATCAAGCGCGGCACGTTGGTGAAGGCCATCCGGCTGAACGGCAATCCCGGCGAGATCGAATGCAACACCAAGCAAGTGAAAGGCCTGGTGCTCAAGACCGAGTTCGTGAAGAAGGCGTAAGCCTCAAGGCGGCAAGCGATCTCGATGGTTCCTTCGGGATTTTGGAAAGCCTGCCGTCGCCAAGCGGGCTGCGGAGCCGTTGAGCGTCCGGCACCCGACAGTTGCGCTGTAAAATTGATGATTTCGCCGACCAGGCACAAAAAACCGCCAAGACCTAAGTCTGGAACCTCCTGCCGCTCCGCGCGTTTCACGGCGTCCCGTTCGCGGACCCGCCCGGATATCTCTCCAAGCGCGCGAAAAAACCAGGAGCCCGCTTCATGCACGACAAGCTGTTTCATTCACCGGTCGCACTGTCGGTCGGCCTCGGCTTCAAGCGCGAGATTGCCTCGCTGGCCGAAATGCACGATTTCCTCACCAATTGGACCACCTCCCGCCGCGGCCCGCTCTACCGAAATGCGGTGAAGGCATGTGATCTGGCCGTTCCAGGTTATGTGAGCGTCGAGCAGGCGCGCCGGGCGTTGCTCGAATTCGCGCAAGCCGCGGGCATCCTGTGGCCGGACCTCGAGCCGGTGGCGGGCGTGCACGCCGTTGCGCGTGGTTATGGCGGCTACGCCGCCTGAAGATTGATGTTCCCCGTGGCGGCTGAAGCCACACCACCATAGAAAGCCCGGCTGGCCCCCAGCCGGGCTTTCCCGTTTCCGGCAGCTCGCAAGGAAATCGCAATCCTGTGGTTGGCCGTGTGCCTTGGGCGAAAATCCCTGGGTGGAGTGTTGGGAAGAGCCCGCGCAAAAATCTTTATGACATTCCTATTTCTTTCCACTGCGCCCTGTCTCGAACCTTTATGGCGATCGGGTCCATATTCCTTTCAGAAACACAACCGGTTCCGTCGCCAAAGATGCGACGGGCCACTTCCGATATATTGCGAACTCTCCTGTCAAATTCGCAAAGTGCAAAAGAACAAAAGGAATAAACACAATGGATATAGCCGTTATCGGGATCGGAATTTTGTTCTTCGCCTTTTGTTTCGCCTACATCAAAGCTTGTGACGCGCTCTAGAGCGAGGCTGAAAAAATGATCATCGACTATATTCTCGGTGGCGGCGTTACGCTGTTCCTGCTCGCCTACCTGACATACGCCCTCGTTCGTCCAGAACGCTTCTGAAGGCACGGAAAGCCCACAGCCATGACACTGAACGGTTGGATACAGATCCTGGTCTATTGCGGGATCGTCATATTGCTGGTGAAGCCGCTCGGCGGCTACATGCACCGCGTCTTCAACGGCGACCGCACGCTGCTTTCGCCGGTCCTTCGCCCGCTTGAGCGCGGGCTTTATCGTATCTGCGGAACCAGCGAACGCGAGGAACAGCACTGGACCACCTACGCGGTCGCCCTGCTGCTCTTCAACCTCGCCGGCTTCCTGGTGCTTTATGCCCTGCAGCGTCTGCAGGGCAGCCTGCCTTACAACCCTGCCGGCATGACAGCGGTTGAACCAGGGCTGGCCTTCAACACCGCCGCCAGCTTCATGACCAACACCAACTGGCAGAACTATGGTGGCGAGAGCACGATGTCCTATCTCGTGCAGATGGCCGGGCTGACGGTGCAGAACTTCGTTTCGGCGGCCACCGGCATTGCCATCGCCATCGCGCTGATCCGCGGCTTTGCACGGGCCTCCGGCAAGTCGATCGGCAATTTCTGGGTCGATATGACCCGCTCCACACTCTATCTGCTTCTGCCGTTCTGCATCGTGCTGACGCTGGTCTATGTCTGGCTCGGCATGCCGCAGACGCTCGGCGCCTACGTCAACGCCACGACGCTGGAAGGCGCGCAACAGACCATCGCCGTCGGCCCGGTCGCTTCGCAGGTGGCCATCAAGATGCTCGGCACCAATGGCGGTGGTTTCTTCAACGCCAATGCCGCGCACCCGTTCGAGAACCCCGACGCGATCTCCAACCTGATCCAGATGGTGTCGATCTTCGTCATCGGCGCCGCCTTGACCAATGTCTTCGGCCGCATGATCGGCAACCAGCGCCAGGGCTGGGCGATCCTCTCGGCCATGGGCGTCATGTTCATCGCCGGTGTCGCCATCTGCTATTGGGCGGAAGCCGCCGGCAACCCGCTGGTGCATGCGCTGGGCATCGACGGCGGCAACATGGAGGGCAAGGAGACGCGTTTCGGCACCGCCCTGTCGGCGCTGTTTGCCGTCATCACCACGGCCGCTTCCTGCGGCGCGGTGAACGCCATGCACGGCTCGTTCACCGCGCTCGGCGGCATGATCCCGATCATCAACATGCAGCTTGGCGAAGTCATCGTCGGCGGTGTCGGCGCGGGTCTCTACGGCATCCTGATGTACATCGTCGTTGCCGTCTTCATTGCCGGCCTGATGGTCGGCCGCACGCCCGAATATCTCGGCAAGAAGATCGAGGCCAAGGAGGTCAAGATGGCTATGTTGGCCATACTATGCCTGCCGCTGGCGATGCTGATCTTCACGGCCATCGCCGTCGTGCTACCGACCGGCGTGGCGTCGATGGGCAATGCCGGCCCGCACGGCTTCTCCGAGGTTCTGTATGCCTACACTTCGGCGGCGGCCAACAACGGTTCGGCCTTTGGCGGCCTCAGCGGCAACTCGCCCTGGTACAACATCACGATCGGCATCGGCATGCTGATGGGCCGCTTCCTGGTCATCATCCCGGCGCTGGCCATTGCCGGCTCGCTGGTGCCGAAGAAAACGGTTCCGGCTTCCGCCGGCACCTTCCCGACCGATGGCCCGCTGTTCGTCGGGCTGCTGGTCGGCGTCATCCTGATCGTCGGTGGCCTCACCTTCTTCCCGGCGCTCGCCGTCGGGCCGATCATCGAGCACCTGGCGATGGCTCACGGGCAGACCTTCTGAGACCGTCATGTCCTGGTTCAATGCCATGCGCCGCAAGGTCGGCCACAGGGACGATCACGGAAAGGAGGAGAGACCTCCTCCTTTCCCGACCCTGTCGACGTTTCTCGGCCTTGCGGCAGTCATGCTCGTCCTCTGGCTGCTGGCCTACGGGCCGCCGCATTTCCTTTCGGCATCCGATCATCCGGTGCCGTCCAACAACACCGAAGCCGGAGCTTCAAAATGAGCAACTCGAAATCGGCCAGCATCATGGATGCCAGCATCCTGCTTCCCGCCATTGGCGGCGCCTTCCGCAAGCTCGACCCGCGCACGCTGGCCAGGAACCCGGTGATGTTCGTCGTTGCCGTCGTCTCGGCGCTCACCACGGTGCTGTTCGTCAAGGACCTGGTCACCGGCGGCGGCAATCTCGGCTTCACGCTGCAGATCATCATCTGGCTTTGGTTCACCGTGCTGTTCGCCAACTTCGCCGAAGCGGTCGCAGAAGGCCGCGGCAAGGCGCAGGCGGATTCGCTGCGCAAGGCACGCACCGAGACCCAGGCCAAGCTTTTGACCGGTGAAGACCGCACCAAATACAAACTCGTGCCCGGCACCAGCCTCAAGGTCGGCGATGCCGTGCTGGTCGAGGCCGGCGACATCATCCCGTCCGACGGCGAAGTGATCGAAGGCGTTGCTTCGGTCAACGAGGCTGCGATCACGGGCGAATCCGCGCCGGTCATTCGCGAATCCGGTGGCGACCGTTCGGCGGTCACCGGTGGCACCCAGGTGCTGTCCGACTGGGTCCGCGTCCGCATCACCGCCGCCTCCGGCCATACCTTCCTCGACCGCATGATCTCACTGGTCGAAGGTGCCGAGCGCCAGAAGACGCCGAACGAGATCGCGCTCAACATCCTGCTCGTCGGCATGACGCTGATCTTCGTGCTGGCCACCGCGACGATCCCGAGTTTTGCCTCCTACTCGGGCGGCTATATCTCGGTGACCGTTCTGGTGGCGCTGTTCGTCACCTTGATCCCGACCACGATCGGCGCGCTGCTTTCGGCCATCGGCATCGCCGGTATGGACCGTCTGGTGCGATTCAACGTGCTGGCCATGTCGGGCCGCGCCGTGGAAGCCGCAGGCGACGTCGACACGCTGCTGCTCGACAAGACCGGCACGATCACACTAGGCAACCGCCAGGCGACGCAGTTTCGCCCGGTCAAGGGCGTCACCGAACAGGAACTGGCCGACGCGGCTCAGCTTGCCTCGCTCGCCGACGAAACGCCGGAAGGCCGCTCGATCGTCGTGCTGGCCAAGGAAAAATACGCCATCCGCGCCCGCGATATGGCAACGCTGCACGCAACCTTCGTGCCCTTCACCGCGCAAACCCGTATGAGCGGCGTCGACATCGATGGTTCGTCGGTGCGCAAGGGCGCCGTCGATTCCGTGCTTGCCCATGTCAACCAGTCGACGGTCGCAGCCCACGCCACGCGGCCCGGCAGCGATACCGTCAGGGATCTCCAGGCCATCGCCGACGAGATCGCCAAGTCCGGCGGCACGCCGCTGGCGGTCGAACGCGACGGCCGCCTGCTCGGCGTCATCCACCTCAAGGACATCGTCAAGGGCGGCATCAGGGAGCGCTTCACCGAACTGCGCCGCATGGGCATCCGCACGGTGATGATCACCGGCGACAATCCGATGACGGCAGCAGCCATCGCCGCGGAAGCCGGCGTCGACGACTTCCTCGCCCAGGCCACGCCGGAGGACAAGCTCAAGCTGATCCGCGACGAACAGGCCAAGGGCAAGCTGGTGGCCATGTGCGGCGACGGCACCAACGATGCGCCAGCCCTCGCACAAGCCGATGTCGGTGTCGCCATGAACACCGGCACGGTTGCCGCCCGCGAGGCCGGCAACATGATCGATCTCGACAGCGATCCGACCAAGCTCATCGAGATCGTCGAGATCGGCAAGGCGCTCTTGATGACGCGAGGTTCGCTGACGACCTTCTCGATCGCCAACGACGTGGCCAAGTATTTCGCCATCATTCCGGCGATGTTCGCCGTCTTCTACGTCGCACCGGGACAGACGACCGGCCCGCTGCAGGCACTCAACGTCATGCATCTGGCGACGCCGCAAAGCGCCATCCTGTCGGCCATCATCTTCAACGCACTGATCATCATCGCGCTGATCCCGCTGTCGCTGAAGGGCGTCAAATACCGCGCCATTGGCGCCGGCGCGCTGCTCAGCCGCAATCTTCTCGTCTACGGCCTCGGCGGCCTCATCGTGCCGTTCGTCGGCATCAAGGCGATCGACATGATCGTCACCGCGCTTGGCCTCGCTTAACTCTTTGTTTTAACGCAATTCCGGACGGAAAACCGCTTCACACTTTTCCTGGAATTGCTTTGAGGAACATCTCCATGCTCACCCAGCTAAGACCCGCGATCATCATGATCGTCTTCTTCACGGTCCTGACCGGCCTGATCTATCCGATCGGCATGACCGGCATCGCCCAGGCGATCTTCCCGCGCCAGGCCAATGGCAGCCTGATCGAGAAGGATGGCAAGGTTATCGGCTCCGAACTGATCGGCCAGGGCTTTGCCAGCGACAAGTATTTCCATGGCCGCCCCTCGGCCGCCGGCGACGGCTACAACGCCGCCGCCTCGAGCGGCAGCAATCTCGGCCCGACCAATCCCAAGCTGATCGACCGCATCAAGGGCGATGCGGAAAGACTGAAGGCGGAGAATCCGAACCAGCCCGTCCCGATGGACCTGGTGACGACGTCCGGCAGTGGCCTCGATCCCGATATCAGTCCCGAAGCAGCCTACTTCCAGGTCGCCAGGGTGGCCAAGGCCA
Organism: Mesorhizobium sp. M0715; assembly: GCF_040320355.1. NCBI lineage: Bacteria > Pseudomonadati > Pseudomonadota > Alphaproteobacteria > Hyphomicrobiales > Phyllobacteriaceae > Mesorhizobium > Mesorhizobium sp. M0715. The sequence goes on along the minus strand of NZ_JAMYPL010000028.1, from coordinate 69,048 downwards.
GGGGGATCGATGAAGCCAAGGTCAAGGCGCTTGTCGACAGTCAGGTCGAGGGCAGGGAACTCGGCTTCATGGGCGAACCGGTGGTCAATGTGCTCGGTCTCAACCTTGCGCTGGACGCCGCGAAACAGTGAATGGTGCGGGCTGGGGATCGACAGTATCTCCGGCGCCATCCATGATCGGTCCCGATGCCGGACGACAGAAACAACGACGCCAGACCTTCTCCCGACGCACTGCTTGACCATGCCGAGCGGGAAGGTCGCGGCCGGCTGCGGATATTCCTGGGTGCCGCTCCCGGCGTAGGCAAGACCTATGAGATGCTGATGTCGGGCCGCGCCAGGCTGACCGACGGCGTGGATGTGGTGATCGGTGTCGTCGAGACGCATGGGCGCAAGGAGACACTGGCCCTGGTCGAGGGTTATGAGGTCATTGCCCGCCGCAAGGTCGGCTACAAGGGGCGCATCCTCGACGAGATGGACATCGACGCCATCCTCGCCCGGCGCCCGGCGCTGGTTCTTGTCGACGAACTCGCCCACACCAATGCGCCCGGCAGCCGCCATCCCAAGCGCTATCTCGACGTCCAGGAAATCCTGACGCACGGCATCGACGTCTACACGACGCTCAACATCCAGCATGTCGAAAGCCTGAACGACGTTGTCGCCCAGATCACCAAGGTCAGGGTTCGCGAGACGGTTCCCGATTCCATCATCGACCAGGCCGACGATGTCGAGATCATCGATCTCACTCCCGACGACCTGATCAAGCGGCTCGAGGAAGGCAAGGTCTATTTCCCCAACACCGCGCAGCGCGCGATCGAGAACTATTTCTCGCCGGGCAATCTGACGGCGCTCAGGGAGCTGGCGCTGCGCCGCACCGCGCAGCGCGTCGACGACCAGTTGCTGATCCATATGCAGGCCCACGCCATTCCTGGACCGTGGGCTGCGGGGGAAAGGGTACTCGTCTGCGTCGACGCGCGTCCGGGCGGGGCGGCGCGTATTCGCTACGCGCGCAGGTTGGCCGACCGGCTCCGTGCCCCGTGGACGGCGCTGCATGTCGACAGCCCTCGCTCGGCCAGCATGCCCGAAGCGGACAAGGATCGGCTCGCTACGAACCTGCGGCTTGCCGAACAGCTCGGCGCCGAGGTGACCACCATTCCCGGTCAGAACATCGCGCAGGACATTGTTCGCCATGCGACGGCGAACAATTTCACCCATATCGTGGTCGGCAGGCCGACCCGGTCGCGCTGGCGGGAATTGATCGAAGGCTCGCTCACCTACGATCTCATCCGCAACGCCGGTGACATCAGCGTCCATGTCATTTCAGGAACCGAACGCAACGCCGAGGTGACGTCGAGGAGTGTCAAGGCGGCGGACGAGCAGTGGCAGTTCGAGATCTGGCCCTATCTCAAGGCCACGGCCTTTGTCATCGGTTCGCTCGCCTTCGCCGTCGTTCTCGATCAGTTTCTCGACGTTCGCAACCTGGCGATCATTCTTCTCATCGGCGTACTGGCATCGGCGGTAACCGGCGGTCTGTGGCCGGCTCTGTACGCTTGTTTCGCCAGCGCCCTTGCTTTCAATTATTTCTTCCTGGAGCCTCGTTATACGCTGACGATCCGGGATCCGGAGAGCATCGTCGCGCTTGGCGTCTTTCTCGTCGTTGCGGTCATCGCCAGCAATCTGACGGCGCGCGTGCAGCGCCAGGCGGTCGCCGCCCGCTCGCGGGCGCGGGCCACGGAAGACATCTACCTCTTTTCAAAGAAGCTCGCCGGCGCCGGCACGCTCGACGACGTCCTTTGGGCCACGGCCTTCCAGATCGCCTCGATGCTGAAGCTGCGGGTGGTGCTGCTTTTGCCGGAAGACGGGACCATCACCGTCAAGGCCGGCTATCCGCCCGACGACACGCTGGCCGAAGCCGACATCGCCGCCGCCCGCTGGGCCTGGGAGCACAATCGTGCCGCGGGTCGCGGAGCCGACACGCTTCCAGGCGCCAAGCGCCTCTATTTGCCCTTGCGGACGGGGCGCACGGCCATCGGGGTCGTCGGCCTGGACAACGACAAGCAGGGTCCGCTGCTGACGCCCGAGCAGCAGCGGCTGCTTGACGCACTGGCCGACCAGGCGGCGGTCGCCATCGAACGTATTCAATTGGTTGCCGACGTCGACCGTGCCAAGCTCGCGGCCGAGGCGGACAGGCTGCGCTCGGCGCTGCTCACCTCCATTTCACATGATCTGAAAACGCCGCTCGCTGCCATCATGGGCGCGGCTGGCACGCTGCGGGATTTTTCAGTCGCGCTTCCCGAACCGGACCGGGCCGAACTGCTGTCGACGGTGCTGGACGAATCCGAGCGGTTGAACCGCTTCATCGCCAATCTGCTCGACATGACCAAGATCGAGTCCGGCGCGATGGAGCCGAACTACGCCTTTCACTATGTCGGCGACATCGTCGGCTCCGCCTTGCAAAGGGCCAGGAAAATCATTGGCGAGCACAAGATCGAGACCGACATCCCCAGGGATTTGCCGATGTTGAAGGTCGACCCGGTGCTGTTCGAGCAAGCGTTGTTCAATCTTCTCGACAATGCGGCGAAATATGCCCCGGCAAGCTCGACGATTCGCATGCAAGGTTGGACCGACAATGGCTCCGTCCTGCTGCAAATCATGGATGAAGGGCCAGGCATTCCTCCCGGCGATCTGGAACGGATTTTCGACACGTTCTATCGAGTGCGCAAGGGCGACCAGATTCGCGCCGGTACGGGGCTCGGCCTGTCGATCTGCCGCGGCTTCGTCGAAGCGATGGGTGGCACGATCATGGCGGCAAACCGGACCGACGGTTCGGGCGCGGTGTTCACCATTAAAATGCCCAGGCCCGAAAATCCGCCCAATTTCGACGCTTCGAATACCGACGACCACGACGCGGGTGACCTGGCATGACAAATTCCAACGTCAGGATATTGGTCGTCGATGACGAGCCGCCGATCCGCAAGCTGCTGCGCGTCGGGCTCGGCAGCCAGGGCTACGCGATCAGCGAGGCGCCGAACGCGAAGGTGGCGATCGAACTGATGGAGGCGGAGGAGCCGGACCTCGTCCTGCTCGACCTTGGGTTGCCCGGCATGAGCGGCCATGAGCTGCTGCGCAAATGGCGCGACGATGGTCTCGACATTCCAGTGGTCATCCTGTCCAGCCGGACCGACGAGGCCGGCATCGTCCAGGCCCTGGAACTCGGCGCCGACGACTATGTCACCAAACCTTTCGGCATGAACGAGCTGGTGGCGCGCATTCGCGTGGCGCTCCGCCACAAGTTCCAGCAACAGGGCGAGAAGCCGATTTTCCAGACCGGCGATCTCAGCGTCGACCTGGTCAAGCGCATCGTCAAGGTCGAGGGCAAGGAGGTAAAGCTGTCGCCGAAGGAATACGACATCCTGCGCATGCTGGTGCAGCACGCCGGCAAGGTGCTGACACACCATTTCCTGTTGAAGCAGGTCTGGGGCGATTCGACCGATGTGCAGTACCTCAGGGTCTATGTCCGGCAGCTCAGGCAAAAGATCGAGAAGAGCCCCGACCAGCCGCGCTACATCACCACCGAGACCGGCGTTGGCTACCGCCTGCGCGAGGTCGAGTGAGCAGGCCAGGTTTTAGCCGATAGCTTCCCGTGGCTGGCCAAGCGGTCTGCAAACCCGCAAGGCCGCCAGGCAGCCGACAATGCCGAGCGGCACGAAGGCAAGAAACAGCCAGGAGGCGACATTCGCCGCCGCGTCGTGGTTCAGACCTTGCGAAAAGCCGCTGGCGTTGGCGACGATGCCGGCGAGTGCGGCGCCGACGGCATAGCCGATGCGCTGCATGGTCGGCACCGCCGCCGAGGCGATGGTCTGCTCACCCTCCGGGGCGGAGGCGACGATGACGCGCGTCAGGAACGGCCAGGCGATGCCGAAGCCGCCGCCCTGCAACAGGGCACACATCAGGATCAGCGGGATGGAGCCCAGGGGTATCGCATACGCAAAGCCTGCGATGCCGGCCGCAATCATCACCGCGCCGCCGACGATGATCAGCCGCTCGCGCTGCGGCGGCGCGTTGGCGACCAGGATCGAGAGGATCGACCAGGCGATCGATTCGGCGGCGATGATGTAGCCGGTGGTCAGCAGCGGAATGTCGTGAAGGCTGGTCAGCAACAGCGGTCCGTAGACGCCGAAGGAACAGGTCGCCACCGAAAAGGCGGCAACCATGGTCATGCCGGCGCCGACCGGCGTGCGCCATGAGAACAGCCGCGCCGGGAAGAGCCGCGAACGCGGCTTCAGCGCGTCGATGGTGAAGAACAGCACCAGGCCTATCAGGCCGAAGGCCATCAGCAGCGAAGAGCGCAGCAAGGCGATGTCGACGCCGGCCAAGGCAATCAGGACCACGGCGACGGTAAGGCAGCCAAGAGCCGCGAACGGGAAGGGCGGCGCCTTGCCCGTGCTCGTCCTGGGCTTCGTCGCCTGCGGCGTGTCGAGCACGAGGAAGCTTGCCAGCGCCATGGCGGCGCCGCCGAGTGTGAAGATGCCGAAGGCCCAGCGCCATGACAACAGCTCGGTCATGATCGCGCCGAGCAATGGTCCGCTGAAGGCGGCGACGCCCCAGATCGCCGACATGATGCCGAAAAGCTGCGGCCAGATGGCGCGCGAGAACAGTCGTTCGACCGAGACGAAGGCCAGCGACACCAGCGCACCGCCGCCAAGTCCTTCGATCAGGCGGCCGGCGAGGAACAGTTGCATGGAAGGCGAGGTGGCGCATATCAGCGCGCCTGTTGCGTAGAGCAGCGCGGCAACCACCATGTTGGTGCGCAAGGGGACATAACTCACCAGTCGTCCGGCGGCCGCGCCGGCAACGATGGCGCCGAGTTCGTAGATCGCCAGCGACCAGCCGACGAGCTGTACGCCCGCCAATTCGCCGACCATGGCCGGCATCACCGTTGCCACCATCGTTTCGTTGGTGGCGTGCAGCAGGATGCCGAGGCTGATGAAGCAGAAGCGCGCCAGGTCGCCGCTTGCCCACAATAAGCGCCAGTCGACCCTGTTCGTGCTGATCTCGGTCATTTCCACCCCTGTCTTGCATATCTCGACGCCAGCGCAGCACGCCAGAAGCCAGTACGGGTTTCCGGCAGGACCATGCGAATCGACAGCGCCGGATCGAGGCGTTGTGGCGTTCGGGGCAGGCTTGTAAAACCTCAACCGGGGTTGAGCTCAAGCGGTTTTTTTGAAGATCGTTCGCGCGGCAGCCTTTCCGGTTGCGGGTTCGTTGCGCGATCAGTTCTCGGTGCTGCGCAGCTGGAATTGGCTGACGCCGATCGCGAGGTTCATGCCGGTCTGCGTCTGCAAGCTGAGCGGCTGCAAGGTGAAGGCCTGAGAGGAGCCGCCGACCAGCAGATTGGCGCCGGCGCCGACGGCGGCCGTCACCTCCGCGCTGGCGCCGATGTAGTCGCCGGCCAGCGCACCCGGCGCATAGATGTTCTTCAGCGGCGTCAGCACGATCCACTGCATGACCGTCTGCTTCGTCGTGCCGATGTCGAGGCCGTATTTGTTGACAGCGCCGAAATAGGCTTCCGGCGCGAAGCTTTTGTCGGCGGGGTTAAAGGTGCAGCTCAGATCCTTGCTCGAGCCGAAGATGAAGCCGGTGCCGCCGCCTATGGCGCAGTCAAGCGTACCGACTTCCATGCCTCGGTCCTGCGCCTGCACCGCTCCGGATAGCGTGGTGAACATGGCGGCAGCTATGGCTGTCTTCAGCATGATGGTTCCCCTCCAAAATCAAACGGCGCGAAACCATCCTATCTGGTTCCGCGCCGCGGGTGAGGGGTCATGGAGCGCACGGCTCCATGTAATCACTTGAATGAGTGGATCAGCTGGAGCGAGGTCACGGCCACGGCAAGGTTGACGCCGGTCTGCGCCTGGACGCTGAGCGGCTCCAGCATGAAGGCGCTGTCCAGGCCGCCAACCAGCAGATTGGCGCCGCCGCCGGTCACCACGCTCGCTTCGGCGTTGACACCGTAGTAGCTGCCGGCGAGATCGCCTCCGTCACGGTCCCGGGTCGCAGCCAGCACGGCCCAGACGAGCTGGCCCTGATGCGTCTGGCCGACATCGAGGCCGATCTTGGAGATGACGCCTGTGTAAATCTCGGACGGCCCGTGATGATGAGGCCGGAAGACACAGGACACGCCCTTGTTGGAAGCGACGATATAAGCGGTGCCGCCGTCGATGGTGCAATCGAGCGTGCCGAGTTGCAGCTTGCCGGCGCTGGCCGGAGCCACCGCGAACATCGTCGTGGCGAGGGCAGCGGCGCAGGCGAGTTTCTTGATCATGGGAGGGTCCTTTCGCAAAATACTTTCAACAACGGCTTGGGTGGGTAGACCGTTCCGCCGAAAACTTGGCGCGATCAAGGCAGGGGCCGAAAGCCTCCTGCCGGGGTTAATGCGCGGTTGCGAAGTGCGTCCTTTCGGACACGCAAAGAATCCCGCGGCACTTGGATGTCATGCGGATTTGTATGGTAAGCCGAAACCGAGATCAGCTGACGCGGGCGAGGCCATCCTTGGCCGGCTGGTAGGTAGGGTCGAGGCGAACGGCTTCCTTATAGGATTTCGCGGCCTTCGCCTTGTCGCCGCGCCGCTCATAGATCAGCGCCTGGTTGGACCAGGCCTCGGCATTCCTGCCGTCGAGCTTGATCGCCATGTTGAAATCGGAGAAGGCATTGTCTTCGTCGTTGGTCGCCAGATAGGAGAGGCCGCGGCCATTGTAGGGTTCGGCGGCGTCCGGCGCCAGCGAGATGGCGGTCGAGAAGTCCTCGATGGCGAATTTGTGCTGGCCCTGGCTCTGATAGATCAGGCCTCGATTGTGGTAGGCGCGCGCGTCGGTCGTATCGAGCTGGATCGCCTTCTGAAAGTCGTTGAAGGCGTCCTGGGTGCGACCCGCCTTGCGGTAGAGATTGCCGCGGCCGATATAGGCGGCGTCATAGTTCGAGTTGATCTGAATCGAACGGTTGTAGTCCGCCAGCGCGGCTTCCTGGTTGCCGAGGAAGCGCTGGATGAGCGCGCGATTCGAATAGGCCTGGAAGAAATTCGGATTGAGCTGGATGGCTTGATTGAAATCCTTGAGCGCCGCCTGGTACTGACCGCCACGGCCATAGGCCGAGCCGCGCACATTGTAGCCTTCGGGATCCTGGGGATTGCGCTGGATGACCGCCGACAGCGAGGAAATGTTCTCGCTCGACCCTTGCGCCTTGTCGATGTTGTTGAATTCACCGGTCGGGCCCGCCGTTTGGCAGCCGGCAAGCGCCAGTCCGGAGAGCAGGGCTGCTGTCAGGGCGAAACCACGCAATGCGGTCCCGCGCTCCACGCTCGTTGCGTTCATGTCTGCCCTGTCCTCACTTCAAGCCGCGTCGTTCAGGTCCGGCTCCCCCTTCGGACCGGTCACATCAAAACAAAAAGGTGGCGGCGATTCCACATCGCGCCACCTCTGATATCCTTCGAAAAGGACGAAAAATTGGCGTTAGAACCGCGGCGGACGCGGAGCGCCACCTGCACCGCCGGCGGCGCCAGCAGCGACCGGGCGCGGCGTCATCGGCAGCAGGCCTTCGCGCTGGGCGCGCTTGCGGGCCAGCTTGCGGGCGCGGCGAACGGCTTCAGCCTTTTCGCGGGCGCGCTTCTCGGACGGCTTCTCGTAGTGACCGCGCATCTTCATTTCACGGAAAATGCCTTCGCGCTGCATCTTCTTCTTGAGAGCGCGAAGCGCCTGATCAACGTTATTGTCGCGGACGAGTACCTGCACGGGCAATCCTGTCTTTCGGGTTTGATATCAACAGGCAAGCGGCCATAGCCACTAGCCTCCGCGGCGGTTTACACCACGAATTGTGGCGGCTGATAGCAGAATCATGCCGCGCTGTCCACAGCGGAAATGAATTTGCGGGGCCAGCCGCCGTCTGTTTGCCTTGATATAAGGAGCCGACTAGGCCGTCGCGAGGTGCAGCAGCTCGAAATCCTCGAAGAACTCGCCGTAGTCGCAGGTGATCTCCTCGCCCACGGCGATGTCGCGGGTCGCGGTGGCCCCGCCATATTGCGAAAAATCCGTATTCGGATTGCTGGAATGGTTCATGAAGCGGCCATTGTCGACTTCATAGACCAGGAAACCTGGCCGGTCCGGGCTCGGATAGGCATAGCGGTCGAGCAGCTCCCTGAGATGCGGGGGTGCCGTCTCGTATTTGTCCATGGGGATCAGCCGGTCGAAATCCGGATCGAGCCGCCAGATCGAAGCGCCTTTCCTGATCGGCTCCGCGGCGAACACGCCGACACCTTCGATCGCACTCGCAGTCACATAGGTTCTGATCAGCATCATGGTTCCAGACCCGCTTTTGGACATAAACGGAATCGCCAAATCGCGGCGTAAAATCAAGAGCGGCCGTTTGCCTGGCGGTTATGAGCATGCATCCCGCCGCTGGAATCTTCACGTCCGGTTGATCGACACGCCGCCATCGGCAAACAGAGCCGCTCCGGTGGTGAAGCTCGAGGCGTCGGAGGCGAGATAAAGTGCCGAGCGGGCGATCTCCTCCGGCATCGCGATACGCTTCAAAGCATGCAGGCCTTCGACGAAAACCCGTGATTCCGGGGTCTTGAAGGTTGCCGCCGGTGTGTCGGTGCCGCCGGGCAGCAGCGCGTTGACCCGCACGCCTTTCGGGCCGTATTCGGCGGCCAGCACCTGTGTCAGTCCGATCAGGCCGGCCTTGCTCGCGGCATAACTAGTCATGCCGGGCATGCCGACTGTGTGACCAACGAAGGTGGAGGTGAAGATCAGCGAACCGCCGCCGCGCTCGATCATTGCCGGCACCTGGTATTTGGCGCCGAGAAACGCGCTGGTGAGGTTGGTGTCGAGCGTCTCGCGCCATCCCTCCAGCGGCAGGTCCGAAATCGGCCCCATCCGGCCAACGGCGCCGGCATTGTTGAAGGCGATGTCGAGCCCGCCGAACTTTTCGACCGCCAGATCGACAAGGGCCTTTGCATAGGCTTCGTCCCTGACATCGCCGGCAAGCGCGATGGCCGCGCCATCATTGTCTTCTATCTCGGCGACGAGCGTATCGAGCTCGGCCTGACGGCGGGCGGCGACGATGACCTTGGCGCCTTCCTCGGCAAAGAGTTTTGCCGAGGCCCGGCCGATGCCGGAACTGGCGCCGGTGACGATGGCGATCTTGTTTGCGAGTGCGAACATTTCTGCATCCTTTTCTTCGCGCCGGCCTGACCGGCAGTTGGGGTGCTTGGTCGCAGATCGAGGCAAGGCGAGCCACCCGATACGTGCCAAGATGCTGGAAAGCGCCGACGCACCAGATGCGTCTTTTTCACCACGGCGCAAAACGGCAAGCGCCGTCGCAAACAGCGCAAGGGTGGAAGCGCTGTTTCGCTAGTGATACACCTCGCGCGCCGGGACCGAACGAACGCCGGCCGCCATTCGCGAAGCCTTTTTGGGGCGAGGTTGGGACGTTGAAGAAATATTCGGTATTCGCCATCGCCCGGGAAGCCATGCGCGGCCACAAGGGCTGGGAGGAACAGTGGTCCTCGCCTGAGCCCAGGAAAGAATACGACGTCATCATCGTCGGCGCCGGCGGCCATGGCCTGGCCACCGCCTATTACCTCGCCACGGTGCACGGCATCACCAATGTCGCGGTGCTGGAAAAGGGCTGGCTCGGCGGCGGCAACACCGGCCGCAACACCACCATCATCCGCTCCAACTATCTCTATGACGAGAGCGCCGGCATCTACGACCACGCGCTGAAGCTGTGGGACGGGCTCAGCCAGGAGCTCAATTACAACGTCATGTATTCGGCGCGGGGCGTCATGATGCTCGCGCACAATGTGCACGACGTGCAGGTGCTGAAGCGTCACGTTCACGCCAACCGGCTGAACGGCATCGACAATGAGTGGCTGACGCCGGAGCAGGCGAAGGAATTCTGCCCACCGCTCAACACCTCCAAGGAGGCGCGCTATCCGGTGGTCGGTGCGTCGCTGCAGCGGCGCGGCGGCACGGCCCGTCATGACGCCGTTGCCTGGGGCTATGCGCGCGGCGCCTCGGCGCGCGGCGTCCACATTATCCAGAATTGCGAGGTTACCGGGGTCAAGCGGGCGGCCAATGGCGCGGTGATGGGCGTCGACACGACGCGCGGCTTCATCGGCGCCAAGAAGGTGGGCGTCGTTGCCGCCGGCCATTCCTCCGTCATCATGAACATGGCCGGCGTGCGCATGCCGCTGGAAAGCTATCCGCTGCAAGCGCTGGTGTCGGAACCGGTCAAGCCGGTGGTTCCCTGCGTGGTGATGTCGAACACGGTGCACGCCTATATCTCGCAGTCCGACAAGGGCGAGCTGGTGATCGGCGCCGGCACCGACCAGTATGTCTCCTACTCGCAGACCGGCGGCTTGCACATATTGCAGCATACGCTCGACGCCATCTGCGAGATGTTCCCGATCTTCACGCGCATGAAGATGCTGCGCTCGTGGGGCGGCATCGTCGACGTCACGCCCGACCGCTCGCCGATCCTGGCCAAGACGCCGGTGCCCGGCCTCTATGTCAATTGCGGCTGGGGCACGGGCGGCTTCAAGGCGACGCCGGGATCGGGCCATGTCTTTGCCCATACGATCGCCAGGGACGATCCGCATCCGATCAACGCGCCCTTCACCATCGAGCGCTTCCGCACCGGACGGCTCATCGACGAGGCGGCGGCGGCGGCGGTGGCGCACTGATGATGGCGCAGATGGCTGTCGCGATGCCGCTGATGCTGGCGGGGGAACAAGTGCTGGCGGGGGAACGGGGCATGTTCCATTTTCCCTCGCCGGACGAAGTGCGCACGCAGCCGATCAGCCGCACCGGCAACGAAACCGTCTGGCCGTTTTCGGTCGATGACGGCACGCTGGCCTGCGTCTGGAGTGGCGGCCAGAGAGTGGTGATGTTCTTCGAGGGACGACCCGAAGGACTCGACGAGGCCGAGACATTCCAGCCGCGTCAAGTCATCGTCACCACCGATCCGATGCAGCTCACCCTCGGCAACATGGCGTCCCGCGATCTGTTTCGTCCCGCTGCAAGCGTGGAAGAGCGCATCCGGCTCGTCGCACCGTTCGCGACCTTGGGACAGAAGCTTTGCGATCAACCGGCGGGCGCCCACGTCGGCCACGGCGAATTGTAGGAACCAGGACAATGCTTCTCATCCGCTGCCCCTATTGCGAGGAAGAGCGTCCGGAACTCGAGTTCCGCAACGCTGGCGAGGCGCACATCGCGCGCTCGGCCAATATGGCCGGCGAGAGCGACGACGATTTTGAAAAGTTCTTCTTCATCCGCTCCAACCCCAAGGGCATCATTTATGAGCGCTGGCGGCACATGCATGGCTGTGCGCGCTTCTTCAATGCCGTACGCGACACCGTCACCGACAAATTCGTCATGACCTACAAGGCCGGCGAGCCCAAACCCACCAAGCTGCCGAAAAACTCCAACGAAGTGGTTGCCAAATGAGCGGCGCGTTCCGCATTCCCTGCGCTGGCCGCTTCAGCCAAGCCAAGACCGCGCGGTTCAGCTTCGATGGCCAGTCCTATGCCGGCATCGAGGGCGACACGCTGGCCTCGGCGCTGCTCGCCAATGGCGTCCATCTCGTCGGCCGTTCGTTCAAGTACCACCGTCCGCGCGGCATCCTGTCGGCGGGCGCCGAGGAGCCGAACGCCCTGGTCGAAATCAGGCGCGACGCGGCACGCAAGACGCCGAACGTGCGGGCGACCGTGCAGGAGCTCTATGATGGGCTTGATGCGCAGTCGCAGAACCGCTGGCCGTCACTGTCCTTCGACCTCGGTGCGGTCAGCGATATCGCCTCGCCGCTGCTTTCGGCCGGCTTCTACTACAAGACCTTCATGTGGCCGAAAGCGGCGTGGAAGACGCTCTATGAGCCAAAGATCCGCGCCGCGGCCGGTCTTGGCGTTTCCCCGGACCAGCCGGATCCCGACCATTATTCATCGCGCTATGCGCATTGCGACGTGCTGGTGCTGGGCGGCGGTGCGGCAGGCATCGCGGCAGCGCTTGCGGCGGCCGAGACCGGCGTGCGCGTCATCCTCGCCGACGAGCAGGCCGAGTTCGGCGGCAGCCTGCGTTTCGAGAGCGGCGCGAAGATCGACGGCCAGGACGGTTTTGCCTGGGCGCAAGCTGCCGTGGCGAAGCTCGCCGCGATGGACAATGTCCGCGTGCTGTCGCGCACGACGGCGTTCGGCTACTATGCGCAGAATTTTATCGGGCTGGTCGAGCGTGTCAGCGAACATCTGAGGACCCCCGGCCACGATCTGGCGCGCGAGCGGCTTTGGCAGGTCCGGGCCAAGCGCGTGGTGCTGGCCTCCGGTGCGATCGAGCGCCACATGGTGTTTGCCGACAATGACCGGCCCGGCATCATGCTGGCGGGTGCCGCGCGCACCTATCTCAACCACTATGGCGTCGCCGTCGGCAGGAATGTCGGCGTCTACACCGCCAATGATTCCGCCTATGCAGCGGCGATCGACCTGAAGAAAGCCGGCGTCAACGTGGCGGCGATCGTCGATCTGCGCGACAATCCGACCGGACCGGTGATCGACGAGGCGAGGGCGCTCGGCATCGAGGTCAATTTCGGCCGCGCGGTGATCCGCGCCGGCGGCAAGCTCAGGGTCTCGTCGATGACCGTGCAGCCGAAGAATGGCGGCGGCGAACGCACCATCGCGGTCGATGCGATACTGATGTCGGCCGGCTGGACGCCGTCGGTGCATCTGTTCTCGCAGTCGCGCGGAAAGGTCGCCTTCAACGACGAGACCAAGCGCTTCGTGCCGGGCATCTATGCGCAGGACTGCGTCTCGGTCGGCGCCTGCAACGGCACCGACGGGCTGTCTGCGACGGTCGATGAGGCCTATGCGGCAGGCGCCAAGGCGGCCAGGGATGCGGGTGCCAAAACCGCCAAGGGCAGCAAGCCGAAGGTAGACGCCTCGGAGAGCTGGTCGCGCGGCATGCTGGGTGCAGCGCCCGGCGCCGGGTCGGATACGACGGTGAAGGCCTTCGTCGATTTCCAGAACGACGTCACCGCCAAGGACATCCGCCAGGCGGTGCACGAAGGCATGCGCTCGATCGAGCACGTCAAGCGCTTCACCACCAACGGCATGGCGACCGACCAGGGCAAAACCTCCAACATGCACGGCTTGGCGATTGCCGCCGAGACGCTGGGCAAGCCGATCCCGGAAGTCGGCCTGACCACGTTCCGGGCGCCCTATACGCCGGTCACCTTCGGCGCGATCGTCAGCCATGCGCGAGGTCCGCTGTTCGACCCGACACGCAGAACCGCGATCCATCCCTGGGCCGAGGCGCAAGGTGCCATGTTCGAGGATGTCGGCCAGTGGAAGCGCGCCTGGTATTTCCCCAAGGCGGGCGAGGACATGCACGCGGCGGTCGACCGCGAATGCGTCGCCGTGCGCAAGACGGCTGGCCTGTTCGATGCCTCGACGCTGGGCAAGATCGAAGTGGTCGGGCCGGACGCGGCCAAATTCATGGAACTGCTCTACACCAACCCATGGGAGAAGCTGCAGCCCGGCCGCTGCCGCTACGGCATCATGCTGCGCGAGGACGGGTTCATCTATGATGACGGCGTCGTCGGCAGGCTGGCCCCCGACCGTTTCCACGTGACGACGACGACCGGCGGCGCGCCGCGCGTCATGAACCATATGGAGGACTATCTCCAGACCGAGTTCCCGCATCTCAATGTCTGGCTGACCTCGATCACCGAGCAATGGGCTGTTATCGCGGTGCAGGGACCCAAGTCGCGCGACATCATCGCGCCGCTGCTCGAAGGCATCGACATGTCGGACGAGGCGCTGCCGCACATGTCGGTGCGCGAAGGCAAGATCTGCGGCGTGCCGACGCGGCTGTTCCGCATGTCGTTCACCGGCGAGCGCGGCTTCGAGGTGAACGTGCCGGCCGACTATGGCCAGGCGGTCTGGGAAGCGCTGTGGGCCGAAGGCCAGAAGCATGGTGCGGCTGCTTATGGCACCGAGGCGATGCACGTGCTGCGCGCCGAAAAGGGCTACATCATCGTCGGCCAGGACACCGACGGCACGGTAACGCCGAACGACGCCGGCCTCGATTGGGCGGTCGGCAAGAAGAAGCCGGACTTCGTCGGCATCCGCGGCCTGACGCGGCCAGATCTGGTCGCCAAGGGCCGCAAGCAATTGGTCGGCCTGAAGACCAGGGATCCCAAGGTGGTGCTGGAAGAGGGCGCGCAGATCGTCGAGGACCCGAAGCAGGCGATCCCGATGAAGATGATCGGCCATGTCACCTCGAGCTACTGGTCGGAAAATTGCGGCCGCTCGATCGCTCTGGCGCTGGTCGCCGGCGGCCGCGACCGGATGGGCGAGACCCTCTATGTGCCGATGCCGAACGGGGTGATCGAAGTGGAGGTTACCGGCATGGTGTTCTTCGACGAGACGGGAGGGCGCCTCAATGGCTAAGGCCGCTGCAAGAAAGACGGCTCCGGCCGCATCGCCTTCGGTCGAACGCCGTCCGGCGCTGGCTGGGCGCAGCACCACTGCCGCCAGCGTCAAGGTCGAGGTGCTGCCGCCGGCCGAGCGCGTTTCATTACGGGCGCCGGAGGCTTCGGTCGCAGCGCTTTCAAAGGCGCTCGGCGTGACCTTGCCGAACAAGCCGAAAACCGCTGCCGCGAACGGCGGGCGCACCGCTCTGTGGCTCGGCCCCGACGAATGGCTGGTCATCGATGAGGCCGACAACGATCCGCTCGCCGATTGCGCCAAAGTATCCGCGCTGCATTCGGCGGTCGGCGTCTCGCATCGCAACATCGCGATATCAGTGATGGGTGCCGGAGCGGCGGCGGCGATCAATGCGGGCTGCCCGCAGGACCTGTCGCTCGACGCCTTCCCGGTGGGAGCAGCGTCGCGCACCATCCTGGGCAAGACCGAGATCGTGCTGCTGCGCACGGGTAACGACGCCTTCCGGGTCGAATGCTGGCGTTCCTTCTCGGACTATGTCTTTACTTTGCTGTCCGAGGGATCGCGCGACGCGGCGGTCTGAACTCGGAACGTTTTGCAGGGCACGCTCGTTCTGCATCCGCACGCCGAGGGAGAATGCCGATGCCGTCGAATTCCGCGCCGAAGTCGCCGGTCATAAAGACATCGGCTGTCCGCTCGCTCGAACACGAGCGGCACGAAGCGCCGAGCGCCGAAGACGAACTCGAGGAAGGCCTCGAAGACACGTTCCCGGCCAGCGATCCGATATCCATCACTGGAACGGCCATTCCTGGAGCTCCGGCAAAACCAGGCAAGGCCAAGACCGTGCCCGGGCGCAAGAGGCGCAAGCCGTAGTTTCCATCGGGCAAGATCTCATCGGGCCTTCTCAATCCCCTTGGACATGCTATTTAAAGCGCTTTGGGAGATGAAAATGCCGACAAAAGCGATCGTATGGGGCGAGAACGTCCACGAGCAGACCAATGAAGCCGTGCGCGACCTCTATCCCTTGGGCATGCACGGCACCATTGCCGCCGCCCTCAACCAGGACAAGGGCATCGAGGCGACCACCGCCACCTTGCAGGAACCCGAACATGGCCTGAGCGAGAAGCGCCTGGCGGCCACCGACGTGCTTTTGTGGTGGGGCCACGCGGCGCATGGCGAGGTCAAGGACGATATCGTCGAGCGGGTGCAGAAGCGGGTCTGGGAAGGGATGGGCCTGATCGTGCTCCATTCCGGCCACTACTCGAAGATATTCAAGCGGCTGATGGGCACGCCCTGTTCGCTGAAATGGCGCGAGGCGGGCGAGCGCGAGCGCGTCTGGGCGATCAACCGCGGCCACCCGATCGCGCAAGGCATCGGCGAGTGCCTGGAGATCGGCGAGACGGAAATGTATGGCGAGCCGTTCGCCGTGCCGGAGCCGCTCGAGACGGTGTTCGTCTCCTGGTACGAGGGTGGTGAGGTGTTCCGATCCGGGCTGACCTACCAGCGCGGCGCAGGACGGATCTTCTACTTCTCGCCCGGCCACGAGACCTATCCGATCTATCACAATGAGGGCGTGCAGCAGGTGCTGCGCAACGCCGTCCATTGGGCGCACAACCCGGCGCCGGCCTGGTCCGGCATCACCAATGCGCCGAACGTGCCGACGGATGTGGCCAAGGAGAAGATCGTGCAGAAGGGGCTGCGCCTGCATGCCGACGGCGACAAGGGCCTGAGTTGATTCGGGCCTGAGCTGATCGGGGCCTGAAATGCTTAAGGCGTGAGTCGATTGGGGCTTGGGGCTAATGCATCGAATTCTTCTGCTCGGCACCGGCGGTATCGCCGGGCATCATGTCGAGGAGTTTGCCGAGATTCCGGGCTGCAGCATCGTCGCCTGTGTCGACCAGGTGCCCGGCCGCGCGGCAGCGTTTGCCGCCGTCGGCAAGATCGGCGAATCTTTCGAGAGCCTGGAGGCGGCGATCGCCTGGGGTCAGTTCGATGCCGCCATCAACGCGACGCCGGATGGTGCGCATATGGCAACGACGCTGGCGCTGCTTGCCCAGGGAAAGCATGTGTTTTGCGAAAAGCCGCTGGCGCCGAACCACGCCGACGCGCTTGATATGACCGAAGCGGCCGAGGCTGCCGGGGTGATCAACATGGTCAACCTGACCTATCGCAACTCACCGGCGATCCAGGAGGCACGGCGCATGGTTCAGGCCGGCGAGATCGGCGCGTTGCGCCATGTCGAGGCGAGCTACCGGCAAAGCTGGCTGGTCAGCAAATCATGGGGCGACTGGCGGGTCGAGGACAAATGGCTGTGGCGCTTGTCCAGCCGGCACGGTTCAACCGGCGTGCTGGGCGACGTCGGCATCCATATCCTGGACTTCGCGACCTATGGCGCCGATCAGGACATCGTCAGCCTCCACGCCGATCTGGTGACGTTTCCGAAGGCCGAGGGCGAGCGCATCGGCGACTATGTGCTGGACGCCAATGACAGCGTGGCAATGACGGCCCGGCTCAGTTCCGGCGCGCTCGCCACGATCGCGGCGAGCCGCTACATGACCGGCCACGCCAACGATTTGTCGCTGGCCCTGCACGGCACCAAGGGCGCCATCAGGGTCAAGACCGACGGCAAGGCATCTAACCTGTCGGCCTGTCTCGGCGGCGATGTCGATCTTCAGCGCTGGCAGATCTTGGCGCTGCCCAGTGTCAAGCGCAATGCGCGACGCTTTGCCGATGCGCTGGTTACAGGCCGGAATGGCGATCCGTCGTTCCGGCGTGCCGCGGACATGCAAAAGCTTATCGACGCGGCCTTCGAGAGTTCAGCGGCGAAGCTGCCGGTTTCGGTCGGCTGAAGCTGGCCGGCTTGTGCCGGCCAGACGCGATCCTTGCTGATGTCAAAATGCGCTCGGTACAATCCACGGATTGATGCTGATGCCGAGGCGCGGGCCCTTGCCTTCAGCGGTGTTTTCCGTGGCACCCTTCTTTTCGACCGAACCGGTCGAAGCGCAATCGAGCTTCACGTTGGTCTTGGTGTCAACGCAGGCCGCCACCGGCGCATGCTTGACGGGGTGGGTGGTGTTGGCGGCGAAGGCCGAGCCCGAAAGTGCCAGCACGGCGGCGAGGGTGAGGAGTGTCTTTTTCATTGTCAGTCTCCGTTTTCGACGGGTAAATTTCTCTCGTACGCGTACGATTCGCTGTACATATACGCCCGTCGATCGCGAAGTTCAAGGAAAACCGTACGCGTACAATAAATTTTTGTTAACCAAGAAACCCCCAGGTCTGGAGGGGAATACACAAACCAAAGGAAACGGCGTTCAGCAGGTGACCGGTGTCTCGGTCAGTGGCGGCACGTTTTGCGTGCTGAGCGTCGCAAGCGTGAAATCGCACATCCGCTTCACGAAGGCCTGCGGATCGCCGAAGGGGTAAAAAGGAAAGGTGATGAGCAGCGAGATCGTGCCGTGTCCGACCGCCCACAGCATGGTGGCGATGGCGCGCGGATCGCCCTGCAATTTGCCGGCGGTGACGCAGGCCTCGACCCTGCTGATCAGCACCTTCATAGCAGGGTTGCTCTCTTCCATTTCGTTGTAGCCTTCCGGCAGCTTGGTCTTTTCGGTCATGAACACGGTGCGGTATTCGTTGGGATTGCCGAGTCCGAAAGCGGCATATTCGGTCATCACCGCCTGCAAGGCCTCGATCGGATCATCGGATGGATGCCCCTCGATGCGGCGGGCGAGTGTCTCGAATGCATCCTCGGCCAGAGCGAACAGGATGTCCTGCTTGTCGGCGAAGTAGGAGTAGACCGACATCGGGGCATAGCCGACCCGCTTGGCCAGCTTGCGGATGGTCAGGCCTTCATAGCCTTCTTCCTGGACGAGCTTGTGCGCGGCCTCGACCAGTTCGGAGCGCAGTTCGGCCTTTTGTTTCTCGCGGCGTGTCTGGACGCTCTGCGGCAAGATCTGGTGCCTTTGGTTGGTTGGTGGCTGGCTAAATTATATACGCTGTACGGAAACGGACAAGGGCATGGGAAGTTCCCAAGCGGTATGCTTCGGATCGTGCCCACGCTCGTCGAAGTTGGCGGCACCCATGATCAACACCGTTGCTCCGTCAAAGCGGCCATCACGCCTCCTTGTCGATCAGCTTCGCGGCAAGATGCGAAAGCAGCTTCACCGCCTCGCCATAGGTCCGGGCTTTTTCCGGATTGGAGGCATTGCCGTCCAGCGCCCGCTTGAAGACGCCTTGGCAGATCGCAGCCAGCCGGAAGAAGGAAAAGGCGAGGAAGAACGTCCAGTTGCCGATACTGGTGAGTCCGCGCCGCCGGCAGTAGCTGGCGACATAGTCTTCTTCGGAAGGCAGGCCGATCGCGGACCGGTCGACACCGCCCAGGCCGCGAAAGCCCGAGCTATGCGGCAGCCGCCATTGCATGCACTGATAGGCGATATCGGCGAAGGGGTGGCCCGATGTCGACAGTTCCCAGTCGAGCACCGCCAGAACCTTTGGCCGGTCCGGCGCGAAGATCAGATTGTCCAACCGGTAATCGCCATGCACCAGCGAGACGCGGCCGTCATCGGCGGGCATATGCGTCTCCAACCAGGCAATCAGCCGATCCATATCGGCGACGGTGCCGGTTTCCGAAGCGCGGTACTGGCTCGTCCAGCGCGCCAGCTGGCGCTCGAAATAACTGCCCGGCCGGCCGAAATCGCCGAGTCCCACTGTTTCGACATCGACCTCGTGCAGCGCGGCAAGAGTGGCGTTCATGGCATCGTATATGGCGGCGCGTTCTTCGTTGTCGCGAGCCTCCGGCAGGGCCGGATCCCAGAAGATGCGGCCGTCGAGGAAATCCATCACATAGAACATGCGGCCGATGGGCGAGTCTTCCGCCGACAGATGCAGCATGGCAGGCACAGGCACGGCGGTGCCGGCAAGCGCGCTCATCACCCTGAATTCTCGGTCGACCTGGTGCGCCGATTTCAGCAATTGTCCCGGCGGCTTGGCGCGCAGCACGTAACGGCCGCTTGCCGCCGTCAAAAGGTAGGTCGGGTTCGATTGGCCGGATTTGAACTTCTCGACTGCAGCAAGCCCGGAAAAGCCAGGTATGTTCGCCTCGAGGTAAGGCGCAAGCGCTGCCTGGTCGAGAACGGGATCACTCATGCCGTCTCGGGCTGGCGTTCGATCAAGGTCAGCGTCAACCAGCGCGCGGTCAGTGCCGGCTTCTTCGAACCCTCGATCTCGATCGTCACGTCATGCGCGGTCTGCACCCAGCCCGACGGCCTGACCTTGACGTCGGCCAGCACGAAACGCGTGCGGATGCGCGCGCCGGTTTTCACCGGCGCCAGGAAGCGCAGCGAATCGAAGCCGTGATTGACGCCCATCTTGCCGTTTTCCAGCGGCGGCATGGTCTCGAAGGTCATCGCCGACAACAGCGACAGCGACAGGAAGCCGTGCGCGATGGTGCCGCCGAACGGCGTTTCGCGCATGGCCCGCTCCGGATCGCAGTGGATGAACTGGTGATCGTCGGTGGCGTCGGCGAACTGATCGATCATGCGTTGCGTGACCGCCCGCCACGGCGACACGCCAACCTCCTTGCCGACACTGGCCAGAAGCACATCGAGACTGATCGGTTCCACGCTCATGTCCTCCAGTTCACCTCCGGCTTCTGTGGCCGGAAAATGTCATTCCTTGAACAAGGTCAGCCCATGCTGCACCGACTGTCCGCCGTCGATCGGCAGAATGGCGCCGGTGATGTAGCTGCCTGCACGGCTGCACAAATAGAGCGTTGCGCCGGCAATGTCATCCGGTGCGCCGATACGGCCGATCGGAACATGGCTGCCGACGTGCCTGGCCTGCTCATCCGTGCCCGTGGCGAATGCCGTCATCCGGCTCTGGAAGGGGCCGGGAGCGAAGGCATTGACGGTGATGCGGCGGCCGGCGAACTCGAGCGCAAGGGTGCGGGTCAGATGATGCACGGCTGCCTTGGACGCCGTGTAGGAATAGGCGTCGTCGGCCAGCGGCTGCGTGCCCATCACCGAACCGAGATTGATCACCCTGGCCGGATCGGCGTCGCTGGCGGCGGCGTCGAGCAGTGGCAGCAATTCGCGGGTCAGATGGAAGACCGCGGTGACATTGACGCCAAACACCTTGGCCCAAGCCGAATAGGGGAAGCTTTCCAGCGGCGCGCCCCAGGAGACGCCGGCATTGTTGACCAGAATATGCAGTTTCCCGGTCCGCGCCTTGACCGCGGCGACGAGTGCAGCGATGCCGGCTTCGCTAGAAACGTCCCCGGCGAAGCCCTCGGCCCGGCCCGGTGCACCAAGCTCGTTCAACTCTTCGGCGACCTGGATGCAATCCTCGCCCTTGCGCGACGCGATCATCACGCTGGCGCCGGCCCTGACCAGCCCGGTCGCCGCCATGCGGCCTATGCCGGTCGCGGCACCCGTCACCAGCGCGGTCTTGCCGGCCACCGAAAACAGCTCGTCCAGATAGCTCATCACAATCCTCCGCGCTCGGCATGCGGGCAAACAGTTCGCGTTGACAAGGCTATCCGAAGTACGGTCATCCTTGCCACTGACAAAATGCCTGGCATGCATGAAGGGTTAGCGACCGATGACGGAGATGAATCTCGGCATGACCGAGCGGCTGAAGCCGATCCACACGCGCGTCGCGGCCATGGTGCGCGACGAGATCATGCCGCTCGACAGGGAATTTCTGAGCGAGGTGGGCAAGGCAGGCAACCGCTGGGTCTACAGTGCGCGCCAGAGCGAGATCCTCGAAGGGCTGAAGAAAACCGCAAGGGAGCGCGGCCTGTGGAATTTCTGGCTGACCGGCTCGGAACGCGGCTACGGCCTTTCCACCGTCGAATATGCCTATCTGGCCGAGGAGATGGGCAAGGCGCATCTCGGCGCCGAGACCTTCAACTGTTCGGCGCCCGACACCGGCAATATGGAGGTGCTGGAACGGTACGGCTCGGCCGACCACAAGAAAGAATGGCTGGAACCGCTGATCGAGGGCAAGATCCGCTCGGCCTATCTGATGACCGAGCCGGATGTCGCGTCGTCCGATGCCACCAACATTGCCATGCGCTGCGAACGCCAGGGCGACGACTACGTGCTCAACGGCGAGAAATGGTGGGCTTCGGGCGCCGGCGATCCGCGCTGCGCCATCTACATCGTCATGGTCAGGACCGGCGGCGATGACGAGCCGCAGCACCGCCGTCATTCGATGATCCTGGTGCCATCAGGCACAAGGGGTGTGACCAAGGTCCGGGCCATGCAGGTTTATGGCGATGACGACGCGCCGCACGGCCACATGCACCTTCGCTTCGACAATGTGCGGGTACCGACATCGAACCTGATCCTCGGCGAGGGCAGGGGGTTCGAGATCGCGCAAGGGCGGCTCGGTCCCGGCCGCATCCACCATTGCATGCGCGCCATCGGCCAGGCCGAGATGGCGCTCGAGATGCTGTGCCAGCGTTCCTTGCGCCGCGAGGCCTTCGGCCAGAAGCTGGCAAAGCTCGGCGCCAATTTCGACATCATCGCCGAATGCCGCATGGAGATCGAGATGGCCCGGCTGCTCTGCCTCAAGGCGGCGTGGATGATCGACCAGGGCGACGCCCGCGCCGCAGCCCCCTGGATCAGCCAGATCAAGGTGGTGGCACCCCGCGTCGCGCTCAAGGTCACCGACGAGGCGGTGCAGATGTTCGGCGCGCAAGGCATCAGCCAGGACACGCC
This sequence comes from Mesorhizobium sp. M0715, assembly GCF_040320355.1. Classification (NCBI taxonomy): domain Bacteria; kingdom Pseudomonadati; phylum Pseudomonadota; class Alphaproteobacteria; order Hyphomicrobiales; family Phyllobacteriaceae; genus Mesorhizobium; species Mesorhizobium sp. M0715. Next base: position 46,846 of record NZ_JAMYPL010000028.1, on the reverse strand, counting down.
GCTGGCGCGGTCGTGGACGCATCTGCGGACCTTGCGCCTTGCCGACGGGCCGGACGCCGTGCATCGCCGGCAGGTGGCGCGCACCGAGCTGAAGAAATACACGCAGGAAAAGGTCTGAGCGTCGGCATCGTCATCCGGCGATGCCGACAACCCAAGCACGGAGTGTTCCAATGGCCGTCTCCTCCGAAATGAAGGCGCTGCTGCTGGTCGGCGACGGCTACACCAGGACGCCGAGCGGCAGTGTGCTGGAGGCGATGGAGCCGTATGTCGAGCTGGGCAACATCGCGGTGCCGACACCCGGACCGACGCAGGTGCTGATCAAGGTCAGCCTCGCCTCGATCAACCCCTCCGACATCGCCTTCGTCAAGGGCCAGTACGGCCAGCCGCGCGCCAAGGGACAGCCGGCCGGCTTCGAGGGCGTCGGCATCGTCGTCGCCAGCGGCGACGAGACCTATCCCCAAAGCCTGATCGGCAAGCGCGTCGCCTTTGCCACCGGCGCCACCAACTGGGGCTCGTGGGCCGACTATGCCGTCGCTGAAGCTGCTGCATGCATTCCGCTGCTCGACACGGTCCGCGACGAGGATGGGGCGGCGATGATCGTCAACCCGCTCACCGCGCTCGCCATGTTCGACGTCGTCAAGGAGGAAGGCGAGAAGGCCTTCGTCATGACCGCCGGCGCCAGCCAGCTCTGCAAGCTGATCATTGGCCTGGCCAGCGGAGAGGGCTTCCGGCCGATCGTCACCGTGCGCCGCGACGACCAGATCGCGGCGCTGAAAGCGCTCGGCGCGGCGCACGTCCTCAACGAAAAGGCGCCGGATTTCAAGGCAGCGCTGCGCGAGGTGATGAAGGCCGAACAGCCGCGCATCTTCCTTGACGCGGTGACCGGGCCGCTGGCTTCCGCCATCTTCGACGTCATGCCGAAGCGTTCGCGCTGGATCATCTATGGGCGGCTCGATCCCGAAGCCACTGTTATCCGCGAGCCCGGCCAACTGATCTTCCAGCACAAGCATATCGGAGGGTTTTGGCTGAGCGAGTGGATGCGCCAGTTCCGCGATCGCCGCGGCCCGGCGATCCTGGAAGCGCAGAAGCGTTTTTCCGATGGGCGCTGGTCGACCGACGTGACGGCGGTGGTGCCGCTTGCCGAGGCGATGGCGCGGGTGCCAGCGGAACTGGCCAAGCCGAACGGCAAGGTGTTCATCCGGCCTTAGGCCAATTCGAAAGATTCGAGCAGCTTGGACGCGAGGGGCCTCGGAGGGCTTTGCGGGCAGAGATTGCCGGTTATCCGCCGACGCGGGACCGTCAGGCCGATATCCGCGTCCATCAAGCCCCCTATGCCACGCCGCTGCGTCCGTGATATGCCGCCGCCATCGAATGCCGGGACAGGCTGGACTGAGCTTGTTCCGGGATTGTGTGGGGTGCGCCTTGATGACGATTTCCAAGCCGGTTTTCGACCGTTTAGGGTTTGGCCTGTGGATCGGAGCGTTCCTGGTCGTTCTTGCCATGGTCCTGTGGTCGCCGTACACGCGGACGGTATGGAAGGCCTATATAGATGGCAGCGAGGCGCTTCTGGCCGGTCTGCCACTCTACGATACCCAATCCGAGATGGGGTATCTCTACGCGCCGGCCTTCGCCGCGCTCTACACTCCAATAGTCAAGCTCGGTCCGCATCTGGGCGGCGTGATGTGGCACTCCCTCGGGTTTGCGGTGCTGACCTATGCCGCGATGCGGCAGGTGCGCAAGCTCGGTGGTGACGAGTTGATGTGGCTGCTTTCTTTCGGCCTCTTCCTCGCTGTGCCGATGGCGCTCGGCGCGATCCGCAACGGCCAGGCGACGATCCTTTTGACCGGCGCTTGCTGGCTTCTCACATTGTCGGCGCTGGAAGGACGACGGGCGGAGACGTTCTTCTGGGCTTCGCTCGCCATCATCGCCAAGCCGACCGCGATCATAATGCTGTTGTTGGTAGGAGCCCTTCGGCTCCGGTTGATACCGGTGCTGGTGCTGGCGGTGCTGTTCGTGCTCGCACTGCCTTACGCTTTTGCTCCCGCCGGCTATCTCAACGATCAGTATCGTGTCTTCGCCCAGATGTTGACCTCCATGGCCGTCGAGAACACCAGCCATTTCGTGTCCACCGATTTCACGGCACCGTTCACCACGATAGGGCTGCCGATACCGGAATTCGGCGCAACGATCGTGCGCATGGTCATGGCCCTGCTTACGCTTTCAGCCGTCATCTGGTTCGACCGCAGGTTCGAACAGGGAAAGGCGGCGCTGGCGATCTTCCTGACGGCCACCTTCTACATGTGCGTCTTCAACCCGCGCGTCGAACCTAACACCTTTGCCATGATCGCGGTACCAGCCGGTCTTGCCATCGCCCTGTTGTGGCGCGAAGAACGGGGCGGCGTCCTCGCCTCGGTGCTGTCGATGACGCTGTTCGTGACCGGGCTGAGCGGCGTCGAGCGCCATGTGCACGATTTCCTCTTCCCCTGGTTCCGGCCGGTCGCCGTCACTTTCATCGCCGGTTCGCTGATCTGGTGGTTCTGGGCCAAGGCACGGGAAAAGGTGGTGAATGCGGGAGTCGCGAATGGCTGAGTTGCGACAGAGCCTCGATATCGTTGCGCCATTCTTCAACGAGGCGGCATCGGCATCGGCCTTCGCGCGCCTGCTAGGCGAGCTCGAAGCGGCCGTGGCACAGCGCTTCGGCATGACCGTGCACAAGATCCTGGTCGATGACGGCAGCGGTGACGATGGCGCTGGACGATTTTCGCAAGCGCTGACGGGATCGTGGGAGATCGTGCGCCTCAGCCGCAATTTCGGCAAGGAAGTCGCTGTACTCGCCGGCCTCGACCAGTCGCGCGGCGACATGGTGCTGATCATGGACGCCGACCTCCAGCATTCCCTGGACATCAGCCTGAAGCTGATCGCCGAGCTGGTGGACCATCCCGACATCGACGTCGTCTATGCCCAGAACGACCGCCGCGAGGCGAGTTGGCGGCGCAGCCAGCTTGCACGGCTTTTCTACAGCCTGATCAACAGCAGCCAGCGTTTCGACATTCCCGAAAATGCCGGCGATTTTCGCGTCATGCGCGGCGCCGTGGCGCGCGCACTGACCAGCCTGCGTGACAAGCGTCGCTTCAACAAGGGCCTGTTTGCCTGGGCGGGCTTTCGTCAGAAAGCTTTGCCCTATTCGCCGGAAGGCCGCGCCAGCGGCACATCGAAATGGAGCCGGCTCAACCTCATCGCCTTCTCGCTGGAGGGGTTCACCTCGTTCTCCGTCATTCCGCTACGCCTGATCAGTCTTAGCGGGCTGCTCGCGGCGGTGGCCGGCGCGCTCTATGGCGCCAAGGTGTTCTTCGAGGTGATCTTCTACGGCATTGCCGTTCCGGGCTACCCCAGCCTGCTGGTTGCCGTCGTTCTGCTCGGCGGCCTCAACCTGACCCTGCTTGGCCTGATCGGCGAATATGTCTGGGTGACGCTCAGCGAGAGCAAGGATCGGCCGGTCTATCTCGTGCGCGATGTCGTGCGCAGCGAGGCCCCCGCCGACCGGCCGGAGTCGGGCACTTCGAACAGATGACGCGGCGCATTCGCCTGATCGCTGACGATTACGGCCTGGCGCCTGGCGTTTCCGCCGGGATTCTCGATCTTCTCGATCGGGGGCGCCTGACCGGCACCAGCTGCATGACCGGCTTTCCCGAGTGGGCAAAGCAGGCAGAGCGCATAAAACCGCTGTGCGGCCGGGCCGCTGTCGGGCTGCACCTCACCTTGACCGACCAGTTGGCCGTCACCGGCCGGTCGGCCCTGGCGCCGGAAGGCCGGCTGCCACCGCTCCGCGCACTGGCCTTACCTGTTCTGCGCGGCCGCATCGGCGATCGCCATGTCCATGCCGAGCTTGACGCCCAGTACAGCCGCTTCGTCGAGGCGCTTGGCCGCCGCCCCGATTTCGTCGATGGGCACCAGCATGTGCATTTCCTTCCCGTCGTGCGCACATGGCTGCGCACGCGTTTTCCAGAAGGCGCCGACAGGCCGGCCCTGCGCGGCGCCCCGGCGCTGGCCGCGGGAGCGAAAGTCGCCGCGATTGCCGCGCTGGCTGCCGGGTTCAACCGCTCGATGCAGCGCGCGGGCTTCATCGTTTTCCAGCCGCTCGCCGGCATCTATGACTGGCGACAGCCCGAAAAGTTCGCTGCGGTTCTGCAGGCGGCCGTCGAAGGGTTGCCGGAGCGAGGGCTGTTCATGTGCCATCCCGGCCATGTCGACGAGACGCTGCGCGCGCGCGACACCATGCAAGATGTGCGCGAGGTGGAATTCGCGGCCCTCGCATCGGACGAATTCGGCGCTGGTCTGGCCCGCGCCGGCGTCGAGATCTTGGACGGCAAGAGATGAGCGACGCCGATCGGCCCCAGCGTTCGGCCGGCAGCAAGATCGTCCGCTTCGCCATTGTCGGACTGGCGAACACGGCCATCGACCTTGCCAGCTTCTTCCTGCTGCTCAAGCTCGGGGTTCCGCCGGTGCCGGCCAACATCGCTGCCTGGTTCGTCGCCGTCACCTTTTCCTTCGCGGCGAACGGCTTGTGGTCGTTCGAGCGCAATCGAGCCATCCGGCTGCATGACGCGTTCCTTCGTTTCGCCACGCTTGGAGCGCTGATTTCGCTCGGTGTCTCCAGCCTCTCGATCGCGCTATTCGCCGGCATCATCGGGGTGTGGCCGGCGAAAATCGGCGGCGTCGTGGTGGCGGCGGTGCTGAATTTCCTCGCCGCGCGCTGGTCGATCGAAGGCCGGTTCTTGAGATAGGTGGAATTATTTTTCTTACGAAATTCCGTGAAAAACCGCTACACACTTTCCTGGAATTTCTATTCTGCCGGCTCCACATTGGTATAGGCGGCTTCCTCCAACTCGCGCTTCAGTCGGGCTTCCTCGTGGGTCTTCGGCGTGACGAAGCGGCCAAGCAGGAGATAGGCGACCGGCGTCAGGAACAGCGTCGAGACGGTGGCCAGCCCCAGGCCGCCGACGATGACCCAGCCGAGCGCGACGCGCGCCTCGGCACCGGCACCGCTCGCCAGCACCAGCGGCAGGCCGCCGAGCACGGTGCAGATCATCGTCATCATTACCGGCCGCACGCGGATGATCGAGGCCTGTTCGATCGCCTCGCGCACGCCAAGCCCGCGGTCGCGCAACTGGTTGGCGAATTCGACGATCAGGATGCCGTTCTTGGCCATGACGCCGACCAAAAGCACCAGGCCGATCTGGCTGTAGGCGTTGAGACTGGTGCCCGAGAGGAGAAGCGCGAAAATCGCACAGGCCAGCCCGAGCGGCACCGTCGCCATGATGATGACGGCGCTGACAAAACTTTCGAACTGGGCGGCCAGCACCAAAAGGATGATGACCAGCGCGAAGCCGAAAATGGTGACCATGGCGCTGTTGGTCTCGCCTAGCGTCGCCGCCTCGGCCAGGGGCAGGATGCGGCTGCCTGGCGGCAGCAGCGGTGTGGCGATTTGCTCGGCGCGGGTGAGCGCGTCGCCAAGCGCGAAGTCGCCGCTGAGGTTGGAGGTGATCGCCACAGAGGGCTGCTGCTGTTCGCGCGACAGCGACGGTGGCACGGCGCGTTCGGTCAGCGTGGCGATGGTCGACATCGGCACGAAACGTCCGTCGGCTGTTTTCAGGAAGATGTTTTCCAGATCCGTCGGATCGTTGATCGGATTGGTGGTCGAGACCAGCTTCACGCCGTAGCTGCGGTCGGCGATGTAGACGTCGACGACGTCGTTGCCGTCGAGCATGGCCTGCAAGGTGTTGGCCAGTCCTGATATGTCGATGCCGAGGTCGGAGGCGCGCTCGCGGTCGATGGCCACGGCTAGCTGCGGCTGCGTCGGGTCGATGGACAGGCGCGGTGTCTGGAAGCGCGGGTCCTTCTGCATCTCGGCGATGATCTTCACGGCGGCATCGCCGAGTGCCTTGCGGTCGTTGCCGACCAGCGCGAACTGCAGGCCGTTGCCGGCGCCACGGATACCGAGGCTGTTGGGCTGCACCGGGAAGATGCGCACGCTCGGCACCTGCCTGGTCAACTGGCTGATCTCGGCCATGATCTCCTGCTGGCTGCGGCTGCGCTCGTTCCACGGCGCCAGCGTCATCACCATGAAGCCGGAGTTGTAGGAGCCGTTCTGGCCGGCATTTTCGAAAGTGCTGCGGATCTCGCCGGAATCGCGCATCGGCTGGATCAGTCTCTCGATCTTCTGCATCTGCTGCGTTGTGTAGTCGAGGCTGACGCCTTGCGGGGCGCTGATGCGCAGAAGCACGGCGGCGCGGTCCTCGGTCGGCGTCAGCTCCTGGCGGATGGTGCCGAACAGCGTGAAGGCGGTGCCGGCGAACAGCACCGCGACCAGAAGCACGATCCATGGCGCGTCGAGGCAGGCGTGCAGGCTGCGCTTGTAGGCCGTATTGAGCGCGCCGCCGATGCGGGCGCCGATGCCATGGCCACCTTCGTGGTGGAGCGATGCGCTGGTCAGCATGCGCGAGGCGAGCATTGGGCACAGCGTCAGCGCCACCACGCAGGACAAGAGCACCGACATGGCAAGCACGAAGCCGAATTCGCGGAACAAGCCGCCGGTCTGGCCGGGCAGGAACGAGATCGGCACGAAGACGGCGACCAGCGTCAAGGTGGTGGCGATGACGGCGAAGAACACCTCCTGCGCGCCGAGCACGGCGGCGGCGCGCGGCCCCATGCCTTCGTTGCGTCGTCGCACGATGTTTTCGAGCACGACGATGGCGTCGTCGACGACCAGACCGGTCGCCAGCACCAGAGCGAGCAGGGTCAGGATGTTGACCGAGAAGCCGGCCAGATAGATGGCGGCGATGGTGCCGATCATGGCGACCGGCATCGACAGGCCGGGGATCAGCGTCGCGCGCCAGTCGAGGAGAAACACATAGATGACGATCAGCACCATGGTCACCGACAGGCCGAGCGCGATCTCGACCTCGTGCACCGCGCCCTTGACGAAGACGGCGTCGTCGCTGGTGATCTTGATCGACATGCCCTTGGGCAGGTTTTCCTGCAGCTTGGCGACGGCGGCCTGGACACCGGTCGAGATGTCCAACGTATTCGATTCCGCCTGGCGGATGATGCCGATGCCGATGCCGGTCTTGCCATCCGAACGCAATGTGGTCTGGCCGACGTCGGGGCCGAGCGTGACGGTGGCGACGTCGCGAATGCGCGTCGTGCCGCCGATGATGATGTTTTCGAACTCTTCCGGCGTGGTGACGTCGGCAGTCGTGCGGACGATCAGGTCCTGGTTGGTCGTGGTGATCGAACCGGCGGGGGAATCGAAGGCGACCGAGGCAAGGGCGGCCCTGAGGTCGGCGACCGTGAAGCCGAGGCTGGCCAGCTTGTTCTGGTCGACGTCGATGCGAAAGATCTTGTCGCGGTCGCCATAGGCCTGGACATCGGCAACGCCGGGCACGGCGGCCAGCTCGTCCTCGATCTGGTCCTGGACCACCACGGTCATGTCCTGGATCGACATGTCGTCCGAGGTCACCGCCAGTCGCATCACCGCGTCGGAATTGGCGTCGGCCTTGACGATGCGCGGCGGATCGGCGGTGTCCGGCATCTGGTTGGCGACGCGGCCGACGGCATCGCGCACGTCCGAGGCGGCGACATTCAGATCGACGCCGTCGTTGAACTCGATGGTGACGCGGCTCGAGCCGAACGAGGAAGACGACGAGATCGACTTGACGCCTGAGACGCGGGCGACGGCGCCCTCGATCGTGTCGGTCAGTTCGCGGTCGACGGTCTCGGCCGCCGCGCCCTCGAAGGTGGTGGAAACAGTGACGACCGCGCGATCGACGTCCGGCAGTTCGCGGATTTCGACGCCGTAGAAGGCGGCCAGGCCGGCGACCGCAATCAGTGTGTTCAGCACGAAGGCCATCACCGGCCTGCGGATGAACAGCGCGGTGAAGCCGGTATCGCTGGCGGCGTTGATGGTTCCGGTCATGAGCCTTGGGCCGCGTCCGCCGCGCGCTGCTCTTCGCCGGCGAGGCGGACCGCGCCGCCCTCGCTGACGCTCTGGGTGCCTTCTGTGACCACCATGTCGCCATTGTCGATCTCGGCGTCGATCAGCACGGTCTCGGTGTTGCGCTGTACGATGCGCACCGGGACCCGCCTGGCCTTGCCGTCCTCGATCTGCCAGACATAGGCGCCGTCCGCCCCCCACAGGATCGCCAGCGGGCTGACGGCCGGATAGGTTTGCCCCGGAAATTTCATGGTGATGCCGAACGACATGCCGGCGCGCAGTGAATCCGCCGGGTTGGCGATCTTGGCCTTGACCAGCAGGGTGCGGCTCTTTTCATCGATGTGGTTGTCGATGGCCGAAACGGTGCCGCTATAGGCGTTGCTGGGATTGGCGATCGGCGTCGCCGTCAATTGCGCACCGACCTTGACGGCGGCGGCGAAGCGCTCGGGCACCAGGAAGTCGACCAGGATAGAGGACCGGTCGTCGAGCGTGGCGATGGCCGACTGGTTGGTGACATAATTGCCGGCCGAGATCGGCAGGATGCCGACGGTGCCGGCGATCGGCGCCAGAATCGACCGGCGCTGCAGTGCAAGTTCCGCGTCCTGAAGCGCCAGCTTGGCGCCCGCCAGCACCACCTCGGCGTCAGCCACGGCCACCGGGGTCGCGGCATTGGAGGCACGAAGCGACTTGACGCGGTCGAGCTTGGATTGCGCGTCCTGCAAGGCCAGCTTGGCACGGTCCTGAGAGATCACTTCGGTCTCGGAATCGAGGGTGGCGAGGATCTGTCCCTTATCGACATGGCTGCCGGATTCGACCAGCAGTTCGGCGAGGCGGCCGGAGTTGTAGGGATTGACGGTCACCGAGGCGTTGGCACGGCCGGTGCCGATCGCCTGCAGGCGATCGTTGATAACAGCCGAAGTGGCCGCCAGGGCGCCCACGTTCACCGGCTGGTTGCCGTCGCGGCCGTCTGCCTGCCTCGCGTTCGCGGCGCCGCTTGCAGCCGGGGGCGTTGCCGCGTAGGCCCAGTCGATGCCCCAACGTGCCAGCACGTCCGGCGCGCTGGGATAAAAGCGCAGCCAGGCGGCTGCCGCCACCACCAGCACCACAAGTGCAAAAAGTATCTGTTTCCAGGCGGCCATCGGCACTCCGGTTGGTAAAACAATCCTTCCGTCTACCGGTTTCCCGAAATGAAGCAGACGCAGCGAGGCTATTGTAAGGCAAAGAAGCCGCCTCGATATCGCGTCTTTATGACAATTCTCCGGGGGCTGCGCACATTAAATATATGTAACGTTTGAGAAAATATGCATAACGCTTTGGATCATCACACAGGCACTAACGCAGACTTTCCATCTCGCGAATGCGTTTGGCGCCTTCTGCTTCCAGTTGCCTGGTGACGGCGCCGATCAGCGTTTCGGCGACGACGAAAAGGGCAGCCGAAGAGTCCCATGCCGACGGCACCGCGGTTCGTCCGGCGATAACATGACGAGCAAAGCGGGCGATCGGCGACAGCCACTGGTCGGTGAACAGCACGATCTGGACGCCACGCTGATGCGCCTTTTCGGCGAAGCGGACGAGGCTGTCCTGATAGCGCCTGATGTCGAAGATCACCAGCACGTCGCGCTTGCCCATGTCGATCAATCGGTCGCGCCACATGCTCTCCTGCCCGGCGAGGTGAAAGACATCCGGCTGGATGACGGCGAGGTGGGCGGCCATGTAGCGCGCCAGCGGATCGGTGAAGCGGCCGCCGATCAGGAAGGTCTTGCCGCGCCGGTCCGCTAGCCGGGCGGCGATGTCGGCAAGCTGCCTGTCGGACAGGTGTCTGAACGTCTCGCGCATGTTGTCGAGCGTCGCTTCCAGCATCGGCGACACCGTGCCGCCGCCAGGCGAGGGCGGGTTGAGTGTCCTTGTCGCCGGCGATTGCAGTTGCGCCGCCAGTTCGTCCTGCAGGCTCGACTGGAATTCCGGATAGTTCTGAAAGCCCAGCCGGGCGACGAAACGCAGGATCGTCGGCGAAGAGACGCCCGCCGCGGCCGAGAATTCAGCGACCGTTTTCAGGCCGATCATCGGATAGTTGGCGATCAGTGTCTGGGCCGCGCGCCGTTCGCCGGCCGGCATCGTGCCGAGGCGATCGGCGATCAGTTCGGCAATGCTGGAAATCATGTTTTCCCCACCCCTGGCCCGGCCGAAGGCCTTTTCCGAGATCGCATTTGACAAAGCCGGACAAACTGTATGAAATCATCCACAGGGACGCAATGAGGCAAAATACGTAACATACGATACAGCGCTCCCCGGGGACGGCACAGTATGGAGAAAGCACGGCCCGCCAGCCTTGCATCGTCTGATACCGTAAGGGTGACGAACCCCGGCGGATCGAGCCCTTTCGTGCTGACTTGCGATCACGCCTCGAACTTCCTGCCGGCCGAATTCGGTACGCTCGGCCTTGCCGCCGAGGACCTGTCCCGTCACATCGCCTGGGATCCCGGCGCGCTGCCGGTTGCCCGCCGCATGGCGCAGGCGCTCGACGCGACGCTGGTGGAAACTCGTATTTCTCGCCTTGTCATCGACTGCAACCGGCCACTCGACGCGCCCGACCTGGTGCCGCCGGTCAGTGAGACAACGGCCATACCGGGCAATGCCGGCCTGTCGGAGAGCGAGCGGGCGGCGCGTGTTGCCCTGTCATGGCAGCCGTTCCACGACACGATTGCCGGTATCATCGAAAACAGGCTGTCACATGGTCAGCAAACGCGGCTGGTTTCGGTCCACTCCTTCACGCCGGTCTATAAATCCAAAAACCGGCCCTGGCATATCGGCATCATCCACGACGAGGATCGCCGGCTGGCGGCGCCGCTGATATCGGCACTTAAGCGGCTTGCCGGCGTCACCGTCGGCGTCAACGAGCCTTATTCGCCTGATGACCGCGTCTATTTCACGCTGGAACGGCATGCGCGCTCGCGCGGCCTGCCCTGCGCGATGATCGAAATCCGCAACGACGAAATCGCCGGCGAGACCGGGCAGCGGAAATGGGCGGATCTGCTCACGGGCATTTTTTCGGATCTGGAGCCAGAGGAGGCCGGATATTCCAGATCGCATTCAGTCGGAAAGTCAGTTCAATCGGCCAATTAGAACCACAGGGGAATGAAAATGGCAGGACCGGATTATACGGACGTTGACAAGAAGGAGGACCTGAAGGTTCTCCATGGCATGGGCTATGCCCAGGAACTGTCGCGAAGCATGAGCCGCTTCTCGAATTTCGCGATATCGTTCTCGATCATCTGCATCCTTTCGGGCGGCATCAACTCCTTCGCGCAAGCCACATCGTCGATCGGCGGCGCAGGTGCGGGCATCGGCTGGATCGTCGGCTGCTGCGTGTCGGGCTTCTTCGCCCTTGCCATGGCGCAGATCGCCTCGGCATTTCCGACCGCCGGCGGCCTCTATCACTGGTCGTCGATCCTCGGCAACCGCTTCACCGGCTGGCTGACGGCCTGGCTAAACCTGTTCGGCCTGATCACCGTGCTCGGCGCCATCAACATCGGCACCGCTTTCTTCTTCGTTGGAACGTTCGGAAGCTGGTTTGGCATCACCGGCACGCCGGGCGAAATCGTCGGGTTCGTCGCCTTCATCACCGTGCTGCAGGCGCTGTTCAACCATTTCGGCATCAAACTGACGGCAATGCTCACCGATGCTTCGGGCTTTCTTATCCTGGGCGCAACAGCAGTGCTGATCGTGGCCTGCCTGGTGTTCGCACCGGCGATCGACATCAGCCGGCTGTGGACGTTCACCAACTATTCAGGCGATGCGGGCGGCGGTGTTTTTCCGCAAACCGACTCCATGAGCTACCTGTTCCTGCTCTGCCTGCTTCTGCCCGTCTATACCATCACCGGCTATGACGCCTCGGCCCACACCTCCGAGGAGACCGTCAAGGCAGCACACTCCGTCCCGCGGGCGATCGTTTCGTCGGTGCTGTGGTCGTCGCTGATCGGCTGGGTGATGCTGTGCGCAATCGTTCTCGCGATCCCGGACCTGGCTGCCGGCGCCAAGCAGGGATGGAGCGTATTCTTCTCGACAATGGATGCAATCCTGCCGGTGTGGCTGAAGGAACTGCTTTATTTTGCAATCCTGATCTCGCAATTCCTCTGCGGCCTCGCCACCGTGACCTCGGCTTCGCGCATGCTGTTCGCCTTCTCTCGCGACGGCGGCATGCCTGTTGGCTCCGCGGCTCTCGCCAAGGTCAACCCGACCTGGCGCACGCCGGTCAATGCGATCTGGACGGCCGCGATCCTCGAGATCCTTTATGTGTTCCTTGCCCAGTTTATTTCGATCGGCGGCACCAACATCTACACCATCGTCGTCAATTCGACGCTGGTGTTCCTGTTCCTGTCGTTCACCATCCCGATCGCACTCGGCATGGTCGCATTCGGCACGGCCAAGTGGCCCAATCCTGGCCCGTGGAACCTGGGCGCCGGACTGTTCAAGCTCTTCTGTGCGCTGTCGATTGTCGGCATGGTGATCATCTTCTACATCGCCATCCAGCCGCCGAACGACAAGGTGCTTTACATCACCATAGGCTTCATCTTGCTGACCGCCGTGCTTTGGTTCGGTTTCGAGAACCGCCGCTTCCAGGGTCCGCCGATCGGTGACCAGATTGCCAAACGCCAGGCCGCGATCAGGGCAGCCGAGGTGGCTATCGGCGAAGCTGGCGCCTGATATCGCCCTATATGGCCATGGCCGGCCTCGCGCCGGCCATGGCTACGTTTATCCCTTTCAATCGACAAGTGCTGGAGTGCCAAAGGAATGGCCGGAAATTTCTCGTTCGATCAGTTGAAGAAAGCGGTCTCCAGCGGTGAGATCGACACCGTGCTGGCCTGCATCGTCGACATGCAGGGACGGTTGGCGGGAAAACGCTTCCTGGCGCAGTACTTCATCGATTCCGCGCATGACGAAACGCATGGCTGCAACTATCTGCTGGCGGCCGACATCGATATGGAACCGGTGCCGGGCTACAAGGCCGCGAGCTGGTCGAAGGGCTATGGCGATTTCGTCATGAAGCCGGATCTCGCCACGCTGCGGCGCATTCCCTGGCTGGAAAAGACCGCACTCGTGATCTGCGACGTGCTCGACCACCACACCCATGATGACCTGCCGCACTCGCCGCGCGCCATCCTCAAGAAGCAGGTCAAGCGGCTGAGCGAGCGCGGCTATATCGGCTATTTCGCTTCCGAGCTCGAATTCTATCTGTTCAACGAGACATACGATTCTGCCCGAAAGAAGCACTGGCAGGGTCTCGACACCGCATCGCCCTATATCGGCGACTACCAGATCGGCATCACCACCAAGGAAGAAGGCGTCATGCGCCGGCTTCGCAATGAGATGGAAGCGGCCGGCATCCCGATCGAAAATTCCAAGGGCGAGTGGGGTCCGGGCCAGGAAGAGATCAATGTGCGCTATGCCGAGGCGCTCGACATGGCCGACCGCCACGTCATCCTGAAGAACGGCGCCAAGGAAATCGCCGAGTCCGAGGGCAAGGCGATTTCGTTCATGTCCAAGTATAATTACGGGCTCGCCGGCAATTCCAGCCACATCCACAATTCGCTGTGGAGCGCCGACGGCAAGACACCGCTGTTCTTCGACAAGACGGCCGACTGGACGCTGTCGACGCTTGGCCAGCAATGGGCCGCCGGCCAGCTCAAATACGCCAAGGAATTCACCTGGTTCCTGGCGCCCTATATCAACTCCTACAAGCGCTTCCAGGCCGGCACCTTCGCGCCGACTAAGATCATGTGGAGCGAGGACAACCGTACCGCCGGCTTCCGCCTGTGCGGCGAGGGCACCAAGGGCATCCGCATGGAATGCCGCATCGGCGGCGCCGACCTCAACCCGTATCTTGCGTTCGCCGCGCTGATCGCCGCAGGCCTCGCGGGCATCGACGAGAAGCTGGAATTGCAGAAGCCGTTCGTCGGCGATGCCTATCAGGCATCGCGCCTGCCGGAGATCCCGAAGACGCTCCGCGATGCGACCGACACGCTGGCGAAGTCGAAGATGCTCAAGCAGGCGCTCGGCGAGGATGTGCTCGAACACTATGTCCACACCGCAAAGTGGGAGCAGTTCGAATACGACCGCCGCATTACAGATTGGGAACTGCACAGAGGGTTCGAGCGGTACTAGTTATCGACTGTTCGTCGGCGCCGTCGGCGCCGTCCCTTACCCTTCCTCTCCGTGTGAAGAAAACGGAGAGGAGGCGAAGACGCTGGAGCTCCATCCTTCTCCCCGTCACTATGCGGGGAGGGGTGCCGGCAGGCGGATTAGGGGCAGCGTCAGCCCACAAGACTTTGTTGTAGAATGCGAGGACTTCCAAAATGACCGAAACGGTCAAACTCATATCCCCCATCGATGGCTCGATCTATGCCGAGCGGCCGATCGCGACCGACCAAGCGATCAACGCCGCGGTCGAGCGTGCCAAGGCGGCGCAGGAGAAGTGGGCTGAGACGCCGATCGTCGAGCGCGGCAAGTTTATGCTGGCCATGCTGGAAGCGCTGGTCGCGATGACCGACGAGATCGTGCCGGAGATCGCCTGGCAGATGGGGCGCCCGGTGCGTTATGGCGGCGAGTTCGGTGGTGTCAAGGAGCGCACCACCTACATGGTCGAGATCGCCGAGGCGGCGCTCAAGGCGGTGCCGGCCTCCAACCCGAAGGACGGCTTCCGTCGCTATGTGAAGAAGGATCCGCTTGGCGTGGTCATGGTGATCGCGCCGTGGAACTATCCCTACCTCACCGCCGTCAACACCATCGTGCCGGCGCTGATGGCCGGCAACACCGTGGTCCTCAAGCATGCGGCGCAGACGCTGCTGGTCGGCGAGCGCTTTCAGCAGGCTTTCGACAAAGCGGGCCTGCCCAAGGGCGTATTCCAGAATGTCGTGCTCAACCATGCCCAGACCGAGAAACTGCTCGGCTCGGGCAAGATCGACCATGTCAATTTCACCGGTTCGGTCGGCGGCGGCCGTGCCATCGAAAAGGCCGCGGCCGGGACCTTCATGACGCTCGGCCTCGAACTTGGCGGCAAGGATCCGGCCTATGTGCTGCCCGACGCCAAGATGGACCATGCGGTCGCCAATCTGGTCGACGGCGCCTTCTACAATTCCGGCCAGTGCTGCTGCGGCATCGAACGTGTCTACGTGCACGAGAAGGTCTATGACGAATTCGTCGAAGGCTTCATCGCCGAGACCAAGAACTATGTCGTCGGCAACCCGCTCGACCAGGCGACGACGATGGGACCGATGGCGCAGGCGCGCTTCGCCGACCTGATCCGCGAACAGAAAGCCGAAGCGCTGCGCAAGGGTGCCAAGGCGCACATCAATATGAAGGTGGCTAACGACAAGGCGGGTTCGCCCTATCTGGCGCCGGAAGTGCTGACAGAAGTCGACCATCAGATGAGCGTCATGCGTGAGGAAAGCTTTGGCCCGATCGTCGGCATCATGAAGGTGCGCAACGACGAAGAGGCGATCGCGCTGATGAACGACAGCCCCTACGGGCTGACCGCTTCGATCTGGACGCGCGATACCGAGCATGCGGTGGCGATCGGCAACCGCGTCGAAACCGGCACGGTGTTCATGAACCGCTGCGACTATCTTGACCCGGCCTTGGTCTGGACCGGCGTCAAGGACACCGGCAAGGGTGCGGGCTTGTCGGCCATCGGCTACGATAATCTGACCCGGCCGAAATCTTTCCATCTGCGCGAAGCCATCTGATTTATTGAAAGACAAAAATGTCCAAGCTGATCTCCAAATGGAACTATCCCACCACCGTCCGCTTCGGCGCCGGTCGCATCAAGGAATTGCCCGAGGTATTGACGGCCACCGGCATCAAGCGGCCGTTGTTCGTCACCGATCCGGGCCTGGCGAAACTGCCGGTCGTCGCCTCGACCTTGAAGATCCTCGACGATGCGAAGGTCCCTTACGGCGTTTTCTCCGAGGTCAGGCCGAACCCGGTCGAATCCAACCTGACCGCCGGCATCGCCGTGTTCAAGAAGGGCAAGCATGACGGCGTCATCGCCTTCGGCGGCGGCTCGGCGCTCGATCTTGGCAAGCTGATCGCCTTCCAGGCCGGGCAGACGCGGCCGGTGTGGGATTTCGAGGATGTCGACGACTGGTGGACGCGCGCCAACTCGGATGCCATCGCGCCGATCATCGCCGTGCCGACCACCGCCGGGACCGGATCGGAGGTTGGCCGCGCCGGCGTCATCACCAATGAGGCCACGCACACCAAGAAGGTCATCTTCCATCCCAAATTGTTGCCGGCTATCGTCATTGCCGATCCGGAGCTTTCGGTCGGCATGCCGGGCTTCATCACCGCCGGTACCGGCATGGATGCGCTGGCCCATTGCCTCGAAGCCTATTGCGCGCCCGGCTACCATCCGATGGCCGACGGCATTGCTGTCGAAGGTGTCCGGCTGGTCTTCGAGAACCTGCCCAAGGCCTATGCCAACGGCAGGGATCTCGTTGCGCGCGCCCATATGATGAGCGCCGCTGCCATGGGCGCCACCGCCTTCCAGAAAGGGCTCGGTGCCATCCATTCGCTTTCGCACCCTGTCGGCGCGCTCTACGACACCCATCACGGTATGACCAACGCGGTGTTCATGCCCTATGTTCTGGCCTTCAACCGGGACTCCATCGAGGAGCGTATTGGCCGGCTCGCCGCCTATTGCGGCATCAAGGGCGGCTTCGACGGCTTCGCCAAAGCCATCATCAAGCTTCGCAAGGAACTGAAGGTGCCGCATGCACTGCCCGGCCTTATCAAGGGGCTCGACATGGACAAGAAGCGTAAGACGCTGATCGCCGACATGGCGGTGGTCGATCCGACTGCCGGCGGCAACCCGGTCAAGCTGACCAAAAAGGCGGCGCTGACGTTGCTCGAAAACGCCATCGCCGGCACGGTCTGAGGCGTTTTCCGCACGCAAAGTGATCTGAAAAGGGGCTATGAAAACAAAGGGGGAGGATGACGGGCAAGGCAGAAATTAGTTAGCCGGAAAAAGAATCCCGAAGCGATTGCTACATCAGGTTAAAAAGAGTTTACTTTTTCGCACTGCGAGCAGCCGCTTTCACAAAGCTTTCATCTGGCTGTCACATGAAAACGATACCGCATCGCAGGCGTCCAACGGCGTCAGTTCAACGGAGAGAACACATGTTCAAATTCACGGGGAAAGTGCTTTCCCTTTCGGCCGCGGCGCTTTTCGCGTCGACGGTGATTTCGTCCGCGGATTCGCTGGACGATCTCGTCAAGGCCGCCAAGGCGGAAGGCCAGCTCACCACCATCGCGCTGCCGCATGACTGGTGCGGTTACGGCGACGTCATCGCCGGCTTCAAGGCGAAGTATCCGGAAATCACCGTCAACGAACTCAATCCCGATGCCGGTTCCGGCGACGAGATCGAGGCGATCAAGGCCAACAAAGACAACAAGGGCCCGCAGGCGCCTGACGTCATCGACGTCGGCCTGTCCTTCGGTCCGACCGCCAAGGCCGATGGCCTGATCCAGCCCTACAAGGTGTCGACCTGGGACTCGATCCCCGACAGCGCCAAGGATGCCGAAGGCTTCTGGACCGGCGACTATTACGGCGTGCTTTCCTTCCAGGTGAACAAGGACCTCGTCAAGGAAGCTCCGGCCGACTGGGCCGACCTGCTGAAGCCGGAATTCGCCAACTCGGTAGCCCTTGCCGGTGATCCGCGTGCCTCGAACCAGGCGATCCAGGCGGTTTATGCCGCCGGCCTGTCGTCAGGCGCCGCCGCCGGTGAGGCTGCCGGCACCGCGGGCCTCGACTTCTTCAAGAAGCTCAATGCCGCCGGCAATTTCGTGCCGGTCATCGGCAAGGCCGCGACGCTAGCCCAGGGCCAGACCCCGATCCTCGTCACCTGGGACTACAACGCGCTCGCCGGCCGCGACACGCTGAAGGGCAATCCGCCCGTCGACGTCGTCGTGCCGAAGACCGGTGTTGTCGCCGGTGTCTATGTGCAGGCGATCAGCGCCTACGCGCCGCATCCGAATGCAGCCAAGCTCTGGCTCGAATACCTCTACTCGGACGAAGGCCAGATCGGCTGGCTGAAAGGCTATTGCCACCCGATCCGCTTCAACGATCTCGCCAAGAACGGCAAGATCCCGGCTGACATCCTCGCCAAGCTGCCGCCGGCCGAAGCCTATGCTTCCGCCGTGTTCCCGACGCTTGACGAGCAGGGCAAGTCCAAGGAAGCCATCACCAAGAACTGGGATGCCGTCGTCGGCGCCAACGTCAAGTAACTCACACCATGCCGGGCGGCCTCGCGGCCGCCCGGTCCTTCTCTCGAAGACGGTAGCCGGCGCATGACCGATATCTCATTGTCCGACCACGCTGTTACCGGGAAGACCGCGCCTCCCGCCGAGGCACGCAGCATGCGGCTGCCGACCCAGTGGCTTGGCGTTGCACCGTTCTTCATCTTCGCCATCATGTTCCTCATCCTGCCCACGCTCTATCTGATGCTGGGTGCATTCCAGAACGATGCCGGCGAATTCACTCTCGAAAACATCGCAGCGCTGGCGCAACCGTCCATCGTTGCCGCCTACTGGATTTCTATCAAGATCAGTCTTGCTTCATCGCTGATTGGCGCATTCGCGGGCCTGGCGATTGCCATTGCCATCGTGCGCGGTGGCCTGCCGGACTGGATACGTTCGGCGACACTGACGTTTTCCGGTGTGGCCTCCAATTTTGCCGGCGTGCCGCTGGCCTTTGCCTTCCTCGCCACGCTCGGCCGCCTCGGCCTTGCGACGGTGATCCTGAACACCGTGTTCGGCCTTAACATCTACGCGCATGGCTTCAACATCCTGTCATTCTGGGGCCTGACACTGACCTATGTCTATTTCCAGATACCGCTGATGGTGGTGATCATCGTGCCAGCCATCGACGGGCTGAAGAAGGAATGGGGCGAGGCAGCCGCGACGCTGGGCGCGACCATGTCCCAGTACTGGCGCATGGTGGTCATTCCGGTGATCTGGCCGAGTTTCCTCGGCACCGTAATCCTGTTGTTCGCCAACGCCTTCGGCGCCATCGCCACCGCCTATGCGCTGACCGGCTCGTCGCTCAACATCGTGCCGATCCTGCTTTATGCACAGATCCGTGGAGATGTGCTGCACAATGCCCATCTCGGCTATGCCATCGCCTTCGGCATGATCGTCATCACCGGTCTTGCCAATGTGTTCTACATCTGGTTCCGGACCCGTTCCGAGAGGTGGCTGAAATGAAGTCGGGAAAGTTCTGGGCCTGGCTCGTCTTCGCTCTTGGCGCGGCCTACTTTTTCATCCCGCTGATCGCGACCGTGGAGTTCTCGATGCGCATGCGGCGCGGGGAGTACTCCTTCGACGCCTACAAGGTCGTGTTGGGCGACGCCCGTTTCCAGGCCACCTTCGGCTATTCGGTACTGGCCGCCGTTTTCACCATCATTCTCGGTGTGCTGATCGTGGTGCCCGCCGCTTATTGGATCCGGCTTCGGCTGCCGCAATTGCGGCCGATCGTCGAGTTCATTACCCTGCTGCCGCTGGTTATCCCAGCCATCGTCATCGTCTTCGGCTACATCAGAATGTACGGGTCGAATTCGCCGCTGCCGTTTCTGGCGACCGATACAGGCACCAATGCCTTGTTGGTCATCGGCTATGCGACACTGGCGCTGCCCTATATGTATCGCGCCGTCGACACCGGGCTTCGCACAATCGACGTGCGCACTTTGACGGAAGCGGCCCAGATCCTTGGGGCTGGCTGGGGCACCATCATCACCCGTGTCATCCTGCCCAACGTGCTGATCGCGGTGCTCTCGGGCGCCTTCCTCACCTTCGCCATCGTCATCGGCGAATTCACCATGGCCAGCCTGCTCAACCGGCCTGCCTTCGGCCCTTATCTGCAGAATATTGGTGCCAACCGCGCCTATGAGCCGGCGGCACTTGCCATCATCGCCTTCGCCATCACCTGGGGCTGCATGTCGCTGATCCAGATACTGTCCCGCTTCGCGCCGAGATCCGCGAACCGTCCCAACTGATCGAAAAGTACTGATCGAAAGAAGAACGCCATGGCCGACCCCTTCCTCTCCATCCAGCACGTTCGAAAATCCTTCGGCGCCACCACGGTCGTGGAGGATTTCAATCTTGACGTCGAGCGTGGTGAATTCGTCTCCTTCCTCGGTCCGTCCGGTTGCGGCAAGACCACCGTGTTGCGCATGGTCGCCGGTTTCGAGGAGCCGAGCGCGGGCACGATCGTCGTCGGCGGCAAGGACATTACGAGGCTGAAGCCCAACCAGCGCAATGTCGGCATGGTGTTCCAGGCCTATGCGCTGTTCCCGAACCTGACCGTGGCGCAGAATATCGGCTTCGGCCTGAAGGTCGCCGGCATGCCGAGGGCCGATATCGATGCCCGCGTCGCCGAGATGCTCGGCATCATCAAGCTGCCGCAGATGGCGGATCGCTATCCCTACCAGCTCTCGGGCGGCCAGCAGCAACGCATCGCGCTGGCCCGCGCCATCGCGCCGAAGCCGAAGCTCTTGCTGCTCGACGAGCCGCTGTCGGCGCTCGATGCCAAGGTGCGTGTGTCGCTGCGCGAGGAAATCCGCTCGATCCAGAAGAAGCTCGGCATCACAACCATTTTCGTCACGCACGACCAGGAAGAGGCGCTGTCGATCTCCGACCGCATCGCCGTCATGTATGGCGGGAAGGCCGAGCAGGTCGGCACGCCGTTCGAGATCTACAACCGCCCGGCGACCAAGTTTGTCGCCAATTTCGTCGGCACGCTGAACGTGCTGGAAGGCACCGTCACCGATGCGGCTGCAGGCACGGTGCGGGTCAATTCCGAACAGGTCTCGCTTAAGGGCAAGCTCAACGGTTCCAAGTCAGGCGACACGCTGTCGCTGGCGTTGCGGCCTGAGGCAATCTCGCTCGGACGACAGCCCGGCCGCGATTCCAGCCTTTCGGGAGAGATATCCGAGGTGCATTTCCTCGGCTCGGTCATCCGGGTTCGTGTCGGCATCGGCGGCAACACGGTCTCGCTCGACACCTTCAACAGCCCGGCGACACCGCCCCCCGCAGTCGGTGAAAAGGCCGAGATCTCGTTCTCGTCGAGCGATATGCTGGTGCTTCACTAGGCTGATGCGCTTGTTCAAAATGAATGGCTGCATCCCGGTCTGCGAAGACGGGAGGATGCTTCCGTCCGCGTGGTATGGGCTGCAATGCAGGGTTTAAGCGAGCCCTCTATCGGTGATTTCGATGTCAGTGCGGTCGGCGCATTTGTCGATTTGGCAGGGCATCGGCGGAAGGCAATTCGAGGCATATTCCCATCGGCTCGAGCTTGCTGGCCAATCAACAGTTTCCAGCCGCTTTGCCACTGCCAGCGTCTCGCTTCCCGGCTATAACAGGCCATGGCGCTTTTCGAACTGACACTCGTTCTGCTGTTGATCGCCGTTGCGCTGACGGCGCTGTCGCGGCGCGTGCAGGTTCCCTATCCCTCTTTGCTGGCGCTGGCAGGGGTGGCCATCGCCTTCGTGCCTGGCGTCCCGACCATAGAGATCGATCCGGAACTGGCGCTAGCCCTGTTCATCGCGCCGGTGCTGCTCGATGCCGCCTATGATACCTCGCTGCGCGATCTCAACCGCTACAGGGTGCCGCTTGTGCTGCTGGCGCTTGGCGCCGTCCTTTTCACGACAGCGACGGTTGCGCTGGCCGGCTGGGCGATGGCAGGCCTGCCGATCGCCGCAGCCATAGCGCTTGGCGCCATCGTGGCGCCGCCCGATGCGGTTGCGGCATCGGCCGTGCTTGGCCAGTTCAAGGTGCCGCACCGCATCACTGCCATTCTGCAGGGCGAGAGCCTGCTCAACGACGCCACCGCCTTGCTGATTTACCGGATGGCGATTTCGGCGGCAGCAGGTTCCATTCTGCTGAGCAGCGCCGTTCCGATGATCCTGCTGTCCACGCTCGGCAGTCTTGCGGCCGGCTACCTGCTTGGCCGGGTGTCTCTGATAACGCTGGGCCGGATCGAGGACCCGGCGAGCGGCACCGTGGTGCAATTTGCCGGCACATTCGGGGTCTGGATCCTGGCCGACAGGCTCGGCCTTTCGGCCATCATCACCATCGTCGTCTATGCCATGACGATCGCCCGCACCGCGCCGCGCCGCATGCCGGCCAGAAACCGCATCAGCTCTTATTCGGTCTGGGAAACGGCGGTCTTCGTGCTCAATGTGCTGGCCTTCGTGCTGATGGGCCTGCAGGCGCGTACGATCGTCGGCCGGCTTGCCGGGCAGGGGCAAACCGATGTGTTCGTCCTGGCCGGAACAGTGCTTGCCATCGTCATCGTCTCACGCCTCATCTGGGTGCTGGGGTGCGGCGCGATCATCAGGTGGTTTGGCCGCTTCGGCGTAGCTGATCGTCAGCGTGACGCTCCGTCGTTTCGTGGCGGCGTGCTGATCGGCTGGTGCGGGATGCGCGGTTTGGTGACGCTTGCGGCGGCATTCGCCCTGCCGGCTGAATTCCCGGCCCGCGACCCGATCGTGCTCGCTGCCTTCACGGTCGTGCTCGGCACGCTGGTGCTGCAAGGCATGAGCCTGAAGCCGCTGCTGCGCCTGCTAAATCTCGACCCTGACGAAACGGTCGACCGCGAGGTTGCGCAGGCACGCGTCGTGGTCATGCAGGCCGCGCTCGACATATTGAGCGGCAAGACATCGGACGCGGCGGCCGCGGTGCGCGAGCAATATGCCGCTCAACGCAAGATCGCCAAAAATCCCGACGATGCCCAGGCAGCGACCGAATATGACCGCTTGCGTCTTTATGCGATCAAGAGCCAGCGCGACGCGCTGGAGGAATTGCGCCGCAATGGGACGATCGGCGACGAAGCCTATCATCGCCTTGAGGAAGAGATCGACTGGACCGAACTGGCGGCGTCGCCACCCGGCCGGTTCCAGCCGCTGAATACTTAAGGCATCGCACGCCGTTTTCCGGCGCACGGAAGATACCGAAGTGCTTCGGAATCGGTGCATGATCCCGGTGAAGGGCAAGGCTGGTCCAAGCCACATCCATTCTCCTGCACATTGCAACCGTGGCATCGAACCGCTACTGCCAACACGAAATTGAGCCGGATACGCAATGAAGCTGGTCAGCTACAACATCCAGTACGGGTTCGGCGGCGATGGCCGCTACGATCTTTCGCGCGCCGCGCGCATCGTTGCCGGCGCCGACATCATTGCGCTGCAAGAGGTCGAGCGGCACTGGCAGCGCAGCAATTTCGACGACCAGCCGGAGCTGCTTTCCCGTCTGCTACCGGATTATCATTGGGTCTACGGCCCGGCCTTCGACATGGATGCCAGCGAAAGGCGCGACGGCCGTCTGATCAACCGGCGCCGCCAGTTCGGCACCATGGTGCTGTCGAAACTGCCGATCGTCTGGTCGCGGCTGCATGCGCTGCCGATGCGCCGTACGCAGCGGCCGCTCAACACCCGCAATGCAGCACTTGAATGCATGATCCGCACCCCGGCAGGGCCGGTGCGGGTGCTGTCGCTGCATCTCGCCCATATCGCGGCCGAGGAGCGGCTGGAGCAGATCGACTATCTCCTGGCCGAGCATCGCCGGGCACCGTCCGATGGCGGGCCGTGGAGCGGCGTCGACGACGAGCCCACGCGCAACTGGACCAGCGGCGAAGCGGAGCCGGAAAACCCGCTGGCGGCGATCTGGATGGGTGACTTCAACATGGAGCCGGGCAGCGCCGAATATCGCCGCATCGTCGGCAGCACGCCCTACCATCGGGGTGCCGCCTATCTTGACGGTTTCGTCGATGCCGCCGCCGTTGCCGGGGAGCCGGTTCCGGACTTCCACACCCATGTGAAGACCATCGACGGCAGGCTGGCAAAACGCCGGCTCGACCATTGTTTCGTCGGCGGCATGTTCGCCGGGCGGGTGCGTTCGATCAGTGCCGACATCGGCGAGGTTGCGTCGGATCATTTTCCGCTGCGGGTCGACATCGACCTGGAAACGCCCGGCATTGCCACATGACGCTTTTCGTCTTCTTCGCAGTGCTTGCCGCCGCCGCCATGCACGCGATCTGGAACGCGCTGGTCAAGGTGCATCTCGACCGCTTCCTGTCGATCACGCTGATGACGCTCGGCATGGGCGCGGCGGCACTCGTGGTGCTGCCTTTCGTCGAAGTGCCGAAGGCGGAAGTGTGGCCTTACATCATCGCCTCCGTCATTTTCCACATGGGCTACCGGACGTTCCTGATCGGCGCCTACAAGGCCGGCGATTTCGCCCAGACCTATCCGCTGGCGCGGGGCACCGCACCTCTGCTCTCGGCCTTTGGCGGCATGTTCGTCGTTGCCGAAATCCCCGGCCCGTTCGCCATGCTCGGTATCTTCCTGTTGTCGGCCGGCACGCTGGTGATGTCGTTTCGTGGCGGCGCGCATCTGGAAAAGCTCAATCTGCGCGCGGTCGGCTTCGCGCTGGGCACTTCCATCTTCATTGCCAGTTACACGCTGTCCGACGGCAGCGGCGCGCGGCTGGCGGCAACCGCGCAGAGCTATGCAGCCTGGCTGTTCATCTGCGATGCTTTTGGCGCCTTGGTGCTGTGCCTCATCTTCCGCGGGCCGAAGGCGCTGCCGGTGCTGGCGCGCGACTGGAAGGCAGGGCTGTTCACGGGCGTGCTCAGTGGGGCCGCCTACTGGATCGTCATGTGGGCGATGACCAAGGCGCCGATCGCCTCCGTGGCCTCGCTGCGTGAAACCTCGATCCTGTTTGCCATGATGATCTCGGTCTTCGCTCTCGGCGAAAAAATGACCGGCTGGCGCGGTGCTGCCGCGCTCAGCATCGTGGCCGGCGTCGTCGCACTGAGGCTTGGTTAGGCGCCGCTCAGGTCAGGACCGTCATCACCTGGCCACGTCGTTCCGGGCTGAAGCGGATGACGACGATGATGCAGACGGCGACCACGCCTGCGAACAGCGCCAGGGCATAGCCATAGCTGCCTCCGGCGCTTTCCGCGATTCCTGCCTGATAGGGTCCGCCATAGGATGCGGCGAGATTACCCGCCTGATAGATGAAACCGGGCAAGGTCGCCCGCACCGCGCCAGGCGAAAGCTCGTTGAGGTGCACCGGGATGACGCCCCAGGCGCCTTGGACCGCGACCTGCATGACGAAGGCGCCGATGGCGAGCATGAACGGCGTGGTGCTGTAGGCCCACAGCGGAATAGACGGCAGGGCGATCAGGCACGCCAGGGTGATGGCGTTGACGCGGCCGATCTTCTCGGACAACGCGCCGAACGCCAGGCCACCGACGATGGCGCCGATATTGGCAACGATGGTGATCCAGCTCACCGTATGCGGATCGAAGCCGTGCTGCTTCTTCAGGAAGGTAGGGTAGAGGTCCTGCGTGCCATGACTGAAGAAATTGAAGAACATCATCAGCACGACGGCATAGAGCGCGACGCCCCAGTGTTTCTGCAGGGTTTCCCACATGCCCGGTCTCGCGGTCTTCTGCGCTTCGACGAAGGCCGGCGATTCCGGCACATGCGAGCGGATGAAGAGCACGATCAGCGCCGGCACGAAGCTGAGCAGGAACATGGCACGCCAGCCGATCGTGTAGCCGCCGATCGTCTGCTGATAGAGCAGACCATAGACCACCGCCGCCAGCAGATAGCCGGCCGGATAGCCGCATTGCAGGATGCCGGAGACCATGCCGCGTGCGCTCGGCGGAATGGACTCCATGGCCAGCGAACTGCCAAGCCCCCATTCGCCGCCCATGGCGATGCCGAACAAAGCACGCAGGGCGAGGAATATGCCGAGATTGGGCGAGAAGGCGGCCAGCGCGCCAATCACCGAATAGCTGACGATGTTGAGCATGAGGATCGGCTTGCGCCCGTATTTGTCGGCAAGCATGCCGAAGAAGAACGCGCCGATGAAGCGTGTCGCCAAGGTCAGGAACAGCGCCTTGGAGACCGCGGGCACGTCGGCGTGGAATTCGGTCGCGATATCGGTGAGCAGGAATGTCAGAAGGAAGAAATCGAAAGCATCGAGCGTCCAGCCCAGGAATGAGGCAAGGACGGTCTTCTTCTGCTGCGAATTAAGGGGCAAATCTTCCTCCATCATCATCGATGGGGGGAATTATCGGCCAGTTCAGGGAAGACCGGTGGTCACGTTTTCGCGTGGCTCATTTGATCGAACGCCCGCAGGAATGGCGGAAGGTGCGATGAGACCGACCGGTGCCATCTGTCGATGAACTCGATCGTGGCTTGAGGGTAGGTTTAGATTTCGAGATCAAACACCAGCAGTCCGTCCGTGCCGCCTTCCAGGGCAGCGAACAGGCGCGCGCCGGCGCGCTGGTGCGCTTCATGCACAAGATAGGCATCGCGCGCGGCAGCATCGCGGAAATCGATGGTGAAGCCGTGGGTGAAGCCGCGTGCGAACGGCTCCGGGCTGACATTGGCGCTGAATTTTACTGCGTCCATGCCGTCGATCACCTGTCGCAGCGCCTCGAGATCGGCATGGATCGCCGTGCGCTCGGTGGCGTCGACATCGTTGCGCAGCTTGACGAAAACACAGTGCCTGATCATGTCTTACTCCTCAGTGGCTAAGCAGCCCGGTTTCCGGAAAACACCGCCGGCGGCAGCGGCTCGCGGCCAAGGACCAGGTCGGCGCCCTTTTCACCGACCATGATGGTCGGCGCATTGGTGTTGGATGAAGGCACGCGCGGCATCACCGAGGCGTCGCAGACGCGCAGGCCCTCGATGCCGCGCAGCCGCAGATCCGGCGTCACGACAGCCATATCATCATGGCCCATGCGGCAGGTGCCGACCGGATGGTGGTCGGTCTTGGAACTGCGGCAGGCATAGTCGAACAGCTCGTCGTCGCTGGCGAGTGACGGGCCGGGCAGCACCTCGCGCAGCACGTAAGGGGCAAGCGCCTTCTGCCGCATGATCTCGCGGGCCAGCCGCAGCCCCTTGATCGACATGGCGCGGTCATAGGGATCGGACCAATAGTTCGGATCGATCAGCGGGTGGTCGGCCGGGTCGGCACTCTTCAGCCGCACCGTGCCGCGCGAACGCGGACGCAGGAAAGCCGAGTTCAGGGTGACGCCAGGGTTTTTCAGCTTCTCGACGCCGGCTTCGATGCCGGAACCCAAGCCGAGATGAAACTGGATGTCGGGCGAGGCGGCGGTCGGGTCGGCGTACCAGAAGCCGCCGGTCTCGAACAGGCTGGAGGCCACCGGCCCTTTCTTCAGCAGCAGATACTGCAGGCCGGCCCAGGCCGTGCGGTGCAGCTTGGCGTAGTTGTCATAGGTGTGATCGCCCGTACATTCGGCGATGACGAACAGATCAAGATGGTCCTGCATGTTGGAGCCGACGCCGGGCAGGTCGTGCACCGGCGTGACGCCGACCGACTTCAGATGGTCGGCGGGGCCGATGCCCGACTGCATCAAGAGTTTCG
Organism: Mesorhizobium sp. M0715; assembly: GCF_040320355.1. Classification (NCBI taxonomy): domain Bacteria; kingdom Pseudomonadati; phylum Pseudomonadota; class Alphaproteobacteria; order Hyphomicrobiales; family Phyllobacteriaceae; genus Mesorhizobium; species Mesorhizobium sp. M0715. The sequence continues at coordinate 19,398 of NZ_JAMYPL010000028.1, read as the reverse complement.
GCGAGCCGATGGCGCCGGACGAGACGATCACCTCGCGCTCGGCGCGCAGGATTTTCTTCTCGCCGCCCGGTCTGTCGACAATTTCGACGCCGATGGCGCGGCCCTTCTGGACGACGATGCGCGTCACCAGCACATCGGTTCGGACGGTCAGGTTCTTGCGGGCGCGGATCGGCCTCAAATAGGCGACTGAAGCGGACGAGCGCCGGGCATCCTTCTGGGTCAGCTGGTAATAGCCGACGCCTTCTTGGGCAGCGCCGTTGAAGTCCGGGTTGAAGGGGATGCCCATCTGCTGCCCGGCACGGAAATAGGCCTCGCAGATCGGCAGCGGCGCAATCGGGTTCGAGACGCCGAGCGGGCCCTGGTCACCGTGAAAATCGTTGGCGTAGCGCTGGTTGTTCTCAGCGCGCTTGAAATAGGGCAATACATTGCGATAGCCCCAGCCGGCGAGGCCTTCTTCCTTCTCCCAGTCGTCGTAGTCGCGGGCGTTGCCGCGCGTGTAGATCTGGGCATTGATGGACGAGCCGCCGCCGACCACCTTAGCCTGCGTGTACCAGAAGACGCGGTCCTTCATATGACTCTGCGGCACGGTCGACCAGCCCCAGGAAGCAATACCCTTGGTCATCTTGGCAAAGCCGGCAGGCATGTGGATATAGGGATGCCAGTCCTTGCCGCCGGCTTCCAGCAGCAGGACCGAATTTGCCGGATCCTCGCTCAATCGGTTGGCCAGAACGCAGCCGGCCGGACCGGCGCCCACGATGATGTAGTCGGTCATGACACTGTCCACTTATAGTCGCGGCACGGAGAGGGCGCCATCGACATTGATGATCGAGCCGGTCGAAAAGCCGAGCCTGCCGCCGGCGAGCGTCGCCACCACCGCACCGATGTCCGATGCTTCGCCCCAGCGTTTGGCCGGCACCAGTCCACTGTCGATGAGGGCATCGTATTTGGCGGTCACGCCTGAAGTCATGTCGGTGCGGATGATGCCGGGGCGCACCTCGAACACGCCGATGTTTTCGGGCGCCAACCGCAGCGCCAGGTTCTTCACCCACATCGAAAGCCCGGCTTTCGAGATGCAGTAATCCGGTCGCTCCGACGATGCCATTTCGGCGCTGACCGAGGTGATGGTGATGATCGACCTCTGGTGATCGCCTGGCGCAGCCAGCATCGCCTTGGCGACGGCCTGGCTGAGGAAGACGGTGCCGCGCAGATTGATGCCCAGCGTGCGGTCGAAATTCTCCGGCTTGAGGTCCAAGAGGTCACCGCGCACCACGGCGCCGATGCCGGCATTGTTGACCAGGCAGTCGATACGGCCGAAGGCGCGCATCGCGGCATCGACAAGTGCGGTGTGGCTGGCGAGATCGGCGATGTCGCAACGGACATAGGCGAACTTCGCGCCACGCTTGGTGATGTCGGTGGCAAGTCCATCAGCGGCTGTTTCGGCAAGATCTGCGATCAGAATATCGAAGCCGACATCCGCCAACGCCTGGGCGCAGGCAAGGCCGATGCCGCGCGCGCCGCCGGTGACGATGGCGGAGGGGCGGGTCATGCGGCGAGGTCCGTCTTGCGGATGTGGTCCGCGACGCGGAGCGCCTGCGCGGCGATCGACAATGCCGGATTGACCGCCGCCGAGTTCGGAAGGAAACTACCATCGACAACGAACAGGTTCCGGTGATCGAAGGAGCGGCAGAACGGATCGAGCGCCGCCGTCGCCGGATCGTCCCCCATCTTTATCGTGCCGCATTGGTGCGACGGCGTGCGCTTGTCGAAGGGGCGTGAGAGAACGATGGGATAACCGCAGGCGCGGAAATTCTCGCGCATCACCTTGGTCAGCCCGTCGAGCGACTGCATGTTGGAGCGCCGCCATTGCATGACGATGTCCTTGCCATCAACCATGATGCGGCTTTCCGGATCGGGCAAATCCTCGCACATCAGGTACCAGTCGACGGCATGGCCGGCCATGAAATCGAGCGCGAATTTCGGTGTATACTTGACGTTGGCCTGCAGCATGTTGCCGTCGATCTTGCCGAGAAGCTGGACGTTGCCGAGCGGCTTGCCGCCCTTGCCGTCGGACAGGTAATAGTCGTTCAGCATCAAAGTCTTCTGGTAGACGGCATCGTTGCGGCGGCGCGGGTCGATCGCCAGCATGGCGCTTGAATTGTGGTTCATGAAATTGCGGCCGACCTGGTCGGAGCGGTTGGCTAGGCCTTTGCCACCTCCCTTGCTGTTGTTGGGCGAGGGCGAGCGCAGCAGGATGACGGCGGAATTGACCGCGCCGGCGGAGAGGATGACCAGCTTCGGCGACACCTTCTTCAGTTCGCCGTTCTGGCGATAGTGAATCGCGGCGATGGTTTTGCCATTCGCCGAGGCTTCGAGATATTCAACATAGGCGCCAGTCTCGAGCCGAATGTTCTGGTCGGTCAGCGCCGCCGTCAGCGGTCCGGTCTGCGCATCGACCTTGCCCTGACCGGTGTTGGGAAACGCGTCCCAGCCGGTCTTGCCCTCCTTCAGCCAGGTTTCGATGTCGACACCGAGCGGCAGCGAGGCGGGATGCAGGCCGAGCCCCTTAAGTTCGGCGCGGGCGCGGGCAATCGGTGCCTCGTCGGGCACCGGCTTATAGGCGTAGGGGACCGAATGGAACGGCTCGGTCGGATCTTCGCCCAGCGTGCCGCGCACGCGAAACAGCTGTTCGGCTTTCGAATACCAGGGCTCGAACTCGTCATAGGAAAACGGCCAGGCCGGCGAGACGCCGCCGAAATGCTCCATGGCGGCAAAATCCTCTTTGCGGTAGCGGATCAGCACCGCGCCGTAGAATTTCGAATTGCCGCCGACATAGTAGTAATTTCCCGGATTGAAGGCGGCACCGCCGGCTTCGCGCCACATCTCCTTCGGCCGATAATGGCCATCGACGAAGATCGAGCGCGTGTCACGTGTGTGCGGCGTCGCCGGCAAAGGCTCGCCGCGCTCCAGCATCAGGATCGAGGCGCCGCTGCCGGCAAGGCCGGAGGCGATCGTGGCGCCGCCAATGCCGGAGCCGATGATGACGATGTCCGGATTTGTCATGGCCTAAATCGCGTCCCGACGCGCTTTAGTTTCTTGTTTTGATGCATGTCGTTGCCCCAAAACCGGATCCACTTTTGGGCGACATACATTAGCGAATACGGGTCTCGGTCGCCGGATCGAAGAACACCGCCTTGGTCAGGTTGAAGGCGAGCGGCGTGTTGGTGCCCGGCTGGATGTTGGCATCGGCGCGCAGCCGCGCCACCACGCCCTTGCCGCCGAGATTGGTGACGGCGAAGGTATCCGAGCCGGCCGGTTCGACGACCTCGATGTGACAGTCGGCGGTTGCGATGTGCGAGGCGTTGCGCTCGGCACCTTCCGGATCGGTCAGGGCTTCGGGGCGGACACCGAAGATAATCGGCTTGCCCTGGAATGCCGACAGGCCCGCCGGCGCATTCGCCATCGGCAGCGAGATCGGCTCGCGCGCCTCGCGCTGCAGCACGACCGACAGCGCATTGCCTGACGTGCCGATGGTCGCCGGGATCAGGTTCATCGCCGGCGAGCCCATGAAATCGGCGACGAAGAGATTGCTCGGGTTGTTGTAGATCTCGGCCGGGGTGCCGAACTGCTGCACCTCGCCATCCCGCATGACCGCGATCTTGGTGGCCAGCGTCATCGCCTCGATCTGGTCGTGCGTGACGTAGACGATGGTGGTGCCGGTGGTGGCGTGCAGGCGCTTGATTTCGATGCGCATGTCGACGCGCAGCTTGGCGTCGAGGTTGGACAATGGCTCGTCGAAAAGGAACAGTTTTGGGTCGCGCACCAGCGCCCGGCCCATGGCGACGCGCTGGCGCTGGCCGCCCGAAAGCTGGCTCGGCTTGCGCTGCAAGAGGTGGCCGATCTGCAGCACCTTGGCCACCTTGTCGATGGCCTTCTGGCGCTCCGCCGCCGGCACGCCGCGCATCTCCATGCCGAACGAGATGTTTCCGGCCACCGTCATGTTCGGGTAGAGCGCATAGCTCTGGAACACCATGGCGATGTCGCGCTTGGAGGGGTGCAGATCGTTGATGGTGCGGCCGTCGACACGGATTTCGCCAGACGTGATCGTCTCCAGGCCGGCGATGGTGTTGAGCAAGGTCGACTTGCCGCAGCCGGAAGGGCCGACCAGCACCAGGAAGCCGCCTTTCTCGAGTTCGACATCGATCCCTTTGAGGATCTCGACCTGGCCGAAGCGCTTTCTCAGACCATCAATTTCCAGAAAAGCCATCAGATCATCCTTTGACGGCGCCAGCCATGAGACCACGCACGAAGTAGCGGCCGGCGAGCACATAGACGAGAAGGGTGGGCAGTGCCGCGATCATCGCGGCGGCCATGTTGACGTTGTATTCGACGACGCCGGTCGAGGTGTTGACGACGTTGTTGAGCGCCACCGTCATCGGCATCGCGTCGCCGGTGCCGGCGTAAGCCGAGGCGAACAGGAAGTCGTTCCAGATGTTGGTGAACTGGTAGATCACCGTGACGACGAAGATCGGCATTGAATTCGGCAGCATGATGCGCCGGAAGATCTGGAAGAAGGAGGCGCCGTCGACCTGTGCCGCCTTGACCAGTTCGGTCGGGAACGCCTCATAGTAGTTGCGGAAGAACAGCGTGGTGAAGCCGATGCCGTAGACGACGTGGACGAAGACGAGGTTGACCGTCGGGTTGCCGAGGCCAAAGCTGGTTCCCGTTGCATTCTGCAGCGTGACGCCGAAGCGGCCGAGGCTGCCGAGGATGGTCGCCATCGGCAGCAGCACCGACTGGAACGGGATGAAGCAGGCGAACAGCATCAGCCCGAACACCAGCGTTGCCCCGCGAAAACGCCATTTGGTCAGCACGTAGCCGTTGAGCGCGCCGAGCATCGTCGAGATCAGGACGGCCGGGACGACCATCTTGATGGAGTTCCAGAAATAGCCCTTGATGCCGGCGCAGGTGAGGCCGACGCAGGTCTCGCCCCAGGCCTTCAGCCACGGATCGAAGGTCGGCGCCCTGGGCAGCGCCAGCATGTTGCCGTTCTGGATCTCGTCCATGGTCTTGAACGAGGTCACCAGCATGACGAACAGCGGCATCAGATAAAATAGCGCAAACAGCGCCAGCAGCCCGTAGATGACGATGCGGTTGATAACCTTGACGTTGACGCCGCCGGAGGCCTGGCGGGCGGGAGTGGTGACGGCGCTCATCGCGGCTTCTCCCGCAGTTCCGAATAGAGATACGGCACGATGATGGCGACGATGGTCATCAGCATGATCACGGCGCTGGCCGAGCCGACGGCCATTTCGTTGCGCTTGAACGTGTACTCATACATGAAGTTGGATGGCAGCCAGGCCGAGCCGCCGGGGCCGCCGCTGGTCAGCGCCACGACCAGATCGTAGGACTTGATGGCGAGGTGCGCGAGCACGATGAAGGCCGACAGGAAGATCGGCCGCAGCAGCGGGATGACGATGCGGCGGTAGAGCTGGAAGGTGGTGGCGCCGTCGATCTGCGCCGCCTTCATGATCTCGCCGTCGATGCCGCGCAGGCCGGCCAGGAACATCGCCATGATGAAGCCGGAGGCCTGCCAGACGCCGGCAATGACCACGGTGTAGATGACGAAATCCTTGTTCTTGATCCAGTCGAAATGGAAGCTCGTCCAGCCCCATTGATGCAAGGTCTGCTCGAGGCCGAGGCCGGGATCGAGGAACCATTTCCAGGCGACGCCGGTGACGATGAAGGACAGCGCCATCGGGTAGAGATAGATCGGCCTCAGCACGCCTTCGCCGCGGATCTTCTGGTCGAGCAGGATGGCCAGGAACAGGCCGAGCGCCAGGCAGATGAAGATGTAGAGAAAGCCGAAGATGCCCATATTGGTGATCGACGTGTACCAGCTCGAGGGCGGGTCGGTGTCGAAGGTCCAGCCCCACAGTCGCTGATAGGCGCGCGAGCCGGTGATGACATAGGATGGGAAGGTCTTGGAATTGGTGAAGGACAAATAGATCGTCCACAGGATGAAGCCGTAGACGAAGACGATGGTGATGGCAAAGCTGGGCGCCAGCACGATCTTCGGCAATGCGTCCTGCAGGCGTGAGCGCACCGAGGCGCGTGGCCACGCATGCTCCGGCGTCAGCTTGATCTGGCTTGTCGCTACCGTGCTCATGGGGCTCCTCCCGTCGACTCGCGGCCAACCAGCTTCGCGGATATAAGTTCGCGGATCTGGGCCTTCCCCGCCGGAGCGGGGAAGGCGTTTTTGGCGCGTGGCGCTTACTTGGCGTCGTCGATCGCCTTGACCAGCTCGGTCACGGCTTCGTCCGAGGTCTTGATCTGACCATGGACGAATTTGGAGACGACATCCTTATAGGCATTGGCGACCGCCGGGGGCGCGCCATAGCCCTGGGCGAGCGAGCCGAACAGCGTGCCGCCTTTGTTAGCTGCCTTCAGGTCGGCGATGCCCTTCTTGCCGCACGCGTCGAAGTCGGTGTCCGGAACGTCGGTACGGGCCGGAACCGAACCCTTGACGACGTTGAAGGCCGACTGGAAGCTCTTCGACAGGGTGGCGGTGGCCAGCGCGACCTGGGCGGCCTTGCGGTCGTCCGGAACATTGAACATGCCGAACATGTCGGAGTTGTAGATCACCGAGCCGTCGGTGCCCGGGAAGCGATAGCACAGGAAGTCGGTGCCCGGCGTTTTCTTGGCGGCGTTGAACTCGCCCTTGGCCCAGTCGCCCATGACCTGCACAAGAGCATCGCCCTTGATGACCATGGCGGTGGCAAGGTTCCAGTCGCGGCCCGAGAAGTTCGGGTCGACATACGTGACGAGCTTGGCGAGGTTATCGAACGACTTCTTCATCGTGTCGGACTTCAGGGACTCGTCATCGAGGTCATTGAAGGCCTTCTTGTAGAACTCGGGTCCGCCGGTCGACAGCACGACGGAGTCAAACATGGTGGCTTCCTGCCAGTTCTGGCCGCCGAGAGCGAGCGGGATCACCCCTGCCGCCTTGGCCTTGTCGAGCAGGGCAACGAAGTCGTCGAAGGTCTTCGGCTCGGTGCCGCCGATCTTGTCCAGGACGGCCTTGTTGATCCACAGCCAGTTGACCGAGTGAACGTTGACCGGAGCCGCGACCCACTTGCCGTCATAGACCGAAAACTTCTGCAGGGCTGCCGGAACGGACTTGTCCCAGCCTTCCTTCTTCGCCGTTTCGGTCAGGTCGCCCATGACGCCGGCAGCGGCGTAGTCGAGCACGGTGTAGCCGAGCATCTGCGAGGCGGTCGGATAATTGCCGGCCGCGACCATCGCCTTAAGCGCGGTCATGGCGGCATCGCCGCCACCGCCGGCCACCGGCACGTCCTTCCAGGCATAGCCTTCCTTGGCCAGGTCGCCCTTGAGGACGTTGAGAGCAGCCGCTTCGCCGCCCGAGGTCCACCAATGCAGCATCTGGACTTCCTTGACGTCCTCGGCGTGGGCTGTGAAAGCCAGGCCCGACGCGAGAGCCGTTCCGATAAGCAGTTTGCGCAACATGTACTTCCTCCCTTGTTGCATTACACGACCGGCGGATGCCGCCGGGTTCTTCTCAACTCAGCCGACCCACCACCCGGTGCGCTGGCCGCGATGAAACTGGATTGTCTTTTCCTGGTATAATCCTCGACGGCGCGTTTGCCGAGTTCGCGTCCGAGACCGGACTGCTTGTAGCCTCCGAAAGGCAGCTCGGGATAACCTTCCATGAACGTGTTCACCCAAACGGTTCCCGAACGCACCCCACGCGCCACCGACATGCAGGTGTCGATGCTGGCGCTCCACACGCCCGCCGCCAAACCATAAGGCGTGTCGTTGGCGATGTGCAACGCCTTTTCAATCGATTCAAATGTCAGCACCGAGAGCACCGGGCCGAACACTTCCTCGCGGGCGATGGCCATCTCCTCGGTGACGTCGCGAATGATGGTGGGATCGAGATATTGGCCGACATTGGAGGCCAATTGCTTGCCTCCGCTGTAAACCTGGCTGCCGTCGCCTTCAGCGGCAGAAACATAGCCGGCCACCTTCTTCAGATGGTCGGACGAGATCATCGCGCCGACTTTGGTTTGGTCATCGAGCGGATCGCCGACCGTAACCCTGGCGGTAAGCGCCTTGACAGCGCTGAGAAAATCGTCGGCGATCGCCTCGTGCACGATCAGCCGGCTGCCGGCATTGCAGCACTCGCCGGCATTGAAGAAGCCGCCGAACACCGCCGCATCGGCGGCCGCTTCGAGGTCGGCGTCCGGGAAGACGACCTGACCGTTCTTGCCGCCGAGCTCCATCGAGACTTTCTTCAGCGATTGCGCGGCCGAGGCCATCGTCATCTTGCCGACGCGGGTCGAGCCGGTGAACGAGACCATCTCGACCAGGGGATGGCTGACCATCGGCGCGCCGACGTCGGCACCAAAGCCGGCCAGGATGTTGACGACGCCGGGGGGTAGGCCGGCCTGCATTAGGATATCGCCGAGCACAAAGGTCGACGCCGAGGTCATTTCGCTCGGCTTGACCACCGCCGTGCAGCCGGCGGCGAGCGCGAAGGGCAGTTTCTGGCTGACGATCAGGAACGGGAAATTCCACGGCGTGATGATCGAGACGACGCCGATCGGCTCGCGCAGCACGACGCCCAGCATGGCATCGCCGAGATTGGCATAGCTTTCGCCGTGCAGCGTGCGGGCGAGCGAGGCGGCGTAGCGCCAGATGTCGACGGCGCCGCCAATCTCACCGCGCGCCTGGGCGATCGGCTTGCCGGATTCCAGTGTATCGAGCCGGGCGATCTCTTCCAGCCGGCCCTCGATCAGGTCAGCCGCCTTGAGCAGGATCGCGGCACGCTCAGCTGCCTTCATGCGCGGCCATCGACCGGTCTCGAACGCCTTGTGGGCGGCCTGCACAGCGGCTTCCACTTCGGCCGCGCCGGCCTGCGCGTAGTGCGAGACGGTGAAGCCGTGGCCGGGGCTATTTCGAGCAATCGTGCGGCCGTCGCGGGCATCGACATGCTTGCCGTCGATCAGCAGTCTGTACGCTTTCGGTGCCGCAGCCGCCTCGGCCGGCATGGCGATCTTGAGGGGGGCGTTCATCTGTTTTCCTCTAGGATCTCGAAAAGGCTGGCTTCTGCTTGGCCTTGAAGGCATCGACGCCGGCCTTGAGATCTCCGGTCAGGGCGATGAAGCCGCTGGCCAGCGCTTCGGTGGCGGCGGCACTTTCCTCGCCTTCGGCGACCGCGATCATCAGCTTGGCGGCTTCGGTCGCCAGCGGGCCGCGCTCGGCGATCTTTTCCGCCCACGCCCTTGCTTCGTCGTATGCCTTGCCAGTCGCGACCACCCGGTCGACGATGCCCAGAGCGAGTGCCTCGGGGGCGAGAAAGATCTCGCCGCCGAGCGCCATGCGGCGCACCGTCTGCGCGCCGAAGCGGCGCACGGCGCGCTGCGTGCCTGACCAGCCGGGCACGACACCGATCGAAGTTTCAGGGAAGCCCAGTTTCACTTGTGTTTCCGCCACGCGGAAGTCGCAAGCCACAGCCAACTCCAGGCCGCCGCCCAGCGCATGGCCGGACAGGACGGCGATGGTCGGCTGCCGCAGCCGCGCCAAGCGGTCGAAGACGCGGTGGCCATAGCGCACCCATTGCACCTGGAAATCGGCGGCACTCATCCGCGCCCACGCCTCGACATCGCCGCCGGCGCAGAAGCCCTTGCCTTCGCCACGGATGAGCACGACGCGCACGCCGTCGGCCGCTTCCGCTTCGTCGAGCGCTGTTTCGAGCGCGCGAAGCATGGGGATATCCAGTGCGTTGAATTTCTCCGGCCGGCGCAGCGTGACGATGCCGAGGGCGCCATCCTGTTTGAAGGTGACGAGAGGCTCAGCCATGCGCGCCTCCGAGCGAGGCGCCGCCATTCAGTGACAGGCCTATCGGTTGCTCCTGATAGAGGGCTGCCGGTGTCGTCTTGAGGTCCTTGGCAACGCCCAACGGGATTTCCGACTGCGCCAGCACATCGCGCTGTAGATCGATGCCGGGTGCGAGTTCTGTGACGACCAGGCCCTCCGGCGTGAGCCTCATCACGCAGCGCTCGGTGACATAGGTGATGTCCTGCCCCTGCGCGACCGCGCGCTTCCCCGAAAACGAGATGTGCTCGACCTCGTTGACCACCTTCTTGACCTTGCCCTCCTGCTCGATGCGGATACCGCCATCGGCCAGAGACAGCTTGGCGCCGGCGTTGAAGAAGCCGGAGAAGACGATCTTCCTCGCCCGTGCGGTGATGTCGACAAAGCCGCCGGCGCCGGCGGTGACATGCGGGCGCGCCGAAAGCTTCGAGACATTGACCGAGCCATGGCGATCGATCTGCAGGAAGGACAGCAGCGAAGCGTCGAAGCCGCCGGCCTGGAAATAGATGAACTGGTGCGGCGAGGGCATGAAGGCGTCGGCGTTCGACGAACAGCCGAATTTGAAGTCGAGCAGCGGCACGCCGCCGACCGCGCCCTGTTCGATCACCCAGGTAATCTTGCCGTGCTGTCCTTCCTCGAGAAGGATGCGAGGGACATTGGCGGAAATACCGAAGCCGATGTTGACGGCCATGCCGTCGCGCAACTCCATGGCGACGCGGCGCGCGATCACTTTCTGGACGTTCATCTCCGGCGTGCGGAAGCTCGACAGCGGCCGGAAAATTTCTCCGGAGATGGCCGGGTCATAGGGTGTCAGCGTCGTCTGCAACTGGTCGGGCGCGACGACGATGTGGTCGACCAGGACGCCCGGCACGCGCACGTCATGCGGTTTCAGCGTGCCGTTTTCGACGACGCGCTTGACCTGCGCGATAACGATGCCGCCATTGTTGCGGGCGGCGAGTGCCTGTTCGAGGCCGCCGAGATAGGCACCCTCATGCTCATAGGTGAGGTTGCCGCGCTCGTCGGCTGACGTGGCGCGGATGATCGAGACCTGCGGCACGATGGAGCGGAAATAGAGCCATTCCTCGCCGTCGAACTGCTGCACCGAAACGATCGGCTCGCTGGCGGCGGCGTTCATGGCGCAGCCCTGGTGGCGCGGGTCGGCGAAGGTGTCGAGACCGACCTTGGTCAGCACGCCCGGCCGCTTGGCGGCCGCTTCGCGGTGCATGTCGAACAGGATGCCGGACGGCACGTTGTAGGCGGCGACCGAATTGTCGCCGATCATCTTCCAGATCTGCGGCGGTTCGGAAGAGGAGGGGCCGGACGGGTAGGAGCCGCACAAAGTACGCTTCAGCAGGCCGGGCTTGGCCAGATGGTCGATGCCTTTGATGCCGTACATGTCGCCGGCGGCGATCGGGTGAAGTGTGGTGATATTTTTTGGGTGGCCTTCCCCATCGAAGCGTTCGCCGATCGCGGCAAGCACCGCGTCCGGACAGCCGAGACCGCTCGACGACGACACGGATACGACCATGCCGTCCTTGATCAGGCCCGCTGCCTGCGCTGCCGAAACGACCTTGCTCAATTCATGCTCCCCGAACCGGCCGTCCTGTTTCGGGTGCGGCGATCCGGGCCACAGCTTTCCCTGACGACCAGATTGACCGCGCCGATATGGTCCTCGGCCCGCGTGGTGCGCGACTGGATCATTTTCAGCATGACATGGGCGGCGCGTTCGCCGAGGCCGGCCGAGTCCACCGCGACGCTGGTCAGCGCCGGCATGTAATGCTCGGCCTCGGCCACGTCGTCGAAACCGACGATGGCGAAATCAGTTCCCGGCTCAAGCCTACGCTTGCGCAGCGCCAGCATGGCGCCAAAGGCGACAGCGTCGTTGAAGCAGAGCGCCGCGGTCGGCGGCTCAGCCATAGCGAGAGCGGTTTCCAGGCACGCTATACCACCTCTGCGGCTGGTCTCGCCCTCGACGACAAGTGCGTCGCGGGCGGCGATGCCCTGCGTCTCGCAGGCTTCGCGAAATCCGCCAAGCCGCTCGTGATAGACCACCAGGTCGGACGAGCCGCCGAAGAAGACCAGCCGGCGATGTCCCTTGCCGATCAGATGCGCGGTGGCGAGATAGGCGCCGCGATGATTGTCGGGCGCGATCACCGGGATGCGGCTCTCGGGAAGCCGGCGCATGGCGAAGACAACCGGCAGACCCGCCGTCTCGATCCGCCTGAAGGCGCCCGGCGTCGTGCCGCGAGCCGGCGAGACGATGAGACCGGCGACGCCTTGCTCCATCAGCGACTTCAGCACTTCTTCCTGGCGCACCGGATTTTCCGCCGTGTTGGCGATGAACGGCACGATGCCGGCCGACTGAAAGACGCGTTCCATGCCGACCGCCAGTTCGGCGAAGAAAGGATTGGTCAGATCGTTGATGACCATGCCGATGACGTTGGAGTGCGCCTTGCGCAGATTGGCGGCGCCGCGGTTGTAGACGTAACCGACATCCTCGATCGCCTTGCGCACCTTGCTCGCTGTTTCGGGCCGGATCAGTCCGCTGCCCTGGAGCACGAGCGATACCGTCGATTTGGACACGCCTGCTTCGCGGGCGATGTCGAATATCGTCGCCTTGGCCCGGTTGGCCATCCAGATGCATCCTCCTCGATTGCAGGCCCAAACTATTGGAACGTTCTAATCTCCGCTCCGCTCGTAAGTCAATCGGGATTTTCCCGCGCCTCGAACGCCGATTGTGCGTACTCAAATGGCTTGCTCCACGAGGATTTGTGTTGCAATGCAGCATTCTTCCTGCCGTGGAGCCCGAATCTTAAAGGTTCTTGATTTATTGGAACGTTCCATTTAGTAGCGTTGCGAAGGGAGAGATCGATGGACATTTCCTTGCCTGGTGAGGGTGGCGGCAGCACCCGGTACACGCTGGTCGGCGAACCGGTGCAGTCTGACATCGGCGCGCGATTTTCGCGTATTGCCTATGCCGCTGCGCACGTCGTTGCCGATCCGCTCGCCATGACCGATCCGTGGTCCAGGCCGGTGGTCGACTGGGACAGGACGATGGCGTTCCGTCACCATCTGTGGCGGCTGGGATTCCGCATCGCCGAAGCGATGGACACGTCGCAGCGCGGCATGGGCTTCGACTGGGCAAGCGCGCAGGAATTGATCCGCCGTTCGATCGCCGAGGCGCGTACCGTCGATGGCGCCGATCTCGCCTCGGGTGCCGGCACCGACCATCTGGCGCCCGCCGCCGCCAGGACGCTGGACGATGTGATCGCCGCCTATGAGCAGCAATTCGCTTTCATCGAAGGCTTGGGCGGCAAGGCGATCATGATGGCCAGCCGGGCACTGGCGGCAGTGGCCAAGGGGCCGGACGACTATGTCGGCGTCTACGACCGCATCCTGTCCCAAGCATCCGGCAAGGTCATCCTGCACTGGCTGGGCGACATGTTCGATCCGGCGCTCAGGGGCTATTGGGGCAGCGAGAATTTCGAGACTGCTCTCGATACAGTTGTTGCCATCATCGAACGCCACGTTGGCAAGGTGGAGGGGATAAAAATCTCACTGCTCGATGCCGGCAAGGAGGTCGCGCTGAGGAACCGTCTGCCGGACGGCGTCGTCATGTTCACTGGCGACGATTTCAATTATCCCGAACTGATCGCCGGCGACGAGAAAAGACACTCGCACGCACTGCTCGGTATTTTCGATGCGATTGCGCCGGTCGCCAATGCAGCGCTGGCGAAACTGGCGGAGGGTGACCGCGCCGGCTATGACACATTGATGGCGCCGACCGTGCCGCTATCGCGAAAAATCTTCGAGGCGCCGACCGAGTACTACAAGGCCGGCATCGTCTTCATGGCCTGGCTGAATGGCCATCAGGACCATTTTGCGATGGTCGGCGGCATGCAGTCGGCGCGCGGCATCCGTCACTATGCCGACGTGTTCCGCCTTGCCGACCAGGCAGGATTGCTCGCTGATCCCGATCTGGCGGTAGCCAGAATGAAGAGCCTTTGCACCGTCGCGGGCATCTGAAGCGCGGAAAGGCTGACCGGTCGAAGAGGACGCGTCGCCACGCGATTGCTGCGCCTGCCCAGGTGTTTCCGCTGTCGAACGACCGCGAGGGTGGTTTTCGCGTCACCAATTTTCTTGTGAACCAATTTCTCTCGAGGCGCGACCAAGCGATGTGTCCAAACATGGTCCATCAAGGAGAACGTCTGATGTTTACTGTTTCAAGAAACGTCCTTTTGGCCGCTATCGCCGTTTCGGTGCTGGCCGGCTGCAAGACAACCGCTCCCAGGGAATGCGACAAGCTGAAGCCTGGCGTCACCTACAACGGCAAATGCTGCGGTCTCGGAGAGCCTTGTCGCGAAGGCAAGGGCGGCGGCGACAGGCCGGGAAATACGCCAGATCCAGCGCCGCAATGATCTGATCGAGTGCGGCCCGTTCCGGTCAAACGCCGGGACGGGCGCGTTGCGCTCGAAAAACTCGCCAGTGTCCAGCTTCCCTTGGGCGAACGAAAATTGTCCAGCTCGGGCGAGCGGGCCAGGATGCCGATTCAAGTCTGATCGTCTGGTTGGATGGTGGGCGTGACAGGGATTGAACCTGTGACCCCTGCAATGTCAATGCAGTGCTCTCCCGCTGAGCTACACGCCCATCCGAAGCCGCGCATACACCATTTTTGATCCAGCGCGTCAATAGCAGGAAAAAGGAAAGAAGGCGTCGTCTCGCCGCAGTGGCGAAGAGGTGCGGCGCCTCGCTTGAAAAACGGCTCAGGCCGCCTGCAGCATCTTCTCGACCTCGTTGACGAGGTCACGCAGATGGAACGGTTTCGACAGCACCTTGGCGTCTTTCGGCGCCTTGGAATCAGGGTTCAGCGCAACGGCGGCGAAACCGGTGATGAACATGACTTTCAAATCAGGATCGATCTCTGTGGCGCGGCGCGCCAGTTCGATGCCGTCCATCTCCGGCATGACGATGTCGGTCAACAGCAGCGAGAACGGTTCCTCGCGCAGCCGCTCATAGGCGCTGGCGCCATTGTCGAAATCGCTGACCTGGTAACCGGCGCGCTCCAGCGCCTTGACGAGGAACCGACGCATATCGTCGTCGTCTTCCGCCAGAAGAATGCGTGCCATGATATCCCGTCCGAATCACCCGCCCGAGATTGCCGTTGGGCAAACCCGTTAACCATCCTGTATATGAGGAGGTGAGGGTAAACATCAAGTGAACGCTGACGGGGATGATCCATATTTGCCGGGCGTGTGCTGCGGCCGAAATGCTGGACACGAGGCTTGCAAGGTGGCACTTTCACATCATGATGCACTGGTGTTTTCGGGTTCGTTCAAATTGAAGACGGCAGCCGAGGATTTTTCGGTCTTTCCACCCTTCGAAATCCGGTCGGGCGTCGAGCAGCGCGTCCCCTTCCTCTTCAACTCACCGCATAGCGGCCGCTACTATCCGGAGCGCTTCCTTGCCATGGCAAGGCTGGACCGCAACGCCATCCGCCGGTCGGAAGACTGTTACGTCGATGAGCTGTTCGGCGGCGCCGTGGCGCTAGGCGCGCCGTTGCTGGCAGCGAATTTTCCGCGCGCCTATCTCGACGTCAATCGCGAGCCGTGGGAACTCGATCCGCGCATGTTCGCCGAGCCAGTGCCGTCTTTCTGCAACATCCGCTCGGCGCGGGTGGCCGGCGGGCTTGGCACGGTGCCGAAGCTGGTGGGCGAGGGGCTCGACATCTATTCCGGCCGCCTGCCGCTGGCCGAAGCGATCGCCCGCATCGAGGCCGTCTACAAGCCCTATCACGAGACGCTGAAGCGGCTGTTGACCAGAACCCATGCGCGGTTCGGCTTTGCCGTGCTGATCGACTGTCATTCGATGCCGGCGAGCATCCGTGTCGGCGACAGCGGTCTGCGGCCCGACTTCATCATCGGCGACCGCTTCGGCATCTCGGCAACCGCCGCCCTGACCGAGACCGCGATCGGCCTGCTCAGCGCCATGGGCTATTCGGTTGCCCACAACAAGCCCTATGCCGGCGGCTTCATCACCGAGCATTACGGCCGCCCGGCGCGCCATCTGCATGCGCTGCAGATCGAGGTTAATCGCGGGCTCTATATGAACGAGCGGACATTCGAGAAGGCCGCCGGCTTCGATGCGCTGGCCGATGATCTGACGCGGTTCTCAGCCGACCTGATGTCGATGCCCGACCATCATTTCATCGACCTGCCGCTAGCCGCCGAGTGAGCGACCGGCCGTTGGCCGCAGAGTGAAATCGCGGCGTAAAAAAAGACCGCATCGTTTGCACGATACGGTCGAAGTCTAGGGAGGAAACGCCCAAGGAGGGCATGGACAGGAAACCCTGTCCGAGATCAAGGGTATTGTGCGCTGCACAAATGTCAAGCGACCTTGAGGCTTTTTTAATTCACTCTGATGTGGAAATTGCGTTTCGACGACGCTCGTGTGACATCCGGGCAACAGATGCCGTCACGGAAAAGTCGTCGAACACTCTTGTTTTGGTACGAAATTGGCGGCAGAGCACGGCTCGGACATGCTGCAGTGCGGGAGAATCAGTTGGACATCAGTGTCGGTTTCATGCGCCGCATCGCGCAGGTGGCAGCGGCGGAGACCTTGCCGCGCTTTCGCAGCCAAGGTGCGGTCGCCAACAAGGAACAGGGCAGTTTCGATCCGGTCACCGAGGCCGATCGCGAGGCCGAGCGCGCCATCCGGGCGCTGATCTCTGCTGAGTATCCCGACCATGGCATTCTTGGTGAAGAGCATGGCAGCGAGAACATTTCGAGCCGGCATGTCTGGGTGATCGACCCGATCGACGGCACGCGCGCGTTCATTTCCGGCCTGCCGGTGTGGGGCACACTGGTCGGGCTGACGATCGACGGCGACGCCGTTGCCGGCATGATGGCGCAACCCTTCACCGGCGAGCTGTTCTACGCCAACGGCTCGGGCTCCCATTATGAGGGGCCAGGCGGGCCGCGAAAACTGACGACCCGCAAGACGACGAAGTTGGACCAGGCGACGCTGTTCACCACCACGCCGGCCCTGTTCAAGGGCGAGGCGCGCAACCGTTACGATGCATTCGAAAGACAGATCCAGCTCGCCCGCTACGGCGCCGATTGCTATGCCTTCGCCATGATCGCCTCGGGAAGCGTCGACATCGTCGCCGATCCCGGATTGAAGCCCTACGACATCGTGGCGCTGATCCCGATCATCGAAAAGGCAGGCGGCGTCGTCACCACATTCGATGGCGGGCCGGCGGAACAGGGCGGCGATGTGCTCGCGGCGGCGACGCCGGAGCTTCATGCCGCCGCCATGGCCGCCTTGCGCGGCTAAACGAGCGTCCGCTGCCATTCAGGTGATGCCGACCGCTTGAAGCAGTCGTTTTACTGCCGGCGGCACCCCTTGGGGAGCGGGCCAGCGACCGGCGCCTGTCAGGCTGTGGGGTCGTCGCTCCCGGGAATGAAGGCGTCGAAAGCGGCGAGCAATTGCTCGCGGTAGATGTCGGCTTCCTGCAGGATTTCGTGACGGGAGCCATCGATCATCAGCAGCGAACCGAGCCGCAGACGCCTGGCGTAGGTTTCCACGGCCCTGGTCGAGACGACCTGGTCGGCGCCGGCGGCGATTATCAGCAGGGGGACCTGAATTCCTGCCATGAAGTCGGGGTCGCTGACAGCTTCGGAGGCTTTCGCGGCTGCCCGCAGCCAGCGGATCGTCGGACCCCCAAGCGCCAGTTGCGGATGTTCTTCATAGAGCCGCGTGTTGCGTCGATAGCGTACCGGGTCAGACGTCAGCTTGTTGGTCTCGAAAGGGGCCGTCACCTTCGGCCGCGGACCCCAGGCGGCATAGAGCCGGCCGAGGCCGAGAGCGCAGAACAGAGAACAGACGCGGCGAACCGTCGAGATCGAGACCGGCAGGTCGGGCAGCGTCAGGAAGGGCGCGATCAGCACCATGCGCCGGATGCGGTTCACCATCGACGGGGCGGCAAGCAGGGTGATCAAGGCACCTGCCGAATGGGCGAGGATGTAGTACGGTCCGCGGCAATCGGGCAGCACGATCTCCTCGAAGAATTGTTCGAGGTCGGCGGTGTAGTCGCGGAAGCTGCTGACGTAGCCGCGCTGGTGATCGCGGATCAGCCGGTCGGAATCGCCCTGGCCGCGCCAATCGAGGGTGGCGACGCCAAAGCCGCGATCGGCAAGGTTGCGGATGGTTTCGAAATATTTCTCGATGCACTCGTTGCGGCCGGTGAGCAGGACCACGGTGCCCTTCATCGGGCGAGCGACTGCGCCGAACAGGCCGTAGCGGATATTCTTGCGGTCACGCGTGGTGAAGAAGCCGCCGGTGGCATTTTCCGGCCGCGGATTGCCCTCGATTTCGTGAAAAAGGGAGTTTTCGGTGAAAAGATCCGTCATTCGGCGCTTCGTGCTCGGCGTCTCGCATGCCCGCCTGCGCTGGCCGGCTCCGCTAAGGTGATAGACGCCCATGCGCCAAAAGCCAAGGAATTCCCGGTGAAGGGGAGGCTGCACCAGGGAAGGCCGGAAGCCGCTCGAAAGCGTGCTTCCGGCCTCTGTCGATCCGGGAGGAAGGGACGTTACACCCGGTCGGCCTCGTTGCGGTGCCTGTTGTGCAATCGGCGCCGCCAGTCCTTGATCCTGAAATGCACCCTAGCGCCGGCTGCCTGAACGCGCGCCGAAGTGCCGGTTCATCTGCCGTTCATCAAGGGACCGGCCGCCGTGGCTTTTGCCGCCAGGTGAAATCTTGAAATGCTTTCCAGCGCTCCCCAAATGTCTCGTGCGGTCGCCAATGTCGGGGCCGCTGGCCCATCCGAAACGCCGCTCAAGGGTTTCGCACCGGCCATACGCAAACCATGTTGCTCAACAGGAGAACACCTCATGCGTCACGTTGATTTTTCCCCGCTTTATCGCTCTACCGTCGGCTTCGATCGTCTGTTCACGATGCTCGATTCGCTTGCGCAGCCGGATGGCGCGCAGACCTATCCGCCCTACAACATCGAGCGCACCGGTGAGGATTCCTACCGCATCTCGATGGCCGTTGCCGGTTTCTCGGACGAGGAAATCTCGATCGAAGCCCATCGCAACGTGCTGACCGTGAAGGGTGAGCGCAAGGACGAGGGTACCGGCGAAGGCTCTGAGCTGCTCTATCGCGGCATTGCCTCGAGGGCTTTCGAACGCCGCTTCCAGCTTGCCGACCACGTCGAAGTTGTCGGTGCTTCGCTGAAGAACGGCCTTCTGTTCGTCGACCTCAAGCGCAACATCCCCGAGGAGCTGAAGCCGCGCAAGATCGCCATTACGGCGTCTTCGGCCAAGGCCAAGCAGATCGAGGCCAAGACCGCTGCCTAAATACAAGTCTCCTCCCGAGACGGAAGCGGGGGGGGGGGGGGGGGGGGGGTTTTTTTTTAAAAAGAATAGATATTATTTAGCAGCCACCGGGGCGCGGAGCCGCCCCGCGAAGTGGTTTTGACACGGAAAGGTGGTATAATAGCAGTAT
>NZ_JAMYPL010000027.1:0-99444 GCF_040320355.1 Mesorhizobium sp. M0715 | reverse complement strand
AGCTGTTCACCCTCGCAAAGCCCGCCTGAGCCGGCTATCGTGCAACAAGTGCCCGTAGCAATGACCTATCTGGACGGGCTCCTAGGGTCCACATTATCCTGCGCGCTGATTCCGGCTTTGCGCGCGAGGAACTGATGGCCTGGTGCGAGATCAACCGCGTCGACTACGTCTTCGGGCTCGCCCGCAACGAACGGCTGGAAACCAAGATCGCCCCGGCCATCGAGGAAACCTGTCTGGTTTCCAAGAAAAGCGGCAAGGCTGCCCGGGTCTTCCGCGACGACAAAAGACAGCTGGTCACGCCGCTGGCGGGTCGTGGCCAAGGCCGAATGGACGACGCAGGGCGCCAATCCGCGCTTCATCGTGACGTCACTCAAGCCGGAGCGCTGGGCGGCACGGGCGCTTTACGAGGAGCTCTACTGCGCCCGCGGCGACATGGAGAACCGCATCAAGGAATGCCAGCTCGACCTCTACGCCGATCGTACCAGTGCCAACACCATGCGCGCCAATCAGCTGCGGCTGTGGTTCGCCTCGTTTGCGTATGTCCTGATCTGCGCCTTGCGTCGCCTCGGTCTTGCCCATACCCGGCTCGCCAACGCCAGCTGCGGCACGATCAGATTGAAACTGCTGAAGATCGGCGCACAGGTGCGCGTCTCGGTTCGTCGCATCAAGGTGGCGATGGCCTCAGCGTGTCCCTATGCCGAGGAGTTCGCCCTGGCTCACGCCCGAATAGGTGCCGCGGCTCTGCGACGCCGCCGGACCTCAACCCTTCTCACAACAACAGAGGATACATTGCTGAAGAACCCGACCGTCGCAACACCGCGGCGCTGATCGCGCCCGTCTTCGACCTCCACAGCCAGGCCAGTGGCCGCGCCGCGTCACAACGGAGCCTGGCGCTAAATTCGGTGAGAGAAGCGGGCTAGGCCAAAACCCGCACGGGCTCCCGAAACTAATTGAGAGACCCCCCTACGAAACGTGCGGTTAAAAGTGTATTTCGTATGTTGCACTCGTATAACGTTGGCGAAGCGTAATTTTGCGTTTCAATAACTCTTAAAGCAGCAACGATGTGGTAGAACTTTACCGTTGCCGGCCTGCAGAGGATGGCGCGCAGTGCCGCAACCTTACGCCCAGCTGCTTGTGCGCCGGTGACAACGTCCGGTGCGAATGGCTGCGGAGCAGAGACTATGGAACGCTCGCCGACAAATGCTGTCGCTCAACTTCGAGGACTGGCAACCAAAGTATCTGATCGGTATTCTTTGGGGCCCTCGATGAATCTCCCCGAGCGGGTCGGAGAGGCGGTTCCGGTAGAATTCAACCATTTTCTCGACCAGACCGATGGCGTTACTCGATCTGAGCAGTTATTCGTCTATTATCTGCTTTGCCCTAATTTTGATTGTCCCTGGTCGCTTATGGCTCCCCTGAACCAGGAATTTTGAAGCCGGTAAGACGCGATCCAGGATCATCAAGTGGAGTCGAAAGCGCGCAGGCGCCTTTCGATGGAGCGAGGTATACGACGACGCAAGCACGACTGACAACGAACAACGCGTTTTCGATGAGGCTGCGACGTGGCTTTCGTGGCGGGCCGCCCGTTACGAAGATTGTTGACTCTTGACTGTCCGCGGAAGCTGGTCGGTCGCTGCAGCATTCAACTTCTGGTCAACCAGAGAACAACAGCCGGCCGAGCAATCCGACACAGCACTCGACCGCCTTTCATTCCCTGATTGTGGGGTGGCTCTGTGAACGAAACCGGCCGTCCATCAAGGCGATGTCGCCAGTCCTTGAGCCGGAAGTCGCGACCAGGAAAGTTCGGAAATAGGCTGCCCAATAGTAAGCGCCCGGTAACGCCTGAAACACCAACATTTGAGCGTTCCGGCGATTTCGGTTCCGAGCAGTATCGGTCAGCACCTGAGGCCCCACCAAACGACCGGATTTCCGCGTGGTGGGTCTGACTGCGCAACGCCGTTCGGACGCCCGCCTGACGATCGAACCGACTCCCGGCGTCGACATCAGCCGTCTGGCCTTGGCATCAAGGCGCACCAGCGCGCGACCTTTTTCTCGAGAGCCTGGAACTCGCGCAGTAGCACGGTGTGCACAGAAAGCAGCACCGTGGCCACCGTCTTCAGATTCGGATGGCCAGCCCCCAGTTCACGGATGCGGCAAGCAAGTCGCGCGGCGTTGTCTTGCCGACCTTCAGCCCAAAGCCGCGCAAAATGCCACGCAGGCTGTTCTCGACATCCCGCAGCTTCGATTGAACGAGCTTGCGCGCCGTCAGCACCGCTCGCACCTCCTGCGCGGCAATCGACTTGCAATGCACCGGCAGGAACCAGCCAAGCCGCATCAGTTGCGCGATCCCGCGCGCGTCGTTGCGATCCGACTTCACCGGCATCGCCTTAAAGGCATCCCGCACATGCCGCGTCTCCAGAAGCTCGACCGCCAGTCCTGCTTCTCGCATCGCCGCAAAGAGCCACTGTGACAGCGGCCCGGCTTCCAGCTCGATCCGCACCAGGCCAAAGCCAAGCAAACCAAACCAAGCAATCAACGCCTCCGGCTCGCTCGCCACGGAGCGATGGTCTTCGCGGATGGAAAGCACGACCTCGTTGAAACAGCCGATCATCGGCCCGGGAAAGGAGGATCACTCTCCGGCATAGTTTTCGACGGCCATACGCCTCCGCTGACCGCGCCGAGTGCCATGCCTACGAGGCGGAGTAAGCCCGCCACGTCACGATATTGCCCGGTGGAGGATCGCGCGCCTGAACCCGATACTCGCCCAAGCTCCGCCACTCCGATCGGATTAGCCGGACAAGGTCCTCATGCAGGATGGCGGCGTGTGCTCGTCGGCGAAAGATGATCGAGCAGCTTGCTCTGGGCCTCGGAGATCGGCTGGCCGGCGCTTGGGGGTTCGATGATGCGTGGTCATCTCCGATAATGCGGGCACACCGTCATCAGCGTTACCGCATTCTCCTCCTCGACGTTGCTGCCGCGATGGCCTCCGGCGTCGTCGGCAAAGAAGAGTTCGAGCCGATAGTGCTCTACCCAGGTGCTCCCTTCCCGGGCGGCTAAGCCGCTCATGTCCAGCCAGCCAGAGATCCGCGCATGATCTGCGAACGCCGCCTGCCGCACAGGCAAGCCGATGCAGTTTCTGATCTATGAATGGCTCGGCCCGAAACCGACAGAGTCGCACAGCAAAAGCGGCTCATGGCGAATCTGTTCACGAAGCCTGGCTCGGTCGCGCCGGAGCGAAGGTCCCTCCATTTATCGACGAAGACATTCCTCACAAGCGACGGGGTCGAACTCAGGGGCAGCCTTATGTGGCCGCCTCGACCCCATGCCGGCTCGATCTGCCTCAACAGTGAGGCCATGACCGAGGGACGGGCATTTCGCCTGGTTCGTCGACACGCGTTTCCAGCGGAAGAAGTGTGACGGCCATGTCAACCGATGAGGGCGTGAGGTGGGCACGAAGAAGCAGCGACCCCGGTGTCGCCGATCGCCAGGCTCGCTGCCAGCCCCCGCTTCAGCGATCTCAACTCGTTCACACGACCATTGGCGAGGGAGAAGGCCGGCCAAGGCGTCGAATAGTCGGTGCCGGGACCAGCACCTGCAGATCAGGTAGCGGCACATATCGGACGGCTTCGGCTGAGCAATCAGCTTCAACGGGATCAGGTCTGTCCTTGAATCTTTCAAAGGGCGTTTCGTCCGCTTTCGAAATCGGTTAGGTGCACACCCTGACATAGGGTCGGAAGGCCCCGAAGCGGGTAATATGATACTGCAGCGTGATCATGGGCGGCAGCACCCAATACCCTGCCGACGTTCCCCAATGTTCCGATCGCTCCGGTGCCGTTGACGTTGACATGGGTAGTGTCGAGTATGAGTTCGGCGGCGATGTTTTCAGTAAAGAAAAAGGAGATTTCGAATTCCGGGGTCACGGTGTCTGAATAGGAGAGATTGAAACCGGCAATCCCGCCGAAGTAACCTGAATCGTTGGTTTTCACTCCCAGCGCGCGCAGGCGGATCTGCCACGGGCTCGGCGCCTCCACCGTCCTTTGGTCCTGTGCGATGTAAGGTGCACAGGGTCTGCCGCCAAAGCCTGCTGAGTGGCCCCCATAAGGACGACGAGGTAATTACCCCCCCTTGCCCCCTCGATGCGGCACGGTGGGGTCGTCACTCGTCGTCGATGTCCGGGTACTGCGGGGGAGCCTTGCCGATCTTGTTGATGATCCTCGGGTAATTGGCATCGGGCTGCGCCTGCCCAATAACTTCAACGCGGAAGCGCCACTCGTCACCGTAGTCGTACAAGAAGGTTATTGCCGAGTCCACCTTCTGGAAGGCTGGGGCGACGCGCGTGCCCTTCACGCTGCGAGAGCCGCTCCCCTCTATGTCGGCGAAGAGTTCGAACCGCTGGGGCGAGTCCAACAGCTTTCCCGTCAGTTTTGAATAGAAGCCGTAGGCGTGGTCCATGTCAAAGCCAAGCCGCTACGATGGCTTCGGCCAAATCCGCCAGCGTGCTCGAACTCGACACCTCGATTTCCCGATAAAGCCGTGCCCGAAGAGAGGCTCGGAAGATCAAGGTCGCAGGCTTCTGTCATGGCGGATTTCAGGCGCTGACTTTGAAGCCAGCTGCGTTGTCGCACGTTGGGTGACGAGGCTGATCGGGCAGTTCCTGAAAGACAGCGACGCGCTTGCGTAGCTTGCAGCAGGACCCCATCATTATTTCCAGCGCCTCGCGTTGTCATCGAGACGAAGCAACCCGCAGGCCGGCGTGCTGCGACGGCTATTATGTCTGCGCAACCCAAACAGCTGCATCTCGCGCCATTAGACGTCCCGGGATGCGGTCACCTCCGCCCAAGTCAAGCACACCTGTTGTTGAACGATCAGCCCAATGTCCTTGGTTCATCGAAAGTGGCGGGAATCCGAGCTCTGATCTTGTCACGGCCGCGCATCAAGGGAGCAGCAGCGATATGGTTAGCATTTGACTTTGGAGCAAATCTGCAGATTCACTCATCACCTCATCATGGTCTGGCGGCTGGGATCCAACTTCCTTGCAACTGCCGAAATCCTCAGCCCTTTGGCCAGCTCGGCTAACCAAGCCAGACCGCCAGATCAGAAAGAGCACGCTTGCGAAATACGCCAGCTGAAGGAGCAGCGAACAC
Organism: Mesorhizobium sp. M0715; assembly: GCF_040320355.1. Lineage (NCBI taxonomy): Bacteria > Pseudomonadati > Pseudomonadota > Alphaproteobacteria > Hyphomicrobiales > Phyllobacteriaceae > Mesorhizobium > Mesorhizobium sp. M0715. The sequence continues at coordinate 94,300 of NZ_JAMYPL010000027.1, read as the reverse complement.
GCCAGCGACGTGAGGACTACTGTGCCGATGGAATGAGAATCGAAGTAGACGGTCAGAGCGGTGCTGCACAGCACCAGCCCCAGGACGCGGCAAAACATTCTAAAGGGCAACGGCGTTCTCCTGGTTTTGTCTCCTCAGATCATGCTCCGACCTGGTCGGCCGCAACATGGGTCTGGCAGTTCTTCGGGCAGACGCGGGCGCAGGCTCCGCAGCCAATGCAGCGGCCGGGATGGTCGACGACCATGATCATGCGATTGAGCTCGCCATCGAAATCGTCGTCTTCGCCGTCGCAGGCGCCGAGGATTTCACCCGCGTCATCGACGCCGTAAAGATGCATGACCTCGCGCGAGCAGACTTTGAAACAGCGGCCGCAGCCGATGCAGGTCGTGCCGTCTATAGCGGTGAGATATTCCGGCATCCATCCGGAGCCGTCGCGGGTGGTGAATGTGCTCCTCATCGTAACTTCTTCATGGCAGCGAGCTCTCTCCTGGCACCATCCAACTCGGCAAAAACGGCCGACGCTCCCTCGGCAACTTCCTCTATCTCGGTCCATTTTCCCGGGAGATCCTCTGCAAGGTCGCGCAATTTCATCTTGGCAATTGCCGCGCGCAGCTGAAGCTTTCGGACTTTCGTTCCCATCTCATCCAGCTTTGACATAGATCCTTCCTCGAAATCGGTGTCTTCACGCCCGTGCCACGTCGCGATAGGCTTCAGTGGCTGCAGTCGCATCGTCGACCAGTTTCGTACCGGCCTCCGCGAGTTGCCGGAACTTATCGAAGCCGAACCGATGGACGTCTGGACAGAACGAGAGCTGCCCGACCGTGAAAAGCAATCGTCCGAAGCCCCCATGGGTTTTCATCTCCATCATTGGCGATGTCATCAGGCCGGAGCGCTCCTCGATCGCAAGCCCGACGGCCGTGTAGAACATATCGAGCCTCCACAGCACGTCCGGATCGGGATCGCCGATGATGGGCATCGCATGGCGCTGTTTTCTGGTGATGATGAAGTCGCCCAGCAGTTCGGCGTCCGATTTGCCTTCCCATGAGCAGAAGGCTTGAGCACGGATCAGCCGCACCAGGCATTTGACGAACGGGGTGGCAAGAGCCGCCTCGTCCTCGTTGACAGCCGGGCTGACCGCGGCATCAGACATTTCGCCTTCTCCTCATTTCAGTCCTCTTCCTCGAAGCACGATGTCTGTTTTCTGGGACGCCTACTTCGGGCACACTTGCGCAGCCGACGCATGGCTCGGCCCCGCTGATTCCACGCAATTGATGTCCCTCGGGCCGACCTTGAACCCGTCCTCGACTGCGAAGTCTTCCACGCGAATTCGCGTCGAACATCGCTTCCGCCGCAATGCGGGAGGCCATGAAGATTCGAGCCTCGATCCTGCTGCAAACGATCGACCAATTGCTGCATGGACCTCCTTGCTGCGGTCACGCCAGGGAAATGGACGAAGTGGCCAGTAAGCCCTTTCGACCAATTACCCTTTTTTATCTTTCTTCCTCGGCCGACCGCGCTTTGGCACCTTCGGGAAACTGTTTTGCGCAGCGGCAAAGAGAGCGCAGCAACAAGCCTTCGCACCCCTGTACTTGGCGAGGGCCTGCAGCAAATCCGGCAGATGCTGCTCTTTCAATTCGGCCGGGATAGGCTCCGGACCGTCCAGCGACGTCAGTGCCAGTTCGACCAACTCGATCGCGCGATCATTGTTGCCGTTCTCGTGATAGTACCGGGCGACCGCGGGATAAGATCGGAACTTGGGACTGTCGCCTTGCGGGGGATTCAGCGCCAGGATGTGTTCGGACAGCTCCTTGCCCATCGCGAAGCGCTCAGCAGGGGGAAGGCGCGAATGGTCATTGGCCGGATGGAAAAGCTGGTCTAGCGCCGAAACCATCCAATCCTCGGAATTTTTGTCGATCGCGTCGCGAACCAATTGGCGCATCACGGGCAAGCCGGTCCACATGTCTTGTATTTTGTGAAGCAACAGATGTGCATGGGCCAGGCGGAAATTGAGGTCGTCCGGCATCAAGGCAATGCCCTCTTCGATAGCCCAGAGCGCCGTCTTCCAATCTTCCAACTTCACCGCCGCCCAGAACCTGTCATCGATCGGCTTCTTCAACGCTTGTCCGCGCGCCAGGGGTTCGCTTGTTGCGATCCGCTCCTGATCGGCCGCTTTCGCTTTGTTGCTGGTACGCCAGCTGCCGTTGAGCACTTTCGGCAAAACCTCATCGAGTTGGCTCGGATGACCGATAAAGGCGATGCAGCCGTCTCGGTCGACCACGAACGAGGTCGGAACCCCGACGCAAAAGCTGGGTTCCCTCCAAAGCTTCTTCATTTCGCCTGTGAAGTCGAACGCAATCCGATGATTCAGATCCGGGCACTTTTCGGCCAACCACGCATCCAACTTGGTCCGGGCCTCGACGGCCGTTCGAGCTTCTTCATCAGCCGCGATCCCGAGGACCTCAAGTCCGCTGTCCCTGTATTTCTCCTGGAGCCGCATCAGATCGAGCATCTCCGCCATGCATAGTTCGCACCAAGTTGCCCAAAATTCGACGATATAGACTTTGCCGGGCTGGAAGTCCGCAAGGGGCTCGCCACGCAGCCAGTCCTCCATTTTGATCGAAGGAGCCGGTGACCCCATCTGCAGTACCATGTTGTCTCCAAAGCTGTTGCCAAAAATTGCGTGACCTTATGCGCAAGCTTGTTCCCCCTTTTAGACGGGCCACGAGGGTTCAAGAATGGAGAGCATCGCTCGTCTTGCGCATCTGCGTGCAGTCAGCCTTCACTCAGTGTTGCTGACTCTCAATTCGCAAAGGCCGTACCAACGCGCTCAGCGCACACTAAATGCTTGATTATACTTAAAAAACTTTCGGGATGCCCAAGATAGCCGGTTGTATTGGACGCGACACGTTTTCTGCCGCTGTCAGGTCTTGGACACGCATCACCCGCTTCGCGTCGGCAGAAAAGCGTGGCGCGGACGACTCAATATGCATTCGGGCCGAGGGACGAGGCCGATGGGTGTCCTCAGGCTCGTCATGATCCTCCGCTTCACGCCACCGGCTTGAGCGTCTTGCCGTTCCGGTCCGGAGGCGGTAGCGATCTCGCCATTTGCGATTGCAGGGGCCGCTCCATCCGAGCATCGGTTCTGCCCTACCTCTTCCGCTTTGCGCTTGAATTCCTGGCTCGCAACGCCAGAGTTTCACGACGAAGCCGGTCATGTCCGGCTGCGTGTCGCGAATAACGCCAGATCGAGGAGGTGATCGGCCCGAAGAGAGCCGGGATCTGCCGGCATGTGCCGGGCCGGTGAACTCTCCCGGATCCTACTTTTGTTGTTCTGTGTCCCTGTGCGCAAGCCCTACAGGGGCCACCTGGTGCGAATGTGAGCGTTGTCGGAATTGGCCGGCCTCAGGGCCGCGTGGTCGCCAGCGGTGGGCCGGGCAGACTGAAAACGTCGAAGATGCGGCCGCCCTCGCCGCTAACCCGGCTACCATCCCAGGCGATGACACGTGATTGATGCCATTTCGCGCCGAGGGCCGGCAAGAGCCCGACCGTCGGACTCGAAGATCGGTGCCTTGGCCGCTGCACGGTCGTTGCCGTGTTCAGTTCCCGGACAGTGGTGAAGGAAATCGCGATGACGCCAATACGATGAGGCTACGGTCCGAACGCGGCCTGCCGCGCTGAAACGACTCCCTTTCTCGACCTGACGCCGGCTCGAGTATCGGTGTTTTGAGCGCATTGAGGGCGCCTGGGCTTCTGCCCGGCCGTTTGTCTGCGCGTTACGGGTTGTCTCGGCGAGCAGACACCGAGCGCGTTAGAGGCGTCCGGGGAATGTTCTTCGCGACGGCGCTTGCAAGTTGCTCATGAGCTTCGCGAAACCTGCTCGTTTGCGGCGACCTTCCTCCGACTTGGTATCAGGGTAGGTGGCCAGCGGAGTAGAGCTTTGAACAGCATCGGTGCTACTTCAGAACCCGTCAGCGGGCCAAAAACAGCGGCAAAGGCGTGCCAACTATCCATCTTATCACGCTACCGGAGAGCCGCTCGCGCAACCAGCGGCTGCCATAAGCGCCCATGACGATCACGTCGGCAGACGTGTCGATTGCGTGCTGCGCTAGCACCTTGGCCACCGGTTTGCCGCGGCTCGCCAGCCGGTCGACCCAAACCCGAGCACCGTGCCGAGTGAGATAGGCAGCGATGTCGGCTCCCGGCTCGGCGCCGTTTCCGGTGCAGGTCGCCTCCGGATCGACGACTGCGACACGAACTTCCTCAGCACCGGCTAGCAGATGCAGCGCTTCTCGAATCGAACGGGACGCCTCGACTCGCGAATCCCAGCCGACCAGCACGCGCCGTGGAGACAGAGTCGCCTCAGCGCCCTCCGGTACGACAAGCACCGGCTTTCCCGTGTCGAACAAGCTGCCGTTGATAACAAGGGGTCCGAGACTAGTCTCATTGAGAAGTGCGGGGCCGACGATTGTCAGGTCGGTGCAGAGCGCCCGCTGTCGCACCGCGTCACCCACGCCAGCCTTGTCGCAGTGTTCGGTGTCGACATCATAGCAGCGCCACGTGGCTCTCAGCACTTTGTGAATTTCCCTGCATGTCTTTTCCAGGTTGGCCATCTCCTGTGAAAATTGTTCCTGTGCGGCAATGTGGTGTGCGCGATGTCTAGACCACTCGGGGATGCCACCGCCCAACGGCGGAGGGGACCCAATAAGCGGAGGCGACATCAGGAGCGGCGGAGGCGATATAATCAGTACGGAAAGATACGCGCCGACCTCGGCGCACAAGCGAGCAGCTATTGCGACGTCCTGATCGGAATGGTCAGCTCCCGTCACACTGAGTATTTTCTTGAAGGCCATCTGACTGCTTCCCCCTGAGATGTCGGGCCCGTAGCGCGTTTCGAACCGCAAGACTTGCCTTCCAACGAAGACGGAGAGTGGCACACCATCCGTTCGCGATTCAGTCGTCCAGCTTCTCGAGCGAGTAGCCGGCAGACCTGACAGTACGAATGACGCTACCTGGCGAGGCAGCCTTCAGCGCCTTTCTGATCCGGCTGATATGGACGTCGACAGTGCGTTCACCGACATGGATATTGTCCGGCCAGGCCGCGTCGATCAGCTCGTCTCGGCTGAAGACCTTGCCGGGAGCCTCAAGAAATTGCCGCAGCAGGTTGAATTCGAGAGGTCCGAGGTGGATGTCGTGGCCATTGCCGCGAACTCGGTGGGCATCGAGCTTCATCTCAAGGCTGCCGCAGCAGAGCCAGCTGCCATTTTCGATCCCGTTTGAACCCGGCTTCGGTAGCGCCAGCTTCGTGCGTAGATAGTCGAGCAGCATCGCCGGCGTGAAGGGCCGCACAAAGCTCTCGTCAATACCTGCCTTCAAGAGATCGAGCTGCTGGTTTTCGGCGCCGGGCGCGATCAGCGCAATAACCAGCAGGCCTCTGTTCCGGAACTCCGCCTTGAGCTGGGCACAGATGGTAGACCCTGTCGAGCTTGCCGGCTGGCAGTCCAGCACCACGGCCTGCGGCTCCCGTTCACTGGCTAATGCCAGCGCTTCCTCCACGCTTCTGGCCAGTTCAATCCTGAAGCCATCCACCCCCAGAATGTGGCTGTAATACAGATACAACTCCGCATCTTGCGAACAGATCAGTACCCCTGGCTTCATCAGCGCTACCCCAAGAACCATATCGGCCTGGGCCACCTCAATTGAGAGGGCTGGCCACCGCATGTCCTCAAGACCTGACATGATCCCCTCGATCGAAAGTCGGTTGCATCACGCCCGCGCCACCTCGGGATGAGCCTCAATGGCTGCGGTGGCATCGCCGGCCAGTTTGGTACCGGCCGCGGCGAGCTTCCAGAACGTCTCGAAACCGAACCGGTGGACGTCGCGCAGGGTCTTTGACAGAACGACCAACCGCCCGGCTGTGAAGAGCACGCGCCCGAAGCCCTCATGGCTCATCTCCATCATCGGCGATGCCATCAGGCCCGTGCGCTCCTCAATCGCAAGCCCGACGGCGGTGTAGAACTTATCGAGCCTCCACAGCACGTCCGGATCGGGATCGCCGATGATTGGAATTGCACGGCGCTGTTCGCTGGTGATGATGAAGTCGCCCAGCAGCTCGGGGTCCGATTTGCCTTCCCATGACCCGTGGGAATCATTGGCACGGATCAACCGCACGAGGCATTTGACGAACGGGGTGGCAAGGGCCGCCTCGTCCTCGGTGGCGGCAGGGCTAACAGCGGCTTCAAACATTTCGGCTACTCCTCAATTCAGCCCTCGTCCTCGAAGGAGGGTTTCTGTTCAGCGACACCTGCCTGCGCCAGCACCTTGCGCAGCCAAGGGGGAGGACACGTCCTGAGCATCATCTGCGTGCGCAACAGCACCTCTTGGATGGTCTGGGGCTGCGGGACTTTGATCGGATGGATCTTTGCGGAAACAAGTTTGGCTGCCGAAGGTCCGCCGATCGCCAGACAAAACAGGAGATGACAGCCCTTCAGCGCCTCCACCTTCGGGGTGATGCGGTCATCGCCCTCAGTTCGGTGCTTCCCGCTCTCGTCGGAAACGTCGTCAAAGGCCACGGCTTCCACGAGATTCCACTCCTCGCGCATCACGTCGTAGACAGCAAAGCGCCTGGCCGAGCCGAAATGGGCGTTGATGTTCTTCATGTCCTGCGTGGCCATTGCCACGCGCAATGCGCCGGCTTGGCGTTCCGGCGTCGGTGCGTGAACCTCGTCAGTGACGAGCGAGAGGCGACGGACGGAGCTCATCTGGCATTTCTCGCTTACGGAGTGGATCAAGCGCTTCAGGCGTTGGCGCGTGCCGGTTGGCTTCAAAAATGCCGGCAACCTCGAAGATCAGGTCGCGGGTCCCCTGGTAGAGGATTGTGAGCTTGTGCTGGCTGCCGAGCCGGTCGAAGATCGGGAAGCCGACCCGCATGAGCGGAATGCCGAGGCGCTGCGCCGCCTGGCGGCCGTGGGAATGAGTAACGAAAAGATCAGCGCCGGCGCCAAGAGCTTCCAAATCGCCGAGATCGCCAATTTGAACTGACTGCGCCGGTACTTCCTCCAGAATTTTCGACATAGCGGCCGTTGTGACCGCCGCCGCGATTTCGGAGCCCATTCCGATGAAGAAGCTCGCGAGTTGGTAGAGTTGGTCTGGTTCAGCAGCGATCGCAATTTTCTTGCCTCCAAAGTGGAAATGTCCGTCGAGTAACGCGTCCTGCAACTGCGCCCGGCGACGGCGCACGCCAGCCGGCGCCGCCGCGCCCGAAACCGCGGATAACAGCGAGACGAACCGGTCGGCGTCCTTCAATCCAGTCAGCGACCGGAACAGCACGTAAGGCACGCCGGTCAACCTCTGCAGCAGCTCGGCCGGGCGGCGCATATGCTCCCCGATCGCGACGCATTGCACAGCCATGCCAAGCTCGCGGATATCCTCGACGCTGGTGCCGCCATAGGTGGTCGTGACCCACCCGTCGGGCACCGTACCGTCGAGCGAGCCGGAGACGTCCGGCAGAATCACCGGCTTCAGTCCAAAGCTTTCAACCATCTCACGCAAATGCTCGATATCAGCCACAGTGAGGTTCCAGCCAGGCAGGATCACGATCTTCTTCGACTGCCGCGCCTGCTCGCCGGGCCGCGTAATCCTTTCGATCATCGCGGTGACAGCCTTGGCCCAGCCCTCTTCGATCGCGCCATCGAAATCCGGTGTGTTGGCTAGCACCACCTCCGTACCCGCGAGTTCTTCCCTGCGCTTCAGCCTGATATTGGCGATATCGCCTGCGCAGTCTTCGCCCCGGGTTTCCACCAGCGCCGTCGTGCAGACCCCGATCAGTGTGGGCTTTGTGCGGGCCTTCAGGTTGAGGATCGCCTCTTCCAGATGGTCTGCCCCGCCGAGGATCGTCGCCACCTCGTCCATCGCCGTTGTCTGCAGGGGGATGGCTTCCTTGAAATGCCGCACGAAGAGCACGAGCGCGAAACTGGTGCAGCCCTGGCTGCCGTGGAACAACGGCATCGCGCCGTCGACGCCAAGAAAGGCCAAGGCGGCACCCAAGGGCTGCGATGACTTCAGCGGATTGACCGCCGCCGCTTTGGTCTGGGGAAGGATGCGGACCATCGGCTCTCCTCAACACTCGCCGAAATCACCGGCCGTCGTGCCGGCGAATTCCTGGACAGCATGCAAGGTCGCGGTCTCGCTTTTCGTGCGCGGCCGTTCCTCCCTCACCGCAGGCTGGCAATCCCATGGTGCCGGCTCGCGCACCTGCCCCCAGATCGGGTTGTGAATGGCGATGTCGATCTGGCGTACGAGTTCCACCATGCCGTCATAGCCGGCGTAAGGGTGTTGGCGCTCCTGGTTGATATCGAGCCAGGGTGTCTTGGCCTTCAGGGCGATGAACTGCGTGCGCCCGCCCGACAGCATGATATCGGCCTTGTGTTCCGAGAGCATGGCGTAAAGCTCGCGGGGAGCCATCTGCTCGAACATGTGGTTGTCATCCTTGAGGATCTGCTTGATGCGCTCCTTGTCTTCGACGGTCGACTTCTTGACAGAGGTGCCGACGATCTCGATGCCGATCTCCATCAGCGCATGGACGACCGACCAGGACTTCACACCGCCGGTGTTGAGCAGCACGCGCTTGCCTTCGAGCCTCGGCCGGTAGGCGGCGAGCTTCTTCCAGGCGATCGCCTCCTCCTCTGCAATCAACGCCTCGGTGCGGCCGAGGATCTCCGGATCGGCACCCTTCTTCACGAGCAACTGAGAGATCTGTCGGAGCGCTTCCGAGGTGTCGGTGATGCCGTAGAAGGAGCCCTCGAAAAACGGGATGTCCCAGCGCTGCTCCATCTTGCGGGCCAGATTGATGAGCGCGGTCGAGCACACCATCATAGCCGCCCGGGCGCGGTGCGCGCAGGCAATGTCGAAGTAACGCGCGTCGCCCGGAATGCAGGCGCGCACCCGGATGCCGAGCCGATCCAGCAGCGGCTTCACCAGCCAGAATTCGCCCGAGAGGTTGAATTCGCCAAGAATGTTGATGTCGTAAGGGCCGGCATCGTCGGGCTCGACCGTGCCGATGACATGATCGAGCAACGCCTCGCCGGCAAGCTTGTTGCCAAGATTCTTGGAGCCGACGAAGCCCGGCGCATTGACCGGTACAACGGCCAAGCCGAACTTTTCCGCCGCGCGCTTGCAGACAGCCTCGATGTCGTCGCCGATCAGCGCCGTCACGCAGGTCGAATAGACGAAGATCGCCGGCGGCCCATACGCTTCCTTGATCTCGCGGATCGCTTTGAAGAGCTTCCGCTCGCCCTGCCCCATCACCACGTCGAGTTCGGTGAGGTCGGTCGTGAAGCTTGTGCGCCACAGCGTTGGCCCGGACGAAGCCGCACCGCGGTTGTCCCAGGTATTGCCCTCGCAGGCGAGCGGCGCATGGATCAAATGCGCAACGTCGGTGATCGGCTGCAGCACGATCTTGGCGCCATCAAAGGCACAGCCGCCGGCCGCCGCCCCGGGGGTCAGTGGCTTCGAACAGCCGTTTTTGCGCGCCGTGGCATTCTTGCCGCGGTTCTTCTCGCAGGCAGGCTCATTGAAGACATCCTGGATTTTGGCTCTGAGCAAGGACATTGCGTCGGTCTCCAAAGTCCCTCGGGAAGACGACCGGCCAAAGCCGACCGTCACGCTTAGCGGGTGAGGTCATACGAATAGTCCGTCACGCCCGTCTCGCTTGTCTCGCGATCGAGCTTGTCGAAGATCTTGTCGAGGATCGTCGTCAGGACGCGCAACCCGCCTTGGTAGCCCATAAGCGCAAACCGATGGTGATGGTGGCGGTCGAAGATCGGAAACGTCAGCCGGATCAGCGGCGTGCCCGTGTCGCGCTCCAGATACTTGCCATAGGAGTTGCCGATCAGCAGGTCCACCGGCTCGGTGAAGAGCAGCGAGCGCATCGCCCAGAGGTCCTTGCCCGCCCAGACTTGAGCACCGTTGCCGAAGGGCGATGATGCAAGCAGTTCCTTCAACTCCGCTTCCCATGCGGAGGTGCCGTTGGTGGCGAGGCAATGGGTGGGCTCGCCGCCCGTTTCCATGATGAAGCGGGCCATGGCATAGACAAAGTCCGGATCGCCGTAGATGGCGTATTTCTTACCGTGCAGCCAGGATTGGCTGTCCGCCATGGCGTCAACAAGTCGGCCGCGCTCGAGGCGGATTGCCTCGGGGATTTGCTTGCCGGAAATCGCGGAGACCTCCATCAGGAAGTCGTCGGTCGCCTGGACTCCGAGCGGGTAATGAAACGAGGCAGTCGCCTGCCCTACCCCCTCGCAATACTCCAGTGTTTTTCGGGTGTTGTAATGCTGTAGCGAAAGTGTCGCCTCGGCGTTGAGTGCTTTCTTCACGTCTTCGATCTTCGTGCCGCCGTCGTACATGCGGTATTCGCCGTCCGACGGCGTGTCGAACTGGTCAGAGGCGTCTTGGATGAAGGTATAGGAGACGCCCAGCAGATCGAGCAGGCGCTTTAGTTCCCGGTTGTTGCCAACACAGAACCCGTCGAAACCCGGAATGATGTTGATGGTCCCCTCGGCTTCCGTTCGCTCCTCGCCTTTCCAGAAATGCTCCAAAATCCCCTTGAGCGTGACGTCGTAGCCATCGACATGACTGCCGACGAAGGCCGGCGTATGGGCGAAGGGGACGTCGAAGTCGCGCGGGACCGAGCCTTCGTCCTTGGCGTTCTCGATGAAGCTGTGCAGATCGTCGCCAATGACCTCCGCCATACAAGTGGTCGAGACGGCGATCATCTTCGGGTCGTAGAGTTGGTACGTGTTGGCGAGCCCGTCGACCAGGTTCTTCAGGCCGCCGAACACTGCCGCGTCCTCGGTCATCGAGGAGGAAACCGCCGAAGCAGGCTCCTTGAAATGGCGCGACAGGTGCGAGCGGTAATAGGCGACGCAGCCCTGGCTGCCGTGGACGAAGGACATGGTTCGCTCGAAGCCTGCGGCCGCGAACACCGCGCCGAGCGGCTGGCAGGCCTTGGCGGGGTTCACGACAAGCGCTTCGCGAGCAAGGTTCTTTTCGCGGTATTCCCACGTCTTGGTGAATTCGCCTTGGTCGGTAACGATCTGGTCCGGGTGAGGACATTCGAAATTCAGCCTCTTCTCGGCGAGCATCTGCCTGTATTCCGGCTCGCGGAACAGGGGCGCGTGGTCGAGAACTTTTTCAGCCGACTGCGGCATGGGTGGTTACCTCTTTCCATCTGGCCCGCCATAGGGCGGCACAGGGACGTCGAAACGTTTTCAGGTCTCCCGCGGACAAAGGCCACAGGCGTTCACGGCCTGCCGGCTTCCGGGAGGCCAGGTTTTCATTCAGCTGCGATCGCCGCCGACGGCTCGGCTTTTTTCTTCCAGGGGGCGTCGTAGAGGTTCCAGACCGGGTTGTTGATGGCCAGATCCATATCGCGGGCGAAGATGGCGAAGCCGTCGTAGCCGTGATACGGGCCGGAATAATCCCAGGAATGCATTTGACGGAACGGTATGCCCATCTTCTGGACCGGGTACTTTTCTTTGATGCCGGAGCCCACGAGATCAGGACGGATCCCTTCGATGAACTTCTCCAGCTCGTAACCAGTCACGTCGTCATAGATCAGGGTGCCCTTCTTCACGTAGTGGCCGGTGCGCTGATAGTCGTCGTTATGGCCAAATTCGTAGCCAGTGCCGACGATCACCATGCCCAGGTCCTCATATGCCGTGACGACGTGACGGGGGCGCAGCCCGCCGACATAGAGCATCACCGTCCTGCCTTCGAGGCGCGGCCGGTACTTGGCGATTACGGCATCGACCAACGGCCGGTATTTGGCGATGACCGCCTCGGCCTTGGCCTCGATTTCCGGCCCGAAGTGCTTGGCTATCTTGCGCAGAGAGGCTTCAGTCTGGGAGGGGCCGAAGAAATTGTACTCCATCCAGGCGATGCCATACTTTTCCTCCATGTGCCGGCAGATGTAGTTCATCGACCTGTAGCAATGGATGAGATTTAGCTTCGCCTTTGGCGCCCGCTCTATTTCGGCCAGCGTAGCGTCGCCCGACCAGTTGCCGACCACGCGCAGGCCCATCTCCTCAAGCAGGATGCGCGAAGCCCAAGCGTCGCCGCCGATATTGTAGTCGCCGACCACATTGACATCGTACGGGCCGGACTCGAACTCCACTTCCTTCTTCTCGAACACCCAGTCGCGGATCGCGTCGTTGGCGATGTGGTGGCCGAGGGATTGCGAGACGCCGCGGAAGCCCTCGCAGCGCACCGGCACGATTGTCTTCTCGTGCTCCTTGGCCTTGTTGCGGGACACAGCTTCGGTGTCGTCGCCAATCAGGCCGATCGGGCATTCGGATTGCACAGTCATGCCCTTGTTCAGCGGAAACAGTTCCTCGATCTCGTCGATGATCCGTTCCAGCTTCTTGTCGCCGCCGAAAACAATGTCCTTCTCCTGGAAATCGGAGGTGAACTGCATGGTGACGAACGTGTCGATGCCGGTCGTGCCGACGTAGTAGTTGCGGCGTTGAGACCAGGAATATTGCCCGCAGCCGACCGGGCCGTGCGAGATATGGACCATATCCTTGACTGGACCCCACACCACGCCTTTCGAGCCGGCATAGGCGCAGCCGCGAATTGTCATCACGCCGGGGATGGACTTGATGTTCGATTTTACCTCGCATTCGGAAAGGACCTCGCTTTCCGCGCCAGCCTCGTCGCCGCTCTTTGCGACGCTGAGGTGCTTTTTGCGGCGCTTCGCCGACTTGTCAGGATATTGCGACAGCACTTCCTCGATAAGCCTCGCATGGAGGCCACCGTCATTCTCGTATTCCAGGCTCATGGGACCCCTTTCAAGGTTCAGGGTGACGCCTCACCGACGAGGCGCCGTTCTTTGAAAGACGCACCAGGTCAGGCGGCGCCTCATGTCGGCAGCGGTCGCTACTGTGCGGCCGCCTTAGCCGCTTCCTTGACCTGAAGCTCGGCAAGCATCTGCTCGTCCGTCTTCATGATGCCGAAGTCGAGCAGCATGTCCTCGAGCTCCTCCATGGTGATCGGGGTCGGGATGGTGCCCTGGCCCGAATTCCCATGGATCTTCTCGGCCAGCGCCCTGTATTCCCCCGCCTGCTTGGAATCCGGCGCATATTGGATCACAGACATCTTCCTGAGCTCGGCGTGCTGGACGATGTTGTCGCGCGGCACGAAGTGGATAAGCTTGGAATTGAGCCTGGAAGCCAGCGCTTCGGCGAGGTCGAGCTCGCGGTCGGTTTGGCGCTCGTTGCAAATCAGGCCGCCGAGCCGCACGCCGCCCGAATGGGCGTATTTCAGGATGCCCTTGGCGATGTTGTTGGCGGCATAGAGCGCCATCATCTCGCCGGACATGACGATATAGATTTCCTGGGCCTTGTTCTCGCGGATCGGCATCGCGAAACCGCCACACACCACATCCCCGAGCACGTCGTAGGAGACATAGTCGACATCGTCGTAGGCGCCGTTCTCCTCGAGGAAGTTGATCGAGGTGATCACGCCGCGGCCGGCGCAGCCGACACCTGGCTCGGGTCCGCCCGACTCCACGCATTTGATGCCTTTGTAGCCGACCTTGAGCACGTCCGCGAGTTCCAGGTCTTCCACCGAACCTTCCTCTGCCGCGAGATGCAGGACCGTATCCTGCGCCTTCGCGTTCAGGATCAGGCGGGTGGAGTCGGCTTTGGGGTCGCAGCCGACGATGAGGATTCTCTGCCCGAGGTCGACCAGGGCTGCGAGCGTATTTTGGGAGGTGGTGGACTTGCCGATGCCGCCCTTGCCGTAAAAGGCGATCTGACGCAAACCTGACATGTAGCTTTCCTTCCTTCGTTCCCATTCATCGCGGCTGCCGCGACTTGAATGCCGGTCGGGCAGCTCTAGCCGCCTCGCACCTAAGGATCTCAAGACTCATGCCAATTTGGCTGATCCAACCGAAGAATAATTTCATACTGGTTTTTCAGGGGTTTAGCTTGAGTTCCAAGAAAGGATCGTCGGAACAGCCCGTGTAGCGGACGCGACATTGGCGACACAAAGCGTCGGATCGCGATCCTCAGTCACCGCATTTGGTTGAACCGCATCGTTGAATTGAGGTGGACGAACAGCATCTCGACCCTCTGCGGGATGCTGCGAACTCTTCTGTGCCCGCGAGCTAACGTGCTTGCTCAACGCGTGTGCAAGTGGACACTCCGCCCACTTTGCGCGCGATCCTAGCATACCACCGATCCACGGCCACTCATCCGGGGCCACGGGCGAATAGTTCCGCTATATCAACCCGAGGGACTCGGTTCACTTCTCGGCGCAGGAGTTCAGTATCGGCGTCATCGCCTTCACATGTCCGTCGATCCGCTCGAGCACTTTCGCTGCGACAAGGTCGCGCTCAGGCAGATGCCACCAGTGTTCGTTGACGAGTTTGACCGTCTCGACCACTGCCCTCAGGACTGCTGGCTCCGGAAGCCGTGCACGGTTCGCAAATGCTTTCCATCGCGGTGCTGCCAGCGCCTTGAACGAGCGCTCTCCTCCAAGCGACAGCGCCATGGCGTCGGCGGGAATATATGGCACGGTGGATAGGAGGTCGTAGATTGGTGCAAGCGCCGGCTTGTCGCCCTTACCTGGATAGATCAAAGACCAGTTCTTCAGGTGCATGTCGCCATTGCCGGTGATGACGGTCAGTGCCAGGCGGCGGACGAACTCGAGAGCCGCCGTAGGCGAGACGGCCACGCCAAGAGCCAAGGCTATGTCGTGATAAGCAGCCCCCTCATATTTGCGCGAAGGGTAGACACCGAAGACCTGAGCGAAATCCTCGATGTGTATCCTCTCGCCACCGGCGCCGCGATCGAAGCGTTTGACGAGAAGGACCTTGCCGTCAGACAGCGTGTTGAATTCTTCGGGAACGCCCTCAAAATCGGACTTCTCGACCAGTTCGCATTCAGGAACGTCCATGCCGATTGCTGCTGCCAGCGCCAGGTTAGCGAATTCGTTCTCGGAAACGCCCGGAAAGGCCGTCGAAGGGAACTTGGCAATGTACCGGCCCTGCTCGTCGTCCATCGGCAAGGTAAGGCCGCCGCCTTTTCCAATGTTCTTCATGACCGACAGCTTCATCTGCACGCCGGCAAGCGAGAACCGTGCCTTGGGCTGATCCTTTGAAGCATCCTGCGAAACCGCTATCGCGCCGTCACTGGGCAACGCCCGTACGGCTCCCGGCAGATCGGCGCCTAGTGCCGCTAAAAGATCGAAGTCATTGCCTGGCCGCACATTGCCTTCGTGGTGCCTTTCCATCGCCTCCCGCAATTTCTCCTCCGGCAGGAGGTTCGCGAAGAAAGCGGGCAAGGCGCTTGCCACAGGCTTCGGATCTTTCCGCAATCCTCCCGTCGCTGCCCGAAACGACAGGCTGAGAACCGGAAAGCCGCCCGTCGCGCGGTAGGCCTCATCGAAGTTGAATGCATTGAAATCGCCCGGCGTCCTGACGATCGTGCCGATCTTCACTGCGTTCAAGAGCACGTCCAGCGACGGGATCGTCTTAGGTGCGCGAAATACTGGGGCCATGATCGTCATCGTCAGGTTGAGAAACAAAGGCGGGTCGATCGTCATCATCATGCGGACGCAATAGAGCCTGGACAGCTGGCACCATGACTTGCGGAACCAGCATCATTTCCAGGCCGAGCGCGCGAGCGATATTCATGAGCGTTGTTGCACGCGCGGCTGCGGCTCCCGTTTCGATGTCGCGATATCGGGGACGGGATATACCCGCCAAATCAGCGACCTGCTCCTGCGTCATCGCAGCGGCCAGCCTCGCCTGCCTGAAATGCCCACCGATTTCGCGCAGAACTTCCGATTGAGAATCCATATGATATGTAAACGATCCATTCCAATGCTAGATGATATGGCAGAGTATCTTATCTAGCGATAGAGTCAACGTGTTAGGATCTGTTCGCGTATCATGCATCGGATAAATGATATGTAAAAAGATCAATCATCCTGCCTTTTGGCGCCCCCGACGGTGGACGCCGTCCGAAGCTGACGCCCGATCAGCGCTCCGAAATCACCGGAATGTTAAATCAAGGGGGTCCGGCGGCTGAAATCGCTCGTCTCTTCTCGTTCATACGGCCGGCCGCGCTGACTGGGGTCAATGTGATCGCCACTCCTTGATCGCAATGGCCTTGTACCATCTGCTCCTGCCGGTCTCCCGCCGCACCTGGTGTTCCGACCCTCAAGCATCGACTTAGCCGTCGAATACCGCTTTACTCTCGGCTGTCCGTTAGGGGCATGGCGGGGTGCCTCCCCGATCACGAAGCAGCCCCCGAACACAGCGCGAAAATCCCCCGCTTCCGAGACTTTCTGAAGACTAGGCTCCCGCCGCCACGGGCGCGCGACGGCGGCAATCAACCGGCGGGCAGATGTGCCGAGGGCAACAAGCGCGCCTGACGCAACGCCGCCAGATCAGCCGAGCCGGTGCAGAAGCAGGCGACGGCCAACTGGCGGATAACGATCTCGAAATGCGCGACAACGGCCTCGCTGGATTGCGTAGCCGCGCGCAGCACGCCGGCTGCCTGCCCGGCGATGTCCGCGCCCAGGCGGATGGCCTTGGCCACGTCGACGCCGTCGCTGATCCCGCCCGACGCGATCAGCTTCACCGCTGGCATCGCCCGACGTACCGCCTGCACGCTGGCCGGGGTCGCAATCCCCCAATCCGCGAATGCCATTGCCACTGCGCGGTCGGCGGCATCGGGGGCGCGCTCGCCCTCCACCGCGGCCCAGCTGGTGCCGCCGGCGCCGGCGACATCGATCACCGCCACGCCCGCCTCGACGAGCGCACGGGCCACCGAGGCGGACAGGCCCGACCCCACTTCCTTGGCCACGATCGGCACGCCGACGCTGCGCGCGGCGCGAGCGATCTGCGCCAGGACGCCGCGCCAGTCACGGTCGCCCTCCGGCTGTACCGCTTCCTGCAGCGGATTGAGATGGACGATGAGTCCATCGGCCTCCAGTGCATCCACCGCCCGGCGCGCGAGGTCCAGGCCGTCGGGCTGGCGCAGTTGCGCGGCGCCGATATTGGCCAGCAAGGGAACGTCTGGGGCCAGGCGGCGCAGCGCGCGCGTCAGCCCCTGGGAGTTGCCCGATTGCAGGCTCACGCGCTGCGAACCGACGCACATGGCGATCCCCAAGGCTTGCGCTGCCTCGCTCAGATGGCGGTTAATGGCCTCGGCGCGTGGCATGCCGCCGGTCATGGAGCTGATCAGCAGAGGCGCGCGCATGGTCTTGCCCAGCAGTGAGGCGCTGAGGTCGATCTGCGTCAGATCCAACTCGGGCAATGCGCAGTGTTCGAAACGGATGTACTCCCAGCCGGCGGCCTTGGCCCGTGCCGTTCGCCGATTCAGCACGATGTCCAGGTGGTCGTCCTTGCGCCGGCTCAACTTGGTGTCGCTGATGCTCGCTCCATCCGCGTCATCGGGCGACGGCGTTGCGTCGGGTCGGACCGACGGCAGCGCGCGCACGCCATCGTTTCCCCCGCGTTCAGGCCGGCGCACGCTGGCCTCCGCCTGCAGCGTCGCTGCGGTAGCGGCTGGTCGAGGTCTCGTAGTACTGCGCGCGGACTGCCGCCATGGCCTCGATCAACGGTCCCCACGGCGCGGGAAAACGTTCTTCCGCCATCACCCGGTGCAGCATGCGTGTGTGGCCGGCCAACTCGTCCTTGAGGAACTCCACGACAGGCATGGCGGGATAGCGCTGCAGCAGCAGGATCGCCGCGTTGTCGGCCTCGCCGGCCGATCTATCCTTTTCGCGTCCATGCAGGTCGTTCTGCAAGCGCCCTATCGCGGAGATGAGCCGCAGAACCTGGCGAAACGCCGGACGCGCGCGCAAGGTCGCCATGTCCAGCCCCCACAGCAAGGACAGGCAACAGAACACGTTCGTGTAGGCGATCGAATCGATGCCGTTGTGCAAGTACTCGGCGTACGACCAGCGCTGCGCCCCTGCCGCCTGCGCGTGTCCGGCGCGCAGCGCCGCGCAGTAGCACCGGGTATCGTGGAGAAGCTGAGCATAGTCGCGACGATCGTAGGCGAGCGCGGCGAGCGAAGCGCGCAGCACAGCACAGCCCTCGAATCCGGGGAGCACACACCGCACGCCTTGCGCCAGCGCCTGCTCCACGGCGGCGAGTTGCTCCGGCGCGATCAGGTCAAGGTCGTTGCAATCGTCGAGCCAGAAGAGCAGCGCCAGTTCGCGATAGAACGCCACGATCAGCGTTTCGTCCAGCGGATCGCGGCCGGTGCGGGCGCTGGTGTCGCGCAGGCTCGGCTGGATGCGCTGCAGGATGTACTGGCCGCCCTTGACCGCTTCTATGGCATGCTCGTCGGCGAACCCGGTCAGGGAACGCCCCCACTCCAGCACCTGCTGCAGCGCGCGATCGGTCTGGATCATGGCCCCGCTCCTGCTCCCTCGGCCGAGACGTGCCGCCCCCAACGAAGCGCCAGCCACAACCCGGCGAGTTCGGCCACGCGCACCACCCGAGTGGGGCAATACAGTTCCTTGCCGATCCACAGCGGTGTCTGGGGCAGTGCGTGCGCTGCGTGGCGGGCGAGCATCCACTTGAGCGCACGCGCCACCGCCTGCGCAATGCTCCGGCGCCCTGCCGGCTCTTCGCTCCCGTCCATCACGTGGAACGCGAACAGCGCATACGCGGTTTCCTCGAATGTGGACGCGCGACCAGCGCCCCAGCCGCCGTCGTCGCGCTGCGTCCGCAGCAGCCCGGCCAGCGCGCGCTCGTCGCGCCAGTGGGGGTTGCCTTGCGCGAGCGCAGCGACCGCATGCGCGGTTGGATACAGCCACGAAACGTGCCATTTTTCGTTGTCCCATACACCGTGGGCGTTGCGATTGGCCTGGACGTAGGCGCTGGTGCCGGCCGCGGGTTTTCCCAAGATTCGCAACGCATGCAGGGCATGGATGTTGGTCGACACCGAGGCATTGCGCTCGCCCGGGAAGGTGACGAACAGCTCGCCGGTGTCGAACTGGCGCAACGCGTCGGCCGCCGGGTCGCGGCCTGCAAGGCGAAGGACGCACAACGCAACGGCGGTGTCGTCCGCATCGGCCGCGAAGTGCAAGGCAGGGCCCAGACCGCGGACTCCGAGGCGGGCGTCGAGTTGCGCGATGATCACTTGCACCGGCTCGGCGAGCGCGGGATGCGCGAACAGACCGGCCAGATGCAGGGTGTACAGCGACCAGCATGGCTCGAACACATTGATCGGCCAGACGTTGGGAACGACACCTTCAATGCCGGTGCGCGTTGCCCGCGATGCAGCCTGCAGATACCCGTCGGTGCGCCCGACGTGCGGCGTTCTTCCCTGTGTCACGGCGTGCGCACGCCACGCGGCGGTGGCCGCTGGACTGATGCCAATGCTGCCGTCGTCGTCCGGGCATGCGGTGGCCGGCGACGTCCCCCAGGCTTCCCAGGAGTGCAGCAATGGATGGCCGCTCGGCAACGTCGCAACTGCCCCCAGCTTGGCCAGGCGTGCTTGCCGCAACGGCAACAGCGCCGGGTGGCGCGGAAACGCCACGCCACCCAGCAAGGATGCGGCCTCGTCGCACAACTGCTGCAGGATCAGCTCCGCGCCGATGGGCGCGTCTTCCGGCACCGCATGCGCGTAGGGATCGGGCTGGCGCTCGAGGAACCGGGTTGCAGCGTGGACTGCGTCGGCAGCGCCAGGAAGAGGATCGGCACGCTGCAATGCCAGCAACGCCGCCCAGGTAGGCGCATGGCGAAACAGCGGGAAGTCCGCACTTCCCCATCCGCCATCGGCCTGTTGCTGCGCGACGAGCCACGCGTATGCGTCCTGCCGACCGGTGACGTTGCCGTGGAACTGCAGAGCTCGCGCCGTATCGTAGACGGACGGACCGACACTGCCGCCGTCGCTCATATCGCTCAGCAGGTGGCGCATTTCGGAAAGGATCTGTTCGGACAAGTTCACGCGGGATGTTCCTTCTGCAGAAGGCTAACGAGAACAGAAACGGGCAGACGCCGCGCACGTCGCCGCCGACACGGACACTGTGCAGCATGCAGCGCCCGCCGGCCGATCGCAGCAGCACAGGGGCGAGTCCTTACGGATGCGCACGCTCATGCGTATGGCGCGGACAGATAGAGGTTGGCCCGCTGCAGCATCTGCGCCAACCCTTCCGCACGCGGCCCCAGAGGGGCGATGGCCTCCCCGGCGTCGTGCAACAAGTACAGGGCGAACTGGCGCGCAGCCTGCAGCCCCATGATCGACGCGCAGGTCGGCTTCTGCGCCGCCGCGTCCTTGCCGGGGGTCTTGCCAAGAGTCGCGGTATCCGCCGTCGCGTCGAGAATGTCGTCGGCCACCTGCAAAGCCAGGCCGAAACAGGCGGTGTAGCGATCGAGCGCATTATACAGCGCAGCGTGCGCGGCATCCTCCGCGATGGAGTATAGCGCGCCCATGCGAACCGACGCGCGCACTAGCGCTCCGGTTTTCATCCCATGCATCGCCAGGATCCTGTCCAGCCCGGCAGGCTTTCCGACCAACGACAGATCGATGGCCTGCCCGCCTGCGGCACCCTCGGCGGACACCGCCTGCGCCAGTTCGCGCACGAGCGCGATACGGTTGTCGCCCGGCGCATCCAGGCTCGCCAGGGTGAGGAAGGCGTGGGCCTGCAGCGCATCGCCGACCAGGATCGCAGTGGCTTCGCCAAACTTTACGTGCACGGTCGGAAGGCCGCGGCGAAGCACGTCGTCGTCCATCGCGGGCAGGTCGTCGTGGACCAGGGTACAGGCGTGCATCATCTCGATGGCGGCGCAGACGTCGTCGAGCATGTGCGCCGGCGTGCCCGCCAGTGCGCCGGCAGCCAGACAGAGCAAGGCGCGGGTGCGCTTCCCGCCATGCAAGGTGGCGTAGCGCATGGCCGCCATCAGCTCTGTCTTACCGTCGTCTTCGGCGCAGAGCAGACGCCCCAGAGCCTGTTCGACCCGCTTTGCGCCGTCCTGCATCCAGATCTCCGGGAGCAGCCCGCCAGAGGCGCCGCGCGCCTGCGCGCCCAATCCGCCGAATGCGGAAACGCCAATTCGGTCGCGTGGAGTGGAACCGGTCTGCATGTTGTTGATGTCCTTGTAGCTGAGACGGCCACGGCGAGCGCAAGTCGTCACGGTGTTGCCGGCGTCACACGAGTGCGTGCGCTGAGTGCAGCAATGCCGCGCCCCGCCGGCGCCGCTGCCTTGCCACACAGGGCATGCGATGCCAGCTCATGAAAAGCCTATTCGAATTTTCATTGACGGATGTGCGGTCGGGTAATAGCGCCGGCCCTTTTCGACGTCGCTCAGCAACTGCGGCCGCACCCCGGCCTTGTGCATGGTCAGCGCCAAGGCGATGCAGAACTGCACCATTTCCAGCCATACCAGGTGGTAGCCGATGCAGACGTGTGGGCCGGTACCGAACTGCAGCATGTCAACCGGCCGGATCGGCTCTGTGCGTAGCAGCCACCGCGCCAGGCGGAACTGATCAGGCGCCTCGTGCAGCAGCGCCGAGGTCGAGAAATGCAGCAGCGGGATGCATAGATGGGTGCCCGCGGGAATGCGCCGTTGGCCGAGTTGCAATTCCTGCAGCGCGCGACGCGGCAGGAGCGTGGTCGCCGGATGCAGGCGCAGTGTCTCGCGAAACAGCGCCTCGGCGACCGGACACTGCGCCAGGTCCGCGTGCAGGGTCGGCACCGCGCCCACGCGTTGCGCCTCCTCGACCAGGGCGTCCCACAGCACAGGCTGCCGCGCCAGCTCGATCACAATCCAGGCCATCGTCGAGGCAGTGGTGTCGTGACCGGCAAGCAGCAGCAAGCGAATATTCGCGATCAGGACGTCATCGGAGAGCGGACCGTCGCTGCGGTCGAAGGCGCTCACCATGTCGTTGATCAGCCCGGTGCGCGCGGCATGCGCGCGCGCATCGCGGACGAACCGGCGCAACTGCGCGTCGATCCAGTCGCGGGCGGCACGGCCGCGCCGCAAGGGCAGTCCGGGCAGGTCGACCGGGGGGGCTACGATCAATTGCAGCAATTGCCGGTACTTGCGATGCCATCCCGGCAGATCCTGCGCGGGGATTCCCATGAGGCTGAAGATGAGCTTCAGCATCAGGTCCCCGGTTTCGCGCAGGATGGTTACCTCGCCGCGGGCGCGCCACGCCTGCACCCGCGCCTGGATGACGGGCGCGAACAGGTCGCCGATCCCGGCCTGGGTCAGTCCCTTGGGCAAGAACGCTGCCTTGATGGCATCGCGCGCCTGCCGGTGCGCGCCGCCGTCCAGGGCAACCAACGTTCCGCCAAGCAATTCGGGCGCGATCTCTTCGATCAGCGCCGAGGACACGTCCTTGTGCTTGAGCAGTGAGAAAGCGTCCGGATCCACACAGGTCATCAGATGTCCGGCAGGGCCGAAATCCAGCCAGAAGTGGCTGCCCAGCGTCCGTTGCGCGCGCTCCAGCAGGCGCGGCAGGTCGCAGACAATGGCGGGAAGATGCCCGACCAGGGGGAAAGCGCCAGGCATTACCGGCATGTCGCATCGCAGCCGGTGCCGACGGTTGAGTGGGTTGAGCAGCATGTCCATCAGCAGCGCGCCGCCGCCGCCGATTCGGTATCGCCGGCAGGGCGCGCGGCGCAGCTGTTGCCACCGTCGGCGTATGTCGGCACATGCGCCAGCATGCCGCCGTCGATGCACACGACCTGGCCGGTGATGAACGCAGCATCGTCGGAGAGCAGGAACGCCACGAGTGCGGCAACGTCCTCGGGACGGCCGACGCGCGGCAGGAGCTGGTGCCGGCGCAGATGCCGTTGCATGCACTCGTCCAGCTTGGCGAGGAGACGCTCGGTCAGGATAAGACCCGGCGCAACCGCGTTGCAGCGGATCTGAGAGTGACCGTACTGGGTGGCGAGCGAGGCCGACAGCATGTTCATCGCCGCCTTCGACGCGGCGTAGGACGTCTGCGCCGTGTCACCGCTGAGCCCCTGGCACGACGACATGTTGACGATCGCGCCACCGCCGCGGGCGATCATCCGTGGGATGGCCTGCCGGCAGCAGAGCAGCGTGCCGCGCAGATTGGTCGCCATGGTCTGATCCCATACCGCCAGGTCCAGGTCGAGAATGGCGCGGTCGCGCGGGGTCAGATGCATGGCGCTCGCATTGTTCACCAGCAGGTCGACCCCCCCGAAGTGCCGCTCCGCCGTCTCGAACAGCGCTGCCACCGCCTGCTCATCAGCGATATCCATGGCTATGGGCAGCGCGTGGCCTGCTTCGGCCGCGATCTGCGCGGTGCAGGCGATGGCCGCCGAGCCATCAATGTCGGCCACCACCACTCTGCCGCCCCCGCGCGCGATGGCGAGAGCGCATGCCTTGCCGATGCCGGCGCCGGCGCCGGTCACCACGGCCACCTTGCCTTCAAACCGTCCCATCGTGTCTCCTGAATTGCACTGGTCTTTCGCAGCATGCCGCTCGGCCTCCACCGGAGAAGGCGCAGGGTCGGCGCTGGCGCGCTCGTCATGGCCAGCGTCGCTCTCGATGACACGAATGGCGGCGACCGGGCACTGGTTGGCCGCAAGCCGCACGGCGGCGTGCAGCGCCTGCGGGACCGTCGCCACGCACACTTCGGCCACGCCGTCCGGTTCGCGCTGGCGAAAGGTGCCCGGCAGCGTCAGCACGCACTGCCCGGTCGTTCCGCACAGATCCTGATCGACTACGACGCGCATCTCAGCCCTCCTGCCCATGCAGCCGTACCGGCAGCGCGCGGAATGTCTTAAGGAACGCGGAGGGCTCCCGGGTCGGCTGCTCGGCCAATGCCAGCGTGGGGAAGCGCGCCTGGATCCGCGGCAGGCTTTCGGCCAACTGCACCCGGGCCAGTTGGGCACCAAGGCAGAAGTGGATGCCGTGGCCGAAGGTCAGCATGATCTTCCCGTCGATCGACATGCCAGGACTGGTGCCGTAGAACCGCACGGGATCGAAGCGATCGGGATCGGCGAAGGCGTCCGGGTCGCGATTGCCGGCCGCGATGAGCACGCGCACGTCCGCGTTCTTCGGGATCACCACGCGGCCCAGTTCGATGTCGCGCTGGGCGATACGCGGAATGGAGCTGAACATGGCGGGCGCGTCGTAGCGCAGGGCTTCTTCGACGAATGCCTTCACCCCCACGGCATCTCCCTTCAGCCAATGCCGCTGTTCGGGATACGCCAGCATCGCCAGGACCGCATGGCCGATGGCCGCGGCAGTGGTGGCGAAGCCGCCCAGCAGCATGCCCCAGAGCATGCTGATCAATTCCGCATCCGACAGCATGTCGGAATCGTCGTCGTGTGCGCCGACCAGCATTGACACGATGTCGTGGCGGGAATCTGTACGCTTGCGCTGTATGAGGTCGCCGAAGTAGGCCTGCACCCTGGCGCTGGCCGAGTCCCCCGCGGCGAGCTGCGGATCGCTGGCGTGCGGGCTCAGGCCTTCCAGAATGGCGCTGATGCCGCCGACGAGCCCCAACATGTCGTCCGGGGGCATGCCGAACAGTTCGCCGAAAACCAGCATGGGCAAGGCCAGCGCGAATTCCCGATGCAGGTCCACCGCCTCCCCGCGTTCCAGCGCGGGCGCCATGCCGTCCAGGCGCGCTGCGACGATGCGAGCAATGGTCGGCCTCAGCTTGTCGATCTGGCTCATGGTGAAATCGCGCGAGATCAGCCGGCGCAGACGCGTATGCGTTGGTGGTTCCTTCATCGCTAAAGTGGACGCCAGCAAACTTAGCGACAGGCTGGTCGCCGCCCGCGGGAAATAGCGCGCCAGTTCGCCTGGCGCCGGCCCCCGAAAAGCATCGCCCGTGGCCTTGAGCGCCCAGTAGATGTCGGCGTGGCGGCTCAACAGAAAGAGGCCCGACGCCGCGCGATGTACCGGATCGTGCTCGCGCAACCACCGCATGAATGGGTACGGGTCCTGAATGCACGCTGGCGACGCCAGTTCGGCGAAGGCGTCCCGGCATGCTACCGTGGTATCTTGCACGTCCATCTTGGTCACCTGTTGGCTGGCTGATCTGATCGGCGCGCGGCAGGCGCGCCGGCAACTCGAGAACGTCGCGATTCCTGGTGGCGTCCCCGCATCACCAGAGCACCGGGAACTCCTCGAACCCGCCAGTGATGATCTCCTTGCGCAACTTCAGTTCTTCGGGCGCCACGGCCAGGCGTAGCGCGGGAAAGCGCTGGAAGATTGAACCGAACACCGCCTTGAGTTCCAGCCTGACCAGCGCCAAGCCGACGCAGTTGTGCGGCCCATAGGAGAACGCCAGGTGCGGGTTTTCGTCACGTCCTATGTCGAAGATTTCCGGGTCGTCGAAATGGCGCGGATCGAACGACGTCGCCGGCAGGCCGACCAGCACCTTGCTCTCCGCGGGAACATGCACGCCCGCGATGGTCACGTCGGTCCTCGGATAGCGCATGATGCCGTCCCAGCCGGCGCCCGGCGGGTACATGCGCAGGATTTCCTCTACCGCCTTGTCCACCGGGGATGGATCGCCGATCAGGCGTTCGCGCTGTTGCGGATGGCGGAACATGGCCAGCAGGCCGAATTCGATCTGCGCGACGGTGCTCTCGTGCCCCGCCACCAGCATGCCCGCCGCCAGGCCGATCGCCTCTTCCTCGGTCGCCTTGCCCTGGTCGACCGCCGCGAGCAGATCCGTCAGCACGTTGTCGCCCGGATCCTGACGCTTGTCCCGCATCTTGCCGCGAATGTAGGCGCGGAGTTCTTCCCAGGCCAAGCGCGACGCGCTTCGCGGGCCGCTTTCATGCTGGTGCGTCATCACTTCGTCGGACAGCCCGGCGAAAAAGGCGTGGTCCTCGTAGAGCACGCCCATCAGCGCGCCAATGACCATGGCGGGAAGCGGAAAGGAGAGGTGGCGCCGCAGATCGGCGGGCTGGGGCTGGGCCGCCAGCGTCTCGAACAACTGCGCGGCGATCGCCTCGACCTGCTCCGCCAGCAGCTTCACCCTGCCGTTGCTGAAGGCCGGCGCCACGATCGTGCGTAACCGCGTATGCTCGCCCCCCTCGTGCGAGACCAGCCATCCTGGCGAACCGAGAATCACCGAATCCGGCGTGAATGCCGCCGGTGGCATTCCCGCAGGCCGGAACGCCGCGTCGGACAACACCGCCTTGGCCTCGTCATAGCCTGTCACCCACCAGCCTTCGTGCCCGGACGGGAAGCGCACGCGGTGGATCGGACCGTTGGCCCGTAGCGCCAACATCTCAGGCGAGGGCTCAATGTGATCGACGCGCCACATCGGTAGCGTCGGCAAAGGTTGTTCGGACATGGGTGGCACTTCACTCTATAGCGATGGAAGGGCGGAAGGTGACCGGCGGGCGCTGCGGTAGAGAAGACCTAAGACGGCATGTAGACGACGTCGTCCGGAGGCAGACCGATTATCAAGATCGGCTAACGCGTAACTGTCTAGGCACATCGCGCGGCGAGATGCAGAACATTATCCTGCACCTTCCAGGTCAGGATAAAGTCGGTGTGGTGGGCCTTTGACTCGCCGCCAGCCAAGATTTCCTGCGGAAGGGTCGACAAGGCCAACGCGCTGTTTGGTAGGGCGGTTTCGCCGAAGGCCCCCTGCTGTTAGACGCTATCCGACGCGGATTTGACATTTTGCTTTTCTTTCTTCGCTCCATTCGTGTCATCCACGAAATGAAAGTCGGTCGGCGGCTCCCGGCCCGCAACGAAGGTGCTTCAAATCTCGTGCCAATTTGGCCGCAGCAGAAAAAAATTGTGGCAGCTTCTCAGCGGCTTAGCCTGAGGCCAGAGAAGAGCTAGGCGAAATAAGCCGGTGTCGCGGGCCAACAAAGGCGACGGAACAGTGTCGGACAGAACGCCTCGGGCGACCTTTAGGTCGGGCCTGCGACATTCTGGTCCAGTTTCGAACATAAGAGGGCGGCAAACAGACACGATTGGGGAATTCGATCCTCACGGCGCCAAGGCGCTTGCCCAAGAGCGCGCGCTCATGTTGCTGCGAGAGGCGCGTGTTCGCGATAGCCGTGCTGCGCACCCATGAACGCTAGCGGCACACGCTCCGACTGGAGTGCCCGCCAGCCTCAGGTGGTGCATCGGCTCGGCTTCCGGTTCTTCTTTGCCCAGCCGGGGCTGAAGCGCCGAATATCCGCACCATACAGCATCGTTGTTGCCTATGTGACGAGGCGGCATAGCGCGCTCCCGGTCTTCTAAGACACCGCCTCCGAGAAGAAGGGGGCGGTCCAACAGCACCTCTATTTGAAATGGCACGCCGCTTGCTGCTCCTGGTTAGAGCACCATCAAATTACGATGAAAGCGACTTGCACCATGCCCGACGCGCGAAGCTCTAGACAGTGGCCTGAGGAGACGGTGCCCGTTCCCGCTGAACATCGGGACATCGTCTCCTCCGGAAGGCCGTTCTCGGTGGCCGCTTTGCGCATGGCTGGTCCGATGCCGGCACGCCAACACGGGCCGCTCGCGCAAATGCCGTTTACCGGTTCTGTTCAGCATGGGAGTGCCCAAGGGCCCCGTCAAAGGGTCACCCAAGCCAAGGCCGGCGGGTCACTGCCACATATCGACAACACGCTGAACCAGTCCAGTGACCCGAGTCTGCGTGAAGTGACATTTCAGGTCGCCACATGCTTGCGATATTGGCTAATTCCGGCCGCTATCCCTTTTCCCCGGGCACGATCGCGGGTGACCGATCCCGCTTCCGGCGCCATAGCCGTGGAAAGCAAGCGGCTCAACGGTCTCCAGCTCGCTCAGATCGATTGCGTTCGCGTGGCCAAGACCAGCCGCCAAGACGTTCCCATACGTCGGGATGGAAAAGGAAGTTGCGAGCCGCCGAGGCCCTCATTCCGTGCCCGAGCATACGAGCCTTTGCTCGGAATTGCGCCAGCCTATGCCAGAATTCAACGGCAGTTTTCTTCTTTAGGAGCAACTTGATGACAGTTCAAAAGAAAGTTCCCTTCGTCACCTTTCTCACGCGCGTTCACGATAAGTCAGTCCAGGGGCCAAATCCATATCGCTGGGAAGAAAAGACATCTGACGACTACTTTGCCGGCAAGCGGGTCATCCTGTTCTCGCTGCCTGGCGCCTTCACACCAACCTGCTCGACCTACCAATTGCCCCAGTTCGAAGAGCTCTATGATGAGTTTGAGAAGGAGCGAATTGACGCGATTTACTGCCTCTCAGTCAACGACGCCTTCGTCATGAATGCGTGGGGGAAGTCCTTGGGCCTGAAGCAGGTCGAGCTCATCCCCGATGGCTCAGGCGAGTTCACACGCAAAATGGGCATGCTGGTCGCCAAGGACAATCTCGGCTTCGGGATGCGCTCTTGGCGCTACGCCGCCCTGATCAACAATGGCGTGGTGGAGCACTGGTTCGAGGAGGAAGGTTTCTCCGACAACTGCGAGGCCGACCCCTATGGCGTCTCATCCCCGCAAAACGTTCTCGAAACGCTGAAAGCCGCCGCTTGACCTAGAAACGTCTCACTGGTGCCAGTGCCGGCCCCAAGAGGCTCCTCGACAGGATTATCGCGCTCACCATGCAATCCTCAGCAAGCCTGCTTCAACGCCAGAAGCAATCCATGGTGGCATCGCCTCAACTCATTGAGTCGATTCGCTTGCTGCAACTGGCGCATACTGAACTGCATCAGTTCGTGGAGCGGGAAATTGAGAAGAACCCGCTCTTGGAATCTGCATCAAGCGATGGCGGTGCTTTTGACGACGTTTCGATTTCGGGAGCGGATCAGCCTGTCGGCCCTGGGGCAAACGCCGTTGAAGGACCGACCGGGGGAGGTTCGCCTGAACGGCTCGGGCAATGGAAATCACTTCGCAACACGACCAACAACCCGCCCGGCAATGGCCCTTCCCTCGACGAGTATGCCACCCTCGCCGAAACATTGCACGACCATGTCGCTCGTCAGATCGCCCTCACTGCGTTCACACCACAGGAGCGGCTGATCGCTGGCCAGCTTGCCGCCGATCTGGAAGACACTGGCTACCTTCGGGCAAACCTTTTGGAGCTGGCCGAGAGCCTGAATGTCCATGAGGCTGTTGTGGAACGGGTTCTCGGAACCTTGCAGCAATTTGATCCACCGGGAGTTTTTGCGCGAAGTCTCAGAGAATGCCTCGAGATTCAGTTGCGCCAGCGAAATCGGCTCGACCCGGCAATGGCAGCTTTGGTTGCCCATCTTGAAAAGCTTGCGCGACGGGATTTTGAGGCACTGAAGAAGCATTGCGGCGTCGATGAAGAAGACCTTCTCGACATGATGCATGAGATTCGGGCGCTCGATCCCAAGCCTGGGAACAGATTCGAATCCGGTGCCTCTGAATCAATCATACCCGACGTCTGGGTCACGCCCTCGCCGCAAGGCGGGTGGCAGATCGAACTTGATCCCGCCACGCTGCCAAAGCTGCTGATCAACCAAACCTATTATGCCGAAGTCACGCGTCAAACTGCCCAGAATTCGAAAGATCAAGCATTTCTCGACGAATGCTTGCAAAACGCGAACTGGCTAATCCGCAGCCTCGATCAGCGCGCCAAGACGATTGTTAAGGTTGCGGCTGAAATCGTGCGTCAGCAGGATGCCTTTTTGGAACATGGCGTCGCCCACCTGCGGCCTCTCAATCTTAGAACCGTCGCTGACGCGATCGGCGTGCACGAGTCGACGGTAAGCCGGGTGACCTCGAACAAGTACATGCTTACCCCGCGCGGAGTCTTTGAACTCAAGTATTTTTTCACCGTCGCGATCGCGTCCTGCCAAGGCGGCGATGCGCACTCCGCCGAAGCTGTCCGGCATCGGATCAAAGCGATCATTTCCGCAGAATCTCCCGGCGACGTGCTTTCCGATGAGGACATCGCTGTCCGGCTGAAGGAAACCGGCATCGATGTTGCGCGCCGCACCGTCACAAAATATCGCGAAGCAATGAACATCCCCTCCTCCGTGCAACGCCGCCGGGAAATGCGCTTGTGTTTTTAGATTTGGGTCAAGGCAGCCAACATCATGTTGCATTGCATCAAAGTGGAGACTTCGTTCATGACCCAATCCGCAGCAGGCGTCATGGACGCTGTTCTGCACGACCCAGAAAAGCCCGTCCCACCGTCTGGTCCCGCATGGGGTGCGGTCATTTCGCTTTCCTTGGGCACCTTCGGGCTGGTCACGGCAGAGTTTCTGCCTGTCAGCCTGCTCACGCCCCTCGCGCATGATCTCGGTATCAGCGAGGGAGCGGCTGGACAGGCGATGACGGCGACAGCTATCGTCGGGGCGATCTCGGCGCCGACTGTGGCCATTATCACAAAGCGCCTGGACCGCAGGACCGTCATGTGGACCATGACGCTGCTGCTGATCCTGTCGGACGTTCTGGCGGCCGGCGCGTGGTCGCTGGCGGCTCTCCTGACTGCACGCGTCGTGCTCGGCATAGCGCTCGGAGGCTTCTGGTCGATGTCGGCAGCACTGGCGATGCGGCTCGTTCCAAGCCACCTCCTGCCGCGCGCCATGTCGATCATCCTCACCGGCGTTTCCGTAGCTACCGTCTGCGCAGCTCCAATCGGCGCTTATGTCGGCGATATTTGGGGATGGCGAAGCGCCTTCATGCTCGCCGCAGCCGGCGGCGCCGCTACACTGCTCGTGCAACTCATAACCATTCCGAGACTGCCTCCGATTGGAGTGGCTAGCTTCCGCAGCCTGCTGGATGTGGCCAAGATTCCGATGGTCAAGGTTGCGCTTTTGGTTGTCCTGCTAGTCGCTTCCGGCCACTTCGCCGGAATCACCTATATCCGCGCCTTCCTTGAGAAGATTCCCGCGCTGGATGTCGAGACGATCTCGCTTGTGTTGCTGGCTTTTGGCATCGGCGGATTCTTCGGCAATTTGGCCGGCGGGCTTCTGGCCGAGTACAGTCTCAAGGCAGTCGCGGCCCTTGCACCGCTGCTCATAGCGATAGCCGCTGTTTCGCTGCTGACGGCGGGAGCATCGGCCTTGGCCTCGGCGATTGCTGTTGCCGCGTGGGGGTTTGCCTTCGGCGCCGTGCCAGTGGGATTGCAGACGTGGATGGTACGGAGGGCCGTTCCCGAGCAGGCCCAAAGCGCCGGTGTGCTGCTGGTCACAGTATTCCAAGTGGCAATCGCAGCCGGCGCGATTTTCGGCGGACTATTGGTGGAGAATGCGGGGATTACAAGCGCCATTGCCTACAGTGCTGTTGCCACGTTCGTCGCTGCCCTCATAGTGTTCCTGGTCGGCCCGAAGCGCGAAACCTAGACCGCCTGACAGAAAAGGCCTCAGCAGCGCAGCGGGACGAGAGATGCGATGCACGGCGCGGCGCGGTTCTCCACACGATTACGCATGGACCAGCGCAGCTGCCTCGCCGGCTTCACCTCCGGGCCATGGCGACCTTCGCCGCCAGACACGCAAACTCGCCGGCACCGGTTTCCATTTGGCGACGGTGAGCGCTGCCGGCGCGATGGAACCCTTGCTGGCGGTCATACCTTTCACGACAAGCCGGCATTCTGGGCAAGCGACAGCTACGCGCCGGCCATGCCGTCAGAACGCCGGTGACGATGCCGCTCGATAGCGCAGACAGGTCGCGAATTGCCAGTCGTGTCAACGGGCGGCCGGATTATCTCGATCGCGCGTACCTTGTTTCGGCCGCAGACTATCGTTCGGCAGCTTGTGATCTTGACCACATAGCCTAGGAGCTATATATGACTTGGGAAGTCGTTTTGGCGATGAGTTCGATGGGGAGTTCGTGAAGGCGAACTCGTTTCCTATCGGGTGGGTTGGCACCGAATTGCGGCCCGTCAGTACGCCCTGAACGCGCTGCCATAGTTCAATCGATATGAGAGGTTCGTGCTTGCCCTGGTGCAATTTGCCGTTCCACTGGAACAGTCCGGTATAGAGGCGGTTGCGCAGGATCATATGCACGGTGCTGACCGGAACCGGGTTGCCGCTCTTGGGATAAATCAGCCCATCGCCATGGGCTGCCTTGGCCAAGGCCTTGAGCGAATACTGGCCCGTTGCGTAACGCTCCAACAGCTGTGTGACGACTGGAGCCAGTTCAGGATGCGGCTCAATAACCTTTCTGCCATCCTTCCCCGTGGTGTTGACATAGCCCAGCGGAGCCTTAGTCGGCCATATGCCCTGCTCCGCCTTCTCCATCTGCCCCTTGCGGGCTTCTTCTGACAGGTTGTCGATATAGTTCTTGGCCATCAAGACCTTGATGCCGTGCATAAACTTTTCCGACGAGCGTGAGTCGCGCGAAAGTATCACGCCCTCCTTCGCAAGGTGGATTTCGACATCCAACTCGTCGAGCGTGACCCAGTCTTTCAGATTTCGATAGAGCCGGTCGGTCTTCTCGACCAGCACGCTTCGAACGCCAGGATGCTTTCGCAGATATTTGACCATTTCGGTGAAGTTGGTCCGGCCGGTGGTCTTGGCCGTCTCGACGTCGACAAACTCCTGCACGATGTCGAACCGCTGTTGTATTGCGTAGTCACGCAGCAGTTTGCATTGCGCCGGGATGGAAAAGCCTTCCTTTTCCTGCTCCCGGGAGGAGACGCGCGCGTAAAGCAGCGCCTTTACAAGGCCTGCCGGCTTGGCAGTCCGGACAAGTCGTTGGTTCATCTGGGTCGCGTTCATGGCACGGTCGCACCGAAGGCCGTCAGGTGAAGCGCCAACTATTTGCGCCGGTCAATCCGTTCCCATTCGGCGAGGATGCGGAAGAATCCGCCGAGATTGTCAACGATTTCCCGGGCGCTTTCCGTTGACAGGGGTCGTCCCATGCGAGCCTCGAACAAGAGGGCCGTTCGTTCCAGGAATGCTTCGTCCACGGTGCGATGGCATGAAAATAGATCGGTCTCGGCGTTTTGCTCGACACGTTTCGTGACGCGCCGCTTCGCTCTCACCATTTCCGTCGCGACCATATCTGCATCGAGATAGGGTCGCCGAAATCGGTTCAGCGCCAAATAGCCGTATTTTACGCCTGAGTTTCTTTTTCTACTCCCCCTTGATGCCAAGGACAGGCCGCCGCTCCAAATCCAGGCTACCGACCCGCTTTTCTACACCGACCAGGTCAGCTGCTATCTCTTGATAACGCCGACAGTCCGCCTGAATCACGGATCGTTGAGGGCGTTCTGAGGGCAGGCTCCCAGCTATTTCCTTCAGGTCATCAAGGACGGAAGCAATATGTGGCCAAGGAAAGTCTGTCGGGTCGTCGATATCGCGATCTGCGCCTGCGATGATTTCGAGCTTGGCGACGATACCAAGAAGCGACCGCGCCCGTATGTGGGGTAGCTTGTCCTGAATCTTCAAGGCCACAGTGGTGGCCTCGACCTCCGCTTGGCAGGCGATCAAATAGGCGACCTGCTTCTCCATCGCTTCCGCGCGTCTAGCGTCGAGATAACGCCTCTCTAAACGCTGCTGAAGACGGCAAAGGATCTGAGAGACATGCTGCGCCCGCAACCAATCTCGCCACAGTAGAACTGGAGGGTCTGAATCTGGCAACCGTTTCGGCGTCGGATTCCTGCCATTCGGGACGAGAGGCATAGTCGTGCTATGGTCGGAATCAGCCATGATCCGAGCTCCGCAAAGCGTGGGCGTGGTTAGACTGTTGGAAGCGGGAACCACTTCCGACGGCCGTTTCCTAAAACAAGCATATTTGCACTTTTGTGCAGCAGGGCATTTGAACAATGAAGGTAAGTGCGGCCCAAGTTCGCGCGGCCCGTGGGCTTCTCGACATTTCTCAACAGGAATTGGCGGATTTATCCAAGGTAAGTTTGAGGACGATCGTGCAGTTCGAACGTAGTTCGAAACCAGCATCTGAATCGATCCTGCAAGTGCTGAAGCTATCTCTCGAAGCAGCCGGAATAGAATTTATTCCAGAGAATGGCGGTGGCCCTGGCGTGCGTTTGTCGCGCGGTACCGCAAACACCTAGCCGAAGGCGGCACTTGCGGGCGGCATTACGGATGAGCTGTTTCCCAATCAATGCGGCAGTGCGCCTCATTTCGGTCGTTGGAATGCCGTCGTCACATCCGGGAAGCGGACATTCGACCACCTGCAGTTTGCAGCCCTTTTGGAAGCGGCGCTACGCCAGCGGTTACAGCCAGTTGAGATCATTATTTCGGAATATCGGGAACCGCCCCGATCGCCAATAAAGCGTCAGTTTCCAAACAGGCGCGCGAAGAAGCCGCGCTTAGCTGGCGCCTTCGGAACCTGCGAAACCTGACTGACAGGGGCTTCGCGAGGCGCCGGTTGCCAATCGACCGGCTTTATAGCAGGGCTCGTCGTGACCCGCAGCGGATCTATGATTACAGGCATCCGTACGACCGGTTGCCGGTCGTGGCGTCCGGTGTTCATGGTAGGGATTTCGACAACTTCCCGGGCGCGCGTCACCGCCACGTAGAACAGCCTCAGCTCGGCCGCGTCATCCTGCTCTTTCCGCGCCTTCTCTTCCGGTGTTCTCGCTTCCCGAGTTTTAAGGAAATCGTCCATCAACCGAACGTTTTTCCACTCGCGTCCTTTGGCCTTGTGCGCTGTCGAGAGAACTAGGTCCGCCTGATCTTCGGCGACGGCTTGGCCAAGCGCCCAGAGAAGCCGCTTTTCGCCTTTGCTCTGCACAAGGTTGACGAACATCGTCAGGTGTTCGCCTTCTGTGGTTTTGGCAAAATCAACCACTGCGTCCCAGCTGCTGAAGCCGAAGAAGTCGGGCACATCGCTCGGCCGGCCTTCCTTCAGATCCCGCACCGCCCATAGCATCTTCTTCAGATCCGTGTTGTCACCGACCAGATTCGGCTTACGGCCAGCGTCGAGGCACTCAATCAACGCCGTCATGACGTTGGCGTTGGTCCGGGCTAGGATTGCATCGGGGACGCAGGTGCCGACCCGGCTTTTGATCCCTGGGTTTCCGGTCAGCGGAACAGGCTCGCCGAGACGCTGGAGGATGCGCGTGGCCTCATTGGCGATGTCGGCGCCGAACCGGAACGACTGGGTGAGTTGGACCGTGGCAGCGGTCTTTATCGCCTGCATCGCGTTGACCGCGCCCCGCCATTCATAGATCTGCTGGTACCGATCGCCTACGTAAACAATCTGCGCCTGCTGACGTTGCAACACGTCTAGCACCACCGGGTTGGTGTCCTGGGCTTCGTCGACGAGGATATAGTCGACCGGGATCTGCGGTCGCGATAGTCCCCAAAGCTTCAGGTAACCATCGTGCCCTAGGGGCATCGCATCATTTGGGTCGCACATTCGCTGCCAGACATGCTTGGCGTTCGCTTGTGCGAAGTCAGCCACCGCGCGTAACGTCTCGTCGCTGGCCGTCAGCAGCGAACCGTGCCGCGGCACATGATCGCTGGAAATGACGTCATCGCCGCTGTGGGCGAAGCGCCTGACCGTTTGTTGAACGAGAAAGGCCTGGGAGACCGGCTGCAAGGTGTGATCGCGGTCGACACGCCATGTTATCTTGAAGCCGAGCAGCTCCGCAAGCTGCTTGGCGCTGACTTTGCCGGTGATTTTCTCTTTCGAGGTCTTGTAAGCGGATGGGAGGGACTTCATTGCCAGACTGTGCGTTGTGGCACAGTTCACGGTCGCGGGAAATTTCTCGCGGGATTCGGCGACGATCGCTTTGTTAAAGGCCAGATACTGGCCACGGCTCTGTGTCGCGTGCGCGAGGAACTGCAGTGTCGACGTTTTGCCGGTCCCCGCGTACGCATTGATGCGGAGCGACGAACCGCCAAGGAAAGCGTCGATAGCCTGCTGTTGCTCAGCCGT
Source organism: Mesorhizobium sp. M0715 (assembly GCF_040320355.1). Classification (NCBI taxonomy): domain Bacteria; kingdom Pseudomonadati; phylum Pseudomonadota; class Alphaproteobacteria; order Hyphomicrobiales; family Phyllobacteriaceae; genus Mesorhizobium; species Mesorhizobium sp. M0715. The sequence continues at coordinate 58,525 of NZ_JAMYPL010000027.1, read as the reverse complement.
TCGTTTGCGGCTCCCCGATTTAAGCGGGACCCTCTGATGAACTGCGGATCGCTTCACATTAGGTGTTGCGGCAAACAGATCGGACTGCGGAGGGGATACGAGTGTCTCTGCACGGGCAAGCAGCTTCTTGGCTCGCATGGTACTGCGGCCGTTTCGCAACTCGTCCGCAACCGTCTTGATCGTTTTGCGATCGTTGGCGGCCAGAGCCTTGTCCAGCATCGCTTCGAGCTGGTCGATGCTCAACTCAAGCAGCGGACGCTTCATTTGCTTTCTTCCCCCGCCAGTTATACCGCAACGTCTGGTCGGCAGAGTCAAGAGATCGTTGCCCCGCCCCTATCCTGTCCAGTTGGAAGTGATCCGCTAACAAGCGCTGCGTGTACCTAGCTTGTCCAGTCGTCCGACGGTTCTCACGTCCATAGAGTAGACATACCGCAATGCGGCTCGATCTGGCCGTTGAGCGCCTCGAGCGGTAATCCCGTAAGCTGCCATCCATCAAATCTCGCGAGGGCAGATTGTCCGAACGACTCCTCGCGCGACTTTGCGGTCGAATCTTTTCCTGGCGGACAGAGTTAATTGAGGCGATAGTCCCTTTCGACGGCGAATCCGCGACAATATTAACCCTTCACTTTTCCGAGCCGCCTTCCCCAGCATTTTTAGGACGCGCGAATGCTCGCCACCTTTCCCGCTGCTCAATGTGGTTGCGTTGGGCCCGTTTGTAGTTAAATGATATTAAACGGGGGGATTCGCTTGCGCGTTATACATATACCTTGCGGTCCGTTTGCAAATGCAAGCGAACTTACGGCTTATAACGCCGTCAACCAAGAGCTTCGTCGTGCCGAAGGGCAAAACACTGCCTTTGTCTTGACTAATCTCACGCATCCAAACCCGCGTGGCCAGGCTGACGAAATCGATATTGTGATCATTGGCCCGGGCGGTGTCGTGGTTGTCGAGGTCAAGCACTGGGACGCTGCCGCGCTGCGACAGGGAGACCTTTCGGATCCCGCGGCTGAACTAATCGTGGCGAAGTCTAAGCGGATCGCCGGAAAGCTTCGTTCCGTCGATCCGCGTCTCGGATTTGTCCCTCCGGCATTCCTGTTCACGCGCGAAACTGGATCGCTTAAGCGCAACGGCCAGTCGCCGAGGCACCCATTCGGCGTTCTCGCCTATGGGTTAAAGGATGTTCCGGACCTTGTCGCCGGTCCGAAGTCGTCAGGGTCGGTCGATGGCAACAAGCTCGCGAATGCTTTGGCGGTTCGGTATAATCTCACCGATGCCGCTCGGCTCAAGCGATTGGGTCGCTTCGATGAGCTCCGGCTCCTGACCGACGAACAGGATCGCTTTCAGCGCATTTTCACTGCGCGCGATCCGTGGTCCGGCGATCGTGTCCTTCTTCATACCTACGATTTGTCGGCGGCGCCGCCAGGCGAGGCTCCAGCACTAACCGCGCGCCGCGCTCGCCGCGAATTCGATGTCATCCAGCGGTTTCAGAAATCGCCGTACCTTCCGAGCCTCGTTGATACCTGGCAGGCGCTACCAAACTACGCCGGCGAGATGTTCTTCTTCAGCGTCAGCGACAGCGCCGCGGTCCCGACATCGGTGTTGAAGCAAAACCGGGATTGGACCTTGCCCCAACGCCGGGACTTCGCCGAACGTTCGCTGATCGCCCTCGCGGAGTTTACGGAGTCAAGCGAGGGACCGCTCCTCCATCGGGCGCTCGAAGCAGAAAGCTTGCGTGTTCGGGCCGATAACAGCCCGTTGTTTGCGGGTTGGCGGTGGGCGCGGCTCACGTCTGCCCAGACGTTGAGCGAAGGTCAAATCGGCGACAATCTCGGTGCGTTCGCAGCGCCTGAAGTTCGATCAAATGGATTAGCGGCGGCGACGCCGTCATCCGACCTATTCAGCCTGTGCTGCGTGTTGGTCGAGCTCTTCTCGGCGGATGAGGCGCCGGATATTCGCGAGATCCTTCTCCTAGGGTGCGATCCCGATCCGTCACGCCGCCCTCGCGCAAGAGACATTGTGGATCTCCTTCAGGAGCGAGATCCTGAACCCGTCGAACTGCCGCCCGTGAAGCCGGAAGCTATTTCGCCTACAAGGTGGGACGAAGGGTATCGCTTCAAGTGGAAGGATTCTCACTACCGAGTGGTTTCCGTGCTCGGCCAGGGCGGTGTCGGCCGGACCTTCAAGCTTGAGCAGCTTGACATTGAAAATGGGGAGCCGATCGGAACGTTCGTTGGCAAGGCCGTCTTCAATCCTGACCTTGGCCCGGCGTCACTGGCGGCCTATCAAAGGCTGCGCCCCCTGTCGTTGCGCAGAGGGCTCTCGAACATCCTTGAATGTTCGAGCAGTTGGAACGCGAACGAACTGATGAGCCTGCTTCGTTGGACGCAGGGGGCCCCACTCAGCACGTGGTCCGGCGACTTGGACTTCATCGCGCAGGTAGACGGGACGGAATCCACTGAAAAGCTCGTCATCAATTGGTTCGAGACGCTGTGCGAGGCGCTTGACGCTTTTCACGCCCAGGGTTGGGTGCACGGCGACGTTAGCCTATCCAACATTCTCGTTGATGAGGCGCAGGTCGTCCTCATCGACTATGATCTCGCGGGACCGATTGACTGTCAGCCGCGCAGCCAGGGTACCGTGCTCTATGCCTCGCCGGAGCGACGCGACGGTGGGAGAAACCTGGCCCGAGACGACGTCTATAGCCTTGCAGCAACGCTGTTTCATGCGATCACCAATCGTCCGCCGGCACCGGCAAAAGCTGGGCTGGGTCTCGATTGGACGAATGAGGAGCGAGCTGCCTTTCCAGCGCTCGTTCCCCTTCTTGATCGGGCTACTGGCCCTGCGGGCAGGCGGTTCGTGAACGCGGGCGCCGCGCTGCAGGAATTGCGCGCAGGCCGGTCTATCGGCCAGCAATCAACACCCACAGCAGGTGCGATTTCGGCTGATCCCGAGCCGCTTGGTCCGAACGAGGTCGCGCGGGTGAAGGACATCCTGAGCACCTATCCGGGCTCTCGCTTCGGCAATACGGAGACCCGCGGCCTCGACTCCGAATTTGCGTTCGACACCTATGTACCGACAGCGCTCGATACAGTGTTGCCGGCGGCTATTGCCGCCGGAGACGTGTCGCTCGTAATTCTCTGCGGCAACGCCGGCGATGGGAAGACCGCCTTCCTGCAGCGCCTTGTGCAAACTCTCGGCGGCGAACCGCCACAATCTAGCGAACGCGTATGGACGGGAGACCTCGCGGGTCGGACAGCGAAGATCAATCTTGACGGCGCCGCTAGCTGGAAGGGCCGATCCGCTGACAGCCTGCTCGACGAACTGTTCGGTCCATTTCTCAACGGACCAACAAATGACCGCCGAGTCCATCTGGTCGCGGTCAATGATGGTCGGCTCATGGAGTGGATTGAGCACGTTGAATTGGAGCAGGGCGAAACTGCCCTGACCTCCGATCTGGCAGCGGCGCTCAGTCATCAGAGCGAGCAAACTTCTCCTCATATCCGACTTGTCGAGCTCAATAATCGCTCGCTCGTGGGGGGGCTGGACTTAGCCCGCGGTATCATAACGACCGAGTTTGTTGACGAGTTGGTCCGCCGTCTCGTCGGCGGAGACCGGGCTGCGACCATCTGGGCCCCTTGCCGAACCTGCACTGCTCAGGCGCGCTGTACGATGAAGAGCTCTGCCGACATGATGGGCGCAAGTAGTGATCCGAGCGTCCTCGCTGAAGGCAACCGGTTGCGGGCGCGGCTGACCGACGCTTTGCAGACAGTCCACCAGCGAAACGAAATCCATATCACCGCACGCGAACTCAAGGCCGCGATCAGCTACATTCTGTTCGGACTAAATGCCTGCGAAGATTTGCACAATAATCCTGACCTGGAGCCCCACGATCCCGCAGACCATGCGTTTAATCCCGAGTCGCCGGCCCGTCAGGGCGATTTGTTGAGAGAACTAGCGCGGCTCGATCCTGCGCTAGAGGGACACGCGCGGGTCGATCGCTATCTCATCGGTCGCGGCGGTCCAGACCCCGCCCATGGTGCACGGCGGTTTCGAAATCTATTCGGCCGGCCCATCCCGTTGCGGAGCGCGCGACGCCGCGCTTACTTCGTCTGGTCGGCGGGTCAAGTGCAGGCAGTCGGCGGCGATGAGGCTGCCCTGACACTGCGCGACGGCCGCCGCGCGGACGAGTTCCGGCGTTTCCCGCTGCTTTCGAGCGAGGAGCAATCCTTGATCAAGCAGCGCTTGTGCAACGGTCTATCTCGGCTCGAGGCGCTACCGGATCTCGCTTACCGCGAATTAGACTGTGTCCCCATCAGGGTTGTGCCCCGGACGCCGACAGAAACCGCGTTCTGGATAAAAAAATCTCTCGGGCGCTTCTCGCTAGTCGCTGAGCATTTTCAGGCGACGGTCGGGATGGAGACGCTCCATCGCTATCTTAGGTTGCGCTACGCGCCCGATCACCTTGGGGCTGATGAACTGCGGATCCCGCTCGAGCTCTACAGCCTCTTGATGGATCTCGCCGATGGTGTTCAAATTCTCGACGCCTTTTCTGATGACGTCTTTGCCAACCTGGGTGTTTTCACAAGCCGACTGGCTCAGGAGGACGAGCGAGCACTCAACGCTTGGAACCCGGCGGACAATGAAAAGGTCCATCGCCTCGACATCGAGAGCCGGGACGGCCGCCAGACGATCCTCTTGAAAAGCGAGAGCGCATAATGGCGAACGAAACCCGTCAGGTCGTTGAATCCGTTTTGGGTAGCCAAATGACCGCACAGATTTGGACGAGCACCTATCCACCAGTCTTTCCGTTCACGCCGCAAGACTTTTCGGTCGGGGCTATCCTGCCGATGATGCTGTATCTTTTCCGTTGGGGGAATCGCCGCGGCAAAGGGAAATTCGCGGAGGCTTATGGTGCGGGCGCTCCCCCGACTATCTCTACGACGGTTGCGAGGCTGGTCGAGGACCCAAGTATCGAAGGATTCGATTCCGCTACTGGTCGAGCAATCCTGGGTGACTTTCTGCTCACGTCGATCCTAGAAAATCGGCGGCATTCGGAGTCCCACGACGAGCAGGTTCAGCGCTGCTTTGCGAACCACTATTTTGCCTCATGGATCGACCTTCCGAGTAGCTCGGCCAATTTGCGTGGCGTTCCCGAAATGGTCACCGCACTGCTCAGCAACCAGCGGGACGGCGAAATAGTTGAGCCGTTTGCGGAGCGCGGTCGATATCGGGTCGGAGCAAGAGTGCAGGACAACGATCTATTGGCGTCGCTCGCGCCGGGTACTGAGACTACCGGCCTCCTCAAGAGCGACCTTAGATCAGACGAACTTGACGAAGCGGCACCACTTCCGCTCGACCAGCTGGTAACGATCCGATTGGCACAGGGATGCGGCGAGGCCCCGGCCAAGGCGGTCGGGCGGAACAATCCCGGGCCAATCCCTAATCAGCGCCCGATTGCAGCGCGTGCGGCCGAGATTTTCAGAGATGATCTCTTGGTCTTTCTCGACTGCTATGCGCGTGGCGCTGCGATGCCGCGTGCCGCGCTTCTTCAGATGTTCGAGTCGGCGATCGCGATCGGGTTGACGACAATCCTGACGGCTACCGTGGAGATCATGAACCGCTGGGGCACAACAGGGGTGCTGCCGGAAGTGGCCGCTGCGCCGAAGTTCCCGCTGTTCGTAGATTGCTCAAGCGGATCCGATCTAGCCCTTCGCGCCACATCCGAGGAATCCGGTTTCCTGATGCGACAGGCGCTTAACCGGCTGCCGGCGGTGCTGATGCACGCGCGGCTCCTCGACCACTTTGTGCGGAGCGAGTCGGAGATTGACCGCAAATCATGGCCACCCACATCGCCAGACGGTACGGACTGGCTCAATCTGCTCGGTTCGGTTCTGAATGGCAGTCATGAGGAGGCCCGGGACGCCCGGCGCCACTTTACGCGAACTGCGCGAAAGCTGCGCGATGCGGCCGAGTCGGCTGAGGATCTCGAGTTGCGCACCTTGCTCGGCGAAGAGTCGGGTGAAGGTGATCCTGGCCGCGCGCTCGCGGAAGCGTTGAGCACTGCCTTTACGGGCTCCTCGAGTAAGGGAACCGAAAGGCTTAACACCTTCCTATCCTCGGCATTAATGATCGACGAGGTGAATGGGCTGGCCAAGCGTCGCAAGGTCACCCTTCATCAGACTCGGAAGAAAGGACAGGGCCGTCGTGGTGACGCTTTGTCCTTCGTTCTAACCAACCCAGTCATCGAATATCTTGTACATCGGCACGTTCGTCGGACCGGCAAGGGCCGCAAGGAGCAACCGCTTTCCTACCCCGATTTTCTGCGTGTTCTGCGAGAGCATTATGGACTCTACATCGATCGTGCGCCACCGAACCTGGCGGTGCCAAGCGATCTGCTCCAGCGCAATAGGCGGATGCTCGAGCGGCGATTGCGAGACCTGGGGTTGTTGATCGGCGTCAATGACGCCGAGCGTATGAAAAAGCTCAAAGCTCGGTATCGCGCCCATCACGACATCGAACAGATGGAAGAACCCGCGTGACAGGACCTCGCCATGCCGCACTTCTGGCTCAGGCCGTTGTTAACCGGCTTGGGGCGCCAAGTTCTGGCGCGGTGGCTTTTCTGCGATGTTTGCCGTCGGAGCAAATTGATGCCCTGGCCGACAGCGACGCTTTCGTAGTGCCGGGCTGGACGGTTAATGCCGTAGTCGACACGGCTGGCAGCAGACGCATTTCCGCTGATCAAGCCGTTGAACAGCGCGAGGACAAGGCCAACGCCGCCTTGCTACTGGTGGATCCGCTCCGCGCGGGGGCTGGCCTCGACGGCATCTACAGCGCCGGCCGTGAAATCGGTGAGGCTGAGCTGTTCGGCGAGGCGTTGAAGCTGGCGCGCAGACCGTTCTTTGGTCGCATGGGCGTGCTGGATGAGGCTGTATGGCGCGCGGAACGGCTCGGCCGGCGCCGCCGGCTGACGCCTTGGTCGAAGTTCGACTTCTACGTTGCTGCCGCGGATGATCCGGGCGGCGCCCTCGCTCGGCTTGGTCTCTGGCCGGTTGCAAGCGACTGCGACCCTTCGACGAGCGAACTCGATATGTCGGCCGAGCTCGCAGATCGCCTGCTCTATGTGAGCGATACGCGCGCGATTGCCGAGCGCGTCCGCGCGCTGCAATTGGAAAATGCGGGCGTACGGGCGCCCGAGTTGGAGCGGGCGCTGCGTTTCGTGTCGGGCATGAGTCCGGAGGAAGCTGCACGGCGCATCGAAGAGCAACCCAACCTCTGGCTGGGCACTCTAAAGCCGGGGTTCGCGAGTGAGGAGTTGCGCCGAATCTTTCTAGCCCCCTGGCGTGATGCTAAGGGTGGAATCTTGAAATGGTCCGGTCTCGCCAAAGCAGAGGGTGAGGACACGACCCCTCGTTTAATTCTTGACCGGACAGCGAGCGCTAAGGATCGGGCGCAACTTACGGTTCGCTGGTCCAGTGACCCCGAAAGTCTGGAGGCCGGAAGTGTCGACTATCGAGTATCAGTGATTGCTGGCGAAGACATGCTTGCTGAACGTGTGGTGCGCCATCGCGACCACAAGACGCAACAGGTGGCGATCACGGTTGATGACTTCGAGGATCTTGAGGGAACTGAGAAGTTCGATGCGGTCGTAGAAGTCGCGGTGATCGGTTTGGAGAACGTGGCGCCCCTGCAAAGCGAGCCGTTCACCCTCGAATTCGGCGCGACAATCATGCAACTGACCAGCGCGTCTGGCCAGGAGGTCCGCACGCTCGTTGAAGGCGCGATCAGCGTAAGTGACCGCTCGGCATTTGAGCAATTGGTTGCCGGGCCCGGCGCAGCGGAGCGCCCTGTCGAGGATCGAAAAGGCTTCGTCACTTGGAAGGGAGAAACAGCAACCAAGGGCGCGCGTGTGCACCGACCCGCACTGTTGAGGGCCATGGAGGTGGATTGGATTGCGCGCAGTGGCGCCATCGGTCATTGGGTCCAGACTGTACGGGCTGACGGTTCTCCGATCGGTAAACTGGAGTTTGTCGAGCTCGAACCGGCTGATCGAAGCGCGACGACGGAGCGTGCACGGGATGCCAGCCGCAAACTCGCCGGAGAGCTTGGGAGCGTAGGGCTGCTTGGTCGCATTATTACCGTCGGCTGGTCGGTTGCGGACAACTACGTCAACGCCTGGGAGAAGGCGCTGGATGGGGGAACGCCGCATCTGGCACTACACGGTACGATAGAGGTTCGAACGCAATCAGGACAGCTAATTGGCCTACTCGTTACGCCGCTCCACCCCGTCCGCTTTGCCTGGCATGCCCACTACGATCAAGTTGTGGCACATGCTCGCTACGAACAGGGACTGTCGCCGAGCCATATCCAGAAGACGGTTGTGCCGATCGACTCGGCATTCTTTCCCTTTGCCTTGCCTGGGACAGGGCAGACGCGCGGTTTCGTGTTTGCCGACGTGATCGGATTCCACACTATTGCGATGACGGTCGACGGCGAGCGCGAACCCAAGGCGGCTACCGCCTTGCTCGCGGCTTGCCTCGGTGCCGGCACAGCGTCTGCGCCATCGATCGGTGAGGCGAGCGCTGCGGCAATCGCGCGCGAGCTAGGCCACTATCTCGATTGCTATGGTGGCGCGAGTGGCGAGCGTCCTGATCTCTTGGCGATTCAGGCGTGGCGGGCCGGCGACGGCATGACAGTCGCTAGGGCGCTGGGGCGAGCGCTCGCGGCGCGTGGATTGAACGAGGACGATGAGGCTGAATCGCCATTGTGCTTCACCCTCGATCTGTTCCATGCACCGGGCTCCTCCAGCGCCGGGCAGTTCCTATCGACAGTCGGCCAACGGCGGCGCGCAGGCGGTCAGGTTCTAGATCCGCGAGATAGATGGCTGGCCGAGACTGCGACGCGACCGGGCGAGGTCTTGGTGCCGCGCCTGCGCTGGGCTAAACGGGAGGAGCCGGCGATCGAAGACCCAGCCTGGGGCAATATGCGAGCCGCGCATGTTAGCCTGGCCTTCGATTTGTTCGAGACGACACTGGATACGGTTGCCACCGCGACGATTTCAGATGCTCGACCGTTTCACGGCTGGGGGCTGCTGCGAACGTTGGAGCGACGCGCCGTGCCCGACGAAGAGTTGGCGTGGATGACGTTCGCCGCGCCCGAACTGAGTGGCGAGCCGAGCCCCGACAATCGGAATGCTGCCGACCGTCTGCGGCGCGTCGATCGCGCGACAGCACGCGCTACCGCGCGTGCGTTGGGCGGATCCAGCGATCATTGGCCCGTTCTCAAGACCCGCTTGTCGGCGGAGGATCGCGTGAGGGTCGAGCGGTTGCACGAACATAGCGATTGGGTGGTAACGCTCGATCGCAACGCCGCGCTCGATTACTTCGATTCCCCGCAGGCAAGTCCTGAGGCCTACGAACGTTTCGTTATTGACACTGTTCCTGAGCGCTCTGACCTGACAGCGATCCAACTCGTCACCTCAACCACAAATCTTGACGCCGTTCGCGACCTTGTGGATGAGGCGCTCGGTGATATGGGGTTGAGCAGCAGCGAGCGGAATAGCAGGTTCCTTGTCAGTCAGTTGAAGGCGCTGAGCGGCAGGCTCGCCATTCGGCTAGCCGACGGCGGTACCAGGACTGGCGAATTGATCGCATTGGCACTCATGTATGCGCATTGTGTGGCGAGCGGCGAACAGCGGGGGCCTTGGCTTAGTGTTGAGCAGGGTGTCTTGATCCCGGTCGACGAGATCGCCGATCACGCACCGATCGTCCAGATGGCGACGGAGGTCGGGGAGAGCGCCCGCCGCGCGGACTTCATCCATGTGAGCGCGCCGAGCCGGGGCCCACTGGAGTTCCGCTTCGTCGAAGTAAAACATCGGCAGCATCTGCGTACAGCGCGCCAACCCGATATGCTTGCCCACATGGTCCTTCAGACCAGTGAGTTGCGCGATCGCTGGATGGATTGGTTCTTCGGCGACTCTTTGGCGCCGCTCGATCGCGTGGTACGGCGCGCTCAGCTGGCCAAATTGATGCGTTTCTACGTTGACCGCGCGAGCCGCCACCGACTGTCGCAAAAGGGCTATGCGCGGCTCAGAAATGAAATCGACCAGTTAGTACTGAAGGAGAACTATCTGCCCGGGACGGTCGCTGATCCGGATGTCGGCTATGTCTTCTGCCCTGAACATCGCACGGGACAGGTTGAGCGCATATATTCAGAGCGCAGCGACACCGCATTGTGGCTGTTTGGACCGACGATGCTGCCGGACGAGACTGGACATTCCGCTGAACGCATGATGCTACCGCCGGCGCCCGGCGTCGGCGATCCGGCGGCGACCGTACACGACGAGGTATCCGTGGAATCCCCCTCGTCCCTGAATGCCTCGGCCACTGACGATGTGGTGACAGGCGTGTCGCAGGATTCGACCTTGCGAAGCGACGCGCCCGATGACTTGGGCATAAACACTGAGGTCTCAGACTCCAATACGCTTCCTGACGCCGAGACGCACGCGGCCCCGGATGTGGCGATAGGCGTTGGAAGCCGATCAGACCTCAAAAGCGCCTCGCGACCGGTGACTGAGTCGTTCGATACGCAGCCGTCGTCATCCTACAGAGATCCCGTCGAGATATTGCTTGGCGAGACGCTGACCCATGTCCCAGTCGACTGGTCAGTTTCGATCCGCACTAATCCTCATCTGATGATGGTGGGGTTGCCTGGCATGGGGAAGACGACCGCCCTCATCAACATCGCTAAGCAATTAGAGTCCGCTGGCATCGCTCCCGTCATATTCTCTTACCATGACGATATCGACGAGAAGCTTATCAATAAGTTCGGACCTCTGCGCACGATCGACTTCGATGGATTGGGATTCAATCCGTTACGCGTCGATACGCCCGGGCCCACTGCTTATATCGACGTGGCTGGGACGCTGCGCGACATTTTCGCGTCAATCTTTCCCGATCTTGGCGAAATCCAGCTCGAAGAACTGCGTGGCGCGATCAAGCAGAGCTATGACGATCTTGGTTGGAACAATCGAGACGGCGATCGTCCTGGCCCACCTCGGTTCAAGACATTCGTCGATATTTTGAAATCGCGGCCGAAGCCGAACCAAAATCTTCTTGCCCGGCTACAAGAGCTGACCGACTATGGATTTTTTGATGGGGACGACGGTGCGGCCGGCATCCTCTTAGATCACAGACCGACGCTGGTTAGAGTGCATTTGAGCACAAACGACATCGTTCAGCGGGCCTTCTCGGCTTTCGTGCTTTACAGCATTTACAAAGATATGTTCCGTCGCGGCGTACAGGATAGCCTCACCCACGCGATCATTTTCGACGAAGCGCATCGTGCTGCGAAGCTTAAACTTATTCCGAGATTTGCGAAAGAGTGCCGTAAATACGGCCTGGCGCTCGCACTCGCATCACAGGGCGTCCGAGATTTTGACGGTGCGCTGTTTGAAGCCGTCGCGAGTTATCTCGTGCTGCGGGTCACCGAAGCAGACGCACGAACCATCGCGCGCAACACCGGCGCCACGGCCGAGCAGCAGCGCACCACGGACCGGCTGAAGGCGCTCGAGCCGTATCACGCGATGTTCTTCACTGCGTCGAGCGCTAAGCCAAGGATCTTGAGATTGACCGAGTCCTGACGCGATTGATTGATCAAACAGGGGCTTGCTCAATGACCGGCATTCGTCGGCAACTGCCTTAGCTAGGGACAAACACTGGCTAGCGTTATCCGCCAGGCGAGCCGCCGGTATACCGCGTTTTGCCCACAACCTGCCCGACCTATACCGTAGAGAGTTTCGTCTGCCGGCATTCGAAACTCTTCACGGGAATGGAATGGCCGCTTTCTGTACCCGCTCACAATAGATGCCAGTCCGCTTCCGGCCCATTCCCAGTCGTTGAACTTGCCTTAGAGGAGTGTTCAACGTTGACAGCAACCTGCGACTTCACCGCCACTAGTCGATGTTTTTTCGTGATGTGCTGGTGTGCCATGAGACTGGATCAGCGGCCCACCGATTGATGTCGGACTCCCTCCATCCCGCACCGTTCAAGCTGATCTTGATTTGGGCCGGGAACGTGCCTTCGGCGATCTTGCGATAGATGGTTGAACGGGACAGGCCAGTCCTGGCAAGGACGGTTTTGAGGCGTATAATTCGATCCGGCTCGGGCATAGTTTGCCTGCACCCCACTGGTGGTTGCTGGTATCTGCTGGGACACACAGGACGGACCGAATGCTGGACGCAATCAGGTTTGTCGCTTCAGCAGTCTGCGGAGTGGAAACGGCGGCAAATCGGATGGGTGCTATAGCCCGATACCGCGTCCCCTGCCGACGCCATGGCTGAATGCGAGTTCCGCGCCCAAGCGGCGACCCGAATCCACGTTGATGCCAAGTTCGCGTTTGCGGTTTGCCAGAAGGGACTCAAGTTGAGGATCGCGTTCGAGGCTCCTGGCCATATCGGACATGGCCGAACGCGTTGACTTGTAGCCGGACATGTCGCCGGCCTGGTATTGGTCCTGGCTTGTCCGGTGGAGCTTTTGCCAACGTTCCACGAAACGGTCGGCGCGGCGGCCGGGATCGAGATCCATCCCGGTGCGAATTTCCGTCTCAAGCTGGAGAGCAAGAACGACGCGGTTGACCCGGGCGGCACCCGCTTCGCGAACCAACTCGGGATTCTTGACGTAGGCCGCTTCGGCGTCGCGCCAGCCATGAGGCCGAACCTTCTCGAACGCGTTGCGCGCATCCCTCAACTCGCGCATCTGGTCGGGACTGCCCTGGCCATCCGCATTGCGTTGTGCGATATCGCGTCGAGCGCGCGCGCGTGACGAACAAGCGCCTTCGTGCGAGCGCTGCGCAACGCCGCTTCCGCGTCCACCGGCACATTCGTGTCGCGCGGCACTCCGGTGGCAAGATTTCCTCTGCCGGGCGTCCGGCCTGCATCTCCGATCTGCACCCCAACACTCTCCCTTACCGGCCCAGGTCCGCGTTCCTGCATGGGCTCGCCGTCTGCGGGCGAGTGCAACCCGTCGAACAACCCGCCGATCCTGTCGCGCAGCTTCTCTGGAACGATCCGGCGCACGATCTCGACCAGGCGCTCGCGGAACGTGATACCGCGCCGCTCGGCATAGCTCTGCGCCGGGTCGACCCGCTCGTATCCGACGCCATGTCCTTGGCGCGGTCCCGTGACAGCGTACGGTCCAGCCGATCCCGCGTGCTGAAGTCGTCGCCGCCATAGTGCAGGTCCATCCTGTCTCGATGCCGCGACAGGGCGACGTAGCTGCCATGTGCATCCATGCCCGGCGTTGCCAACACATGGGTGCAGTCGACAGTCATGCCCTGCGCCTTGTGAATGGTCGCGGCATAGCCGTGGTCGATGTGCGCGTAGTCTTTCAGGTCAAAGTGAACTGACCTCCCATCGTCGACGCGAACCGTCATGGTCTGTGTGCTCAGATCCTCCACGATGCCAAGCGTGCCGTTCTTGACGCCGAGCCCGCGCTCGTTGCGCAGGAACATGACGCGATCACCGCTTGCAAAGTCTCTCGCACCGCGTTCAACGTTCACGTGAACATCATCTCCGAGATCGCCGGCAGCGCGCATGCGTTCGCGCGCTGCCTGGTTCAGAGCAAGTACCTCGTCGTTTGTGTGGGTGAGGATGATCCGGCTTGCCTCTGGATGCGCCTGCCTGTCGCGATCCCAGCGGTCGACGAGTTCACCTCGCGCCTCATTGCGCGTTGCAGCCTGATGCACCATGCCTTGCGCGTCATAGGCGCTGATCGCGGCACCGATCCTGCCGGTTGCCAGATCGCGCGTGGCATCGCGCTGCCAGTCCTCGCGCTGCCGGCGCACCTCGCCGATTTCAACGCCGCCATGTCGCTCGTGAATCGAACGGAATGCGGCACCGGCTTCGATCGCCTGTAGCTGCTGCGGATCGCCGACGAGGACGATCTTTGCCCCAACGTACGCCGCATGGGAGAGCACGCGCTCCAACTGGCGCGTGCCGACCATGCCGGCCTCGTCGATCACCAGGACATCGCGCGGGGTGAGCAGATCGCGGCCCTGTCCCCAGCTATGCTCCATACTGGCGATGGTGCGTGACGCGATGCCTGAACCGCCTTCCAGATTCTCGGCGGCAATACCGGAGAGTGCGGCACCTCGGACCTCATAGCCCGCCGCTGCCCATGCCTGGCGCGCAACGCCAAGCATGGCGCTCTTGCCCGTTCCGGCAAAGCCGACGGCGACACCAAGACCGCGACCGTCGGTGATGTGCGCCAGCGCATCGCTCTGCTCGCCCGACAGGATAAGCCCGCGTTGCGCAGCCCGCGCCAGAGCAGCCTCGCGATGTGCCTCACTCACCGCGTGGCGCTCGTCCAAATCGATACGCTCCGCCGCGCGATGCAGGCGCTGCTCGGTCTCGATCATCTGCCTTGTGGTGAAACGGTCTTCGCCGCGCCGGTCCTTGCCGAGTTCAACCAGATCGGGTGCGTTGCCGATGGCTGCCACGACCGCGTTGAACTGCTCCATCCCGTCGCTGTGGCGATGCGAGAACTTCGCAATGTCCTTTCGGGTGAAGGTTGATTGCTGATGCGTGATGGCGTCCAGCGCCATTGATGGATCGGCAATGATGCGCGCGCCGTTGTTGCGCGCGATCTCGCGATGCAGTTCGGCGCGATCTGCTTCAATGTCGCCAGCAGCAAGGCCACTGCCCTCAATGCGCTGCGCCGGCGCACCAATCTGGGTTTGCGGCTCCAGTGAAATGCCCTGCGCCTCCAGGCTGCGATGATCGATGCGGGCGTCGATGTCGAGTTCGGCCAGGCGTTCATTGGCAAGCTCCGCCCATCGCTCGCGCCAGCGCTCGACCAATTCGGTGCGATTCCAGTCTCGCACCTTTGACCCAAAACCATTATCGTCCACGGACCGCATGGTCAGCATCACATGAGCATGCGGCTTGGGACTGCCATCCTCTGCCCTGTCCCAGTGCACATTGAGATCGGCCACCATGCCCTTGCTGACAAACTCAGCCTGAACAAAGTCGCGCGCCAGTTCGATGCCTTGCGCCCGGCTGAGTTCGCGCGGGAGCGCAAACTCCACTTCACGGGCAAGCTGCGCATCCTTGCGGACCTCGAACGCCTCGACATCGTTCCACAGCCGTTCGCGGTCGCGCCAGACCTCCGGTGCATCGTGCGGCAGCATCACCTCGGAATGGACAACACCGCGTTTGGCGGAGAAGTCATGGCTGCGTTCGATCCTCTCATCGCGCAGCCGCGAGGCCGAGCGGTAGGCAGCAGACGCGACAGCACTGGAGCCGGCCTTGCGGCCAATGACCTTGACGTGAAGATGATAGATCGCCATCGCGACAGGATCATTTGCACGTCAAAGCGCACGTCCGCACGACGTATAAGCGCGCCCTCCCTCGAAAAAAATCTCGGGATGGACCAGCCCGTACCGGGCTGTCTCGGCAAAGCGCCGAAATACGCCCTCGGCCGACGTTCCGGGGCGCCTATCCAGAACCGAATAAACTTGATCAATTCGTGCCGTTCGCTCAACCTGCAGGTAGGGCCGAGTCGACTTTCACTGAACACTGTTTCAAAAGGCAGCGGGCAGATGCGATGGGGTTCGGTTCACATATCTCAGGATTGCGGTTTAATCGATGGCGAAGCCTAAAGTATTCGTGAGCTACGATCATTCGGAGGACGCGCACTACAAGCGCCTGCTTCAAGCTTGGGACGCGAACCCGGATTTCGATTTCGAATTTGATAGCCGCGGCCCAGATGTCGCGATCAACAGCACCGATGCCGCCGTTGTCAAGGCTCGCTTAACCACGCTCATGAAGGCCGCAACGCACTTGCTGGTTCTTGTGGGAGAGAAGAGCCACACCAGCAAATGGATGAAATGGGAGGTCGACCGTGCCAAGGAGAGCGACGTCAACTTGAAGCTAGCGGCTGTGAAACTCAACAAGTTCAATTTAACGCCAGCAGGTCTATTGAACGTCGGAACGAGCTGGGCCACGAGTTTCGAGCGGGACCGCATCGTCGACGCGCTCAAGCAGGCCAAGGTCGGCCATTGATGTGAGTGCAGAGGGCCATCGACAAGCGAGAACCACGGTCGCGGCTCTTGCCGGCCGCCGCATCGATCCGCCAAATGGAAACACCGCACGGTTTCCACTTGCTCGTACGGCAGCGGTACAGAAAGAACTTCGACAGTTGATGCTAAGTGAGAAGGTGGGTCTGCTTGTCTCGTCGGCTGCCTGCGGATCCGATCTGCTGGCACTTGATGCCGCGTCGGAGATTGGCGTGCGCTGCCGCATCGTGTTACCGTTCGACCACACGGTGTTTCGCCAGACTTCAGTGATAGATCGGCCCGGCGCTTGGGGTCCCCTCTACGACAGGATCGTCTCAAAGGCTGCGCGGGCGGGCGATCTCATGGTCCTCTCATGCTCGCTGGGAGAAACTCGCGCATTCAGTGAAGTGAACAAGATGATCGTGAAATACACCGCGGTCGCGGCTGCGCCAGCGAGCGCTCTGGCAATCCTTGTTTGGGAGGGTCAGCCGCGGGGTGACTACGATGCCACCTCCGAATTCCAGCGATTGGCCCGTGAGGCCGGTATGGTCGAGCGAACGGTGCTAACGTGCTAAGATTAGGTCGAGGCATGTCGGGCTATGAGTCCTCCGCAGTTTATCACTCTCACTCCCCAGCACGTGGCGGCGCAGTATACCCTGCGTCCCGGTGTGCTGGCAGCTCAGACGAGTGTTCATACGCGAATGATGGAGTTGAGGCCGCGGACGATCTGGAGATGGGTGTGTCGGGTCGCGCGGAGATACACTGGAGTAGGTTGACGTGAGGAGGCCCCGGGTATTGCTAATCGGAAGCTACGGATGGCGACGCCCACTTGGGAAAAAGGATAAAACCGCAGCAGACGGGTTGGCAGTCGAGATCGGACGGGCTTTCATCGGAAATGATATTGAGTTGATTTTTGGGGGAGCTTTCGAGCTCGGAGCTAGAATAACAGCCGCAGCTGAAGCTAGTTGTTCGCGTCTTGGCAAGCCTCTGCGAGATTATCTAACAACCTATTACGCACCCGATTATCCCGCAGGGGCTGGAGCACAGAAGGGGCAATTACGACGAGACGTACTGGACCCGAGTTCTGATGGATGCAGATGCCGTCGTGGCCATCTCTGGCCGAGACAATACAAAGACCGTCCTGGAATTAGCAAGAGCGCTTCGAAAACCGTCATTTCCTATAGGGCTGTTCGAAGGGGCAGCCCAAGACATGTGGGAAGTAGTAGCTGCGCCGCAGGAGAGATGGTTAGGAGATTTGACTCTGTCGTCGCCAAGCTATGCGGATCAGCTAGCGGCCAACATTCGGCAGCTTCATGCTCCGGGATGGACGGTGGGGCTTGTCTTCATGGTGATGCACTTCACTGGAGAGCTTGAGATATACAATGCAGTGGCCGACGAATGCGCGAAACTTATCCCCCCTCTCACCGTCAGAAGGGCGGATTCTCGTCCAGGGTCACTGGTGATCATTGATGAAATCAAAAGGTACATCGAACAATCTGAATTCATCATCGTTGATCTTTCAAATGAGCGTCCGAACGTCTATTACGAACTCGGATACGCCCACGGGGTGGGCAACCAGCCGTCAGATATTCTGCTAATCGCTCACGCAGACGCAAATGTCCATTTCAACATTAGCGGCTTGCAGGTGCATCGTTACCAGGACATCGTTTCCCTGCGCGGAATTATTCAGCGAGAGTTTGCGTTGATGGTAGAGAATAGACGTCGAATGGAATGACACGCCACAACCGCCAACCTGGAGCAGGCAGCGAAGGTGGGTGTGCGGTAATCTTCGGCTGCACGAGCTGAGCGCGGGAGCTTGCAATCTTGACGATATCTTTCAATGGGCGCGAGTAATGATCTGAAAATTCCTCACTTGAACTCAGAGCCGTTCGCACGGTCCTGACTGAGGCACTGGTTTCGTCCCCAGAGATGACAAGTCCGACACTGCTTATTAGCATGCCACAAACGCAGAGGCACGGGGCAACATGCACGTCACCTTCATTCATGGGCTCAGCAACAAACCGGCCGCAGATGCGCTCCTAAATATCTGGCGCCGAGCCTTGGCGAGCGGAATGGATGGCCTGGACCTTGGCGCCGAAGGTGTTACATCGACCTTGGTATACTGGGCAGACATCCTCTACGAAGCCCCTGACCCGGATGTGTCCGCTTACGAAAACGCTCGCGAACTAATTCCGAGTGACGTGGACGCGGCGGTAAATACCCTCGCACCTCTTTCGGGCTCGCCTGCGGAGGCTGCCTTCATTACCGGCCTTGCCGTAAAGACTGGAGGCTTGCTTGCCGCTGCCGAAGCCGTTGAGGCTATTCCGGAAGATCGCAATCTGACTGGCGTCGCCCTTGAACGGATACCGCTCCCGTGGTCGCTTAAAGCGAAGTTCATGGAAACCTATCTTCGCGACGCGCACCACTACCTCTTCAACAAGGTACACACCCCGCGACCCGGAGTCTCCTACAAAGTCCAAGATGCGGTGCGCGCACGGCTCATCGATGGCTTGAGAGCGTCAACTAATGCTGAGACGCACATAGTCGTCGCCCATAGCTTGGGCAGCGTCATCGCTTACGATTGCTTGATGCGAGTGGCGGAGTGTCCCCAGATCTCGGGACTGATCACGGTTGGGGGACCATTGGGCTTAGATGAGATACAAGATCGGATGGCGCCTGAGTGGTCAAGGGTGGACGGGTTTCCGAGCAAGATCACTGGGCGGTGGGTCAACGTGTTTGACCGGCTTGATCCGGTGTCAGGGTTCGATCCGTTCATCGCAAACGACTTTTACCGAAATGGCCGTCGCGCGGTCGAGGATATTGCGGTCCGAAATGACGGCGCGTGGCGTCATTCCATCACGAAGTATCTGAGGCAGTCAGAGCTTCGGACAGCATTGTCGAGCATGCTACAGCTTTCGTGAAGCTAGGATAGTGAGTCGACCTTGATTTCGGGATATGACAAGCAGCTAACTGCCGTCGACCTCGCTGAGACCCTCTTGAACAAGGCCGCAGCCGGTGAAGCGGTGACACCAGAGGAGGCAGAAGAAGTCGCCCGGAGACTTCGAGACACCAGGAGGTTTCGGCAACTCACCGAGTTTGCAGAGGCGTTACGGAAGGCGGGCGTTGACACACCACGGATGCGGACCTTCCACGCGCAGGGACAGCTTGATCTCGGCGAAATCGACGCGGCGCTCGGGATGCTCTCGACCGCCCAGATGTCCATTAGCGATGATGACGGGCTGAGCGCCGAGTTCTGCGGACTGCTGGGGCGGGGGTACAAGGAACAGTTCCTGCGAGTGTCCGACAAGAGCAGCGACTATGCTCGCCGCGTGCTTTGCAAGGCGGCCGACCACTACCGGCTGGCTTCCTCGTTCGATCCAAACTGGGCCGTGCCCAACCTGATGGCGCTCAACCGTGTCGCCGAGCGGTATCTAGGCTCGCGCGTGCTCGGGGCGGAACCCGAAGATCGCGGGCGAGAACTGCTCACCAGATTGGATGCCACCCCGCAATCGAACCGGGATCGCTGGTTCCACGCCACGCGAGCCGAACTCCGGCTCGGCTTGGGAGACATCGTGGGAGCAGCTGAGGAGATCGCTCATTACGTCCAAGACCCGCAAACCACAAGCTTCCAGATAGCCGGGACACTACGTCAATACGTGCAACTCTGGAATCTGCCTGCGACGGGTGCGGTGGGTGCTGGCGTAGTCGAGGCGCTGCAGGCATCTCAGTTCCTGAAGGACTACGCAAGCCTCCGTCTCGATGAGTCCGTCTCCCGGGTGTCAGGTAAGGCTGACGCTCTGGATCCACGGGTGCTTGAAGCTCTGCTCGGTCGGGACGGCATCAAGACTATCGAATGGTTGCGGAACGGCGTGGAGGTCTCGCGCTCGATTGGTGCAATCCGCCAAATCGGCGGCGGCAAAGTCGGCACGGGATTCATTGTTCGAGGCGGAGACTTCCTTCCGACCCTGGGGAATGAGCCGCTATTGCTCACCAACTCACACGTCGTGAGCGATGGCACAATTGCCCATTCGCTTCCCTTTGACGAATGCGAGGTGGTTTTCGAGGAGATCGACGCAAGGCGCTTCCCCATCATTGCGGTTCTCTGGCACTCACCCCTCGACATGTTGGACGCCTGCCTGGTACGCTTGGCCGACGATGGGGCCTCGCGATCAGCTCCTGTCCGACTAGCGCCGCGGCTGCCGGTGCTGACCCCACCCCAGCGCGTTTACGTGATCGGCTACCCAGGAGGGGACGATCTCAGCATCTCGCTGGATGGCAATCTCCTACTCGACCACGAAGGTCCACCAGACGGCATGCCTCCGGATCCCAAGCTTAGGCGCCGGCTGCAGTACGAAGCTCCAACCGAGCCGGGCAGTTCCGGCAGCCCGGTCTTCAACGCCTCGAACTGGCGTGTAATCGGGGTGCATCATGCAGGTGGAAGCGAAATGCCGAGACTGAACGGTTTTTCTGGTAGCATCGCCGCTAACGAGGGCCTATGGATTCAGGCCGTCGTCGAGTGCGCAAGAGGAGCCTAGCTAAAACCTCCAGCGCTTTGCGAACCATGGTAGTCGAAGGATCATCAAAATGCACATGGCCGAATCCATGCGGCTGTTTCGCCTACTCAGAATTGAAGCTCCCCAACCGCAACAGCATGCTCACACCAACCTCATGGGGATATGTACAATGATCTAACGCCCTCAAAAGTCGAAATCTCCCAATCGGCAGGGTTCAAAGTGCGAAATTGCTCCTCGTAGATCGAACCCTCTGTCCGCCGCTCAAGAGCATACATTGTATTAGCCAGGGTGGCATAAACCCATTTCCGATCAGATCTATCCTGAAACGACGGTTCGGCGACCATTGATGAAAGAATTTCGACGAGAGATATCCTCGTTTTCTTGGCACTCATACGATCGAAAAGGACTTCCTCTGGATCGCTTTGCTCTGCCGCCCTGATATCAAAACATGTGGCCAAATTCTCGCCATTGTAATAATCACGCCTAACCTCGAACCCTCGGCCATAGAGACGTAATGCTTTGTCCAGGTGGGCTCGATCTTTTCTGAGTAACCAGAGGCGCTTGTAGATCGCTCCTGTAATCCCCAACGTCTCAGGATCGTTAGAATCTTCAGGGCGGAGCTGGTCAATAATGCTCAGGGCGTTAAAAAGTGCCTCTTCTTCGGAAGGTTGCTTTGTTTTATAGGTTGCGAGTGCATATTGCTGTCGAAATGAGGATTCCTGAGGCTTAAGCTCGCAGGCTCTAGCGAAAGCTGCTGCAGCAGCAGCCATATCGCTTCGCTCGAAAGCCTCCCGACCTTCCCGCAAGACGCTGCTCAACGCCTCATGATGTTCTTCTGCTTCGTCAAGCAGTTCGGCATATTCTTCATCGGACAGCCGCGGGCGCCGTAGTTTCGGCAAGAAGGTATATACAGGGCTGTCTGGAGTTGTCGACGCCATTGCCTTCACAATGAGGTCTGCCAGCTCGCTACTGGCGCGAATAGCCTCTCGGTTGCCGATGTCCTCGCCTAGGTGCTTATAGTGAAACGTGTTGATGTGATTGAGGTCGAAATGCAGTTTGCCTTGATCCTCCTTCATTATCACCGTCGTGTTGGGCCTAAGCGCATGCCGCACGCCGAGCTCATAGACCGCGTTCACGTTGCCGGTCGAAATGTCCGCTATAACCACATCTGCGCGCAGAAGCAGGTCATACATGGAGACGTCAATGACACCACTTCCATTGATATCGGTTGCACGGATTGCTCGCAGACCCGCCCTCTCGGCCGCCGGCTTGATTATGGCTTCAAATGTCGCGTCAAGGTCAAGCGTTCGGCCACTTTCATAATCGGTCTTTTTGCCAAATCCCATTACGACAAAGCATACTGGGCGTACATCAACATTGTGTTCAACGGTCTGCATTTGGAACCCAGTCCTATTTGGATCATCTTACGCAACAAAATGCGCCACGGCATCTTATCGGGGCGCTACTCCACTGGCTTATTTGCACATCATCTAAGTGGTTTTCCCCCTTGTTGGACCCTGCGTTGGAGAAATTTCGCATGGAAATCGTAGGCGGTCTCTATCGGGAGCTTTGCCTTCACCCTTCGTGGAATGTTGTTTTGGGTTCGGGCGGGCGGGCGGCCCGCGCTCTGCTACGTCTGTCCCCGGAAAGCCAGCTGCATTGTTATTTCGAAAGCGAGAGCAGCCTCGATCGAGTCCGGCAGGATCTGGCGATCCGGGCAACCTTTGTCGGTCGAAGTACCCCAATCGTATTTGCCTATTTCCACCCCCTATCTCGTCCCCTTCTTCAGCCCCCGCTAGCAGAAATTAAGAGAATGCCGGCTATCAAGGTTGACGGTGACGCCGTGCTGCGTTTTGGTTTTGTCGAGGGGGACGCGGTCATTTCGGCCGATAGAGCGGTTTATGATCCTCAGGGCACTGACAACGTCATTCCGTTTCATGAGAATGGTTCACGTGCCAACGAATTGGCCTTGGTACTCAATGAACAAGAACTCCTTGCCGCAGCTCGAACCAGTAGCCTGATGGATGCCGCAGCTGCGATGCTGGTGGATCAACGCACTGCTTGCGTCATTGTAAAGAGAGGCGTCAAAGGTGCTGTCGTGTTCTCCCACGGCTCGGCGCCATTTGTCGTACCTGCATTTCTCAGCAAACGCGTATTCAAAATTGGAACGGGCGACATATTTACCGCGGCGTTCGCACACTATTGGACCGAGGCTAAACATAACCCGCACGATGCCGCCGTCTTGGCCTCCATGCACGTCGCCTTCTATTGCGACAATCCTTTTGCGCCGCTCAATCCGATCGCTCCGGACGAAGCGGTCGAAAAACGTCCCATAAGTGACACGGGAACCGTGCTTCTATTAGGGACCATAGACACTTTAGGACGGCGCTACACAGTTGAAGAGGCTCGATTTGGCCTGATGGGACTCGGTTTGAATGTAATTTGCCCAGCCCTGGAGGCCGTCGATTTTGAGGAGGTGCAGCCTTCGACCGTTCTGGTGTTGGTAGACGGCATTGACCAGGATGGGATTCGACTGGCCAAGCGGCTCAACAGCGACGGTGTACGGTGCGTCGCACTAGTGGAGGCTAAATCCTTAGAGACTCATTTTTCTGATTTTTCGAACTGCGAAACAACCGACGACTTTTCAACAGCCCTGTACTTGGCCGGCTGGAGTGCGTAACTCCACGATTTCTGCAAACGAGCGTTGCGCGGCTAACTGCATAGATCTACAGCTGCGACTGTTCACGTTGCGATTCGGAGGGGACGTGGCTGATATCTATTTGATTTACGCAAAAGAAGATCGAAATCGGGTCGCAAAGTTATTCGAATTCTTTTCGCAGACCTGGAGCGTGTGGTGGGACCAAATGATCCGCCATCGCTTTGCGATCGAGATTGAAGAGGAAATCAAGAAGGCTGGGTGTGTGCTTGTCTTCTGGTCTGAGGCATCTCGGCGGAAGGATACGGTATGTGATGAGGTGCGCCTCGCCGAGAAGAACGAGGTGCCGGTCGTCTCCGTCACGTTGGACGGAAGCGATGCGGCGTATGGCTTCGGCGGCTATTCAAACAGCGATTTGTCTGCTTGGGACGAGCGGCAGGATCATCGCGATTTAAAGACGCTGATCAATCGGATTAACGCGGTTGTGCCAACCCGCAACCGGCCGAAGCGGCCTGCTTCTCTTACCGGGTTAGATATGCCGTGTCTTTTCCTGTCCACTTCTTCATTCGAAACGCAGCTAAAACCGAGCGAGGCAGTCAAGGCGCTAAATGTTTCACGGTACCCGACGCTCCTTGTGTCAGCATGGGACCTAGTTCCGCGGCGCAGGCCAGAGCAATTGAGATCAGCCTTGGAGGAATACCGGAAGAACGGCGGATTTGTTCTTGTGGATTCCGGGAATTACGAAGCGTCACGGCTTACCAACAAGCGGTGGAAACCCTCCGATCTGGCCGCAGCTTTGAGCAATACCTCATACGACTGGATCTTTTGCTTCGACGACATGCGGCCAAGCAAAAAGCCCGACGTCGCCGCGCGATCGATCATAAACGCCGTTGAGCGCGACCGGTCAGCGACAAGCCTGAAGACTTTACCGGTTGTCCATGCACCAAAAAAAGCATCGGGCGGGCACGATATTGAGATCCTCATTGATACGGTTGTCGGGGTCGCGCAAGGGCTGCAGCCAGAGTTGATAGGCATTCCGGAACGAGAGCTTGGAGCTGGCCTCCTCCAGCGCTGTCGGACAATGATGGCGATTAGAGCGAGGCTTGGTCAGCTTCCGTTCTATCAGCCGGTTCACCTCCTCGGCACCGGCAACCCGTGGAGCATCGCGATTTTGACTGCAGCGGGCGCGGACACCTTCGATGGCCTCGAATGGTGTAGGGTTGTCGTTGACATGGAGCACGACCGCCTTCACCACTTCCAGCACTACGACTTTTTCAACTTTCAGACGGGAATAGCTGACTCTCCGGTTACGCGAGCAGCCTTCCTCGACGACAAGATCGACTTCGCGGGGAAGGTCGCCTTCCACAACATCGACTATTACAGTGCCTTTATGCGCGAACTGCGGAGCGCCATTTCGAACAATCGGCTGGAAGCGTTCGTCGCCGAAAGGATTGGGAAAGCGGCCGCGCAACAATTGAACCGAGAGGTAGAGGGTTTGTTCCGATGAAAGCTTTCTCTGCCGCACAGCTGTCCATCGCCGTTTGCGCCATCTGTCCGGACATCGAGAGCCGGATCGCAATGAGTGCAGAAGCAATGGGCGAGCGGCGGTTGTGGTGGGAACTTTCAGCATGCGTTCTAAGCAGTCAAGTTCCGTACGTGCTCGCCGCCGACGCTGCCTCTGCGATCGACGCCCGGGGGATTCTGCATGAGAGGGATTTTGACGATGAGCTTACCGACCATCTAACCAGCATACTTAGGAACCCAGGAGGTGGGCGGAGTTATCGGTTCCCTGTTGCCCGTGCTCAGCAGCTAGCGGTCACGAAGCGACGCGTGGCCGACCAGTTCGGAACGCTCGGATCCCTTTTGACAGTGTCTGAAAGCCCCAATGCGGTTCGGCGTTGGTTGGTTGAAAGCGCCCCTGGACTTGGTCCGAAGCAGGCGAGCATGTTTTTGAGAAATGTAGGAGCCAGCTACCAGCTCGCTATCCTAGATCGGCACGTAATAGACTACATGCGGCTGATCGGCCTCCGAACTGCGCAGTCAAAGCCGCCTACCACCATGAAGCAATACCAGCGCGACGAAGAAAGCATGCGTGACCATGCTCGCGACCTTGGATTTCCCGTGGGAATCTTGGACTGGGCAATCTGGATTGTCATGAGAGTAGCAAAGAGGCAGGAAGGGGCCAGGATATGAGCATCGTAACATTGGTATCAGGCGGCCTCGACTCCACGCTTGTCGCAACATTGGCTAGAGAGGAGGGAGTCTCTCAGTATCCCCTTTTCATTGACTATGGGCAACGGTCCAGAGATCGGGAACTTGCCGCGTGCAAAGGGGCGATGGCGAGGCTCGGTCTTTCCGAGCCAAAGATCGCAGACCTATCCGGTTTTGGATTGCTCGTTCGGTCCGGCTTGACGGACCCATCGCTGAATATCGTCAGCGATGCGTTCACCCCTGGTCGCAACCTACTTTTCCTTCTTGTCGCTGCGGCCTTCGCCTTTCAGAAGAATGCCGATGCCGTGTCAATTGGCCTGCTCCATGAGGAGACCAGTCTTTTCCCGGATCAAACATCGGCCTTTCTCTCGGATGCGGAGAGCATGATCGAACGCAGCATGGGCCGAACTATAAGAGTGTTGGCACCCCTCTCGCAATTCCACAAAATCGACGTTGTGGAGCTTGCCCGACTCAAAGGGATAGTAGGCACCTATTCCTGCCACGAAGGCGGCGAACAAGCGTGCGGTGAGTGCATTGCGTGCAACGAATTTAAATTCGGAAGGGCTGAATAATGGGCGGAGGAGGAGGAGGAAATTGGAACCGCCTAGGAGACGTTCGATCTCTAGAGGAGAAAGCGAAAGCCGCTCTCGCTGGCGGAAAACGAAACGTCTTCATCAGCTTTGCGACCGAAGACATGGCCGAGGTAAATCTGCTGCGCGGTCAAGCCAAGAACGAAAACAGCGATATTGAGTTCAACGATCATTCAGTTCGCGAGCCCTATGACAGCGAACGGGCGGACTACATCAAGAACAAGATTACCGAACGAATAACACGGTGTTCGACCACTGTGGTGTACGTTTCTGAGAGCACGGCTCAAAGCCGCTGGGTCCGCTGGGAGGTCGAAAAGAGTTTGGCGCTCGGAAAGACTGTGATCGCGACGCATGCAGGTTCGGCTTTATCCGCGTCGATCCCAACCTGGCTTGCTCATCCGGCGATAAAGGTGGTGCCTTGGAGCAAGCTCGCGACCGAACTGAAGTGACCCCGAAAATATCGCCATCGGAGGGAGGCTTCGCCTGCTGCGCCAACAGTGCAAAGTTGTTGACGCGTTCCAAGTAGCTTCACAACCGAACCTGACCCGCATTCGACACGCTATGACCGTTGCTCAAGCCTCCTCGATTCCAACTCAGGCTGACGGGTGGTGTGGTCGTGTCCCATCAGGTGGTGTAGCTCGGCGGTAGCGAAGCCGCTCACGAGCGCGCCGTTAGTAGTAGCGCTGTAGCGAGCGAGCGGCGTGTGGGTGGTCATCGGCGCTTTCCGGTAGGGTTTGGTTGTTGACGCCAACCTATTTCGGAAGGACCACCGATGACCGACGACATGATGAACCTGCGCACGCTCGTGGAGAAGACCCCGGATGCCGATCTGCTGCGGGAGATGATCGGCTTTGCCGCCGAGCGACTGATGGAAATGGAGGTGGGCGCGGCCACCGGCGCCAGCTATGGCGAGAAGAACCCGCTGCGGCTCGCCCAGCGCAATGGCTACCGCGACCGGGACTGGGAGACGCGGGCCGGCACGGTCGAGCTGCGCATCCCGAAGCTCAGGAAGGGAAGCTACTTCCCAGGTTTCCTCGAACCGCGCCGCATGGCCGAGAAGGCGCTAACCGCCGTCATCCAGGAAGCTTATGTGCAAGGCATCTCGACCCGGTCGGTTGACGACCTGGTCAAGGCCATGGGTATGAGCGGCATATCCAAGAGCCAGGTCTCGCGGCTGTGCGAGGAGATCGACGGGAAGGTGAAGGCCTTCCTCGAGCGGCCGATCGAGGGCGATTGGCCATACCTGTGGATCGACGCCACTTACCTGAAGGTCCGCCGCGGTGGGCGGATCGTCTCGGTCGCCGTTATCATCGCCGTCGGCGTCAACGCGGACGGCCGGCGCGAGGTACTGGGCATGGAGATTGGCACCTCGGAGGCCGAGCCGATCTGGACAGAGTTCCTGCGCAAGCTGACATCGCGGCCTGCGCGGCGTCAAGCTCGTCGTCTCCGATGCTCACGAAGGCCTCAAGGCGGCCGTCACCAAGGTGCTGTGCGCGACATGGCAGAGGTGCCGCGTCCACTTCATGAGGAACGTGCTGGCCCATGCCGGCAAGAGCGGCCGCAGGGTCGTCTCAGCCTTCATCGCCACCGCTTTCGCCCAGGAAACGCCCGAGGCCGCGTCCGTACAATGGCGCCGTCGCCGACCAGATCCGGCCGAAGGTGCCGAAGCTGGCGACAATCATGGACGACGCCGAGCCCGACGTGCTGGCCTACATGACCTTCCCCAAGGAACATCGCACCAAGCTCCACTCGACGAATCCGATCGAACGTCTCAACGGCGAGATCACGCGGCGCACCGAGGTCGTCGGAATCTTCCCGAACGACGATGCGATCGTGCGCCTCGTCGGCGCAATCCTGCTCGAACAGAACGATGAATGGGCAGTGCAGCGGGCCAGATATATGACTCTGGAAACGATCAACCAGATGAGCGATGATCCCCTGATCAGCCTGCCAGCCGTGGCGCCCTGATCAGCCCGGCCCATGCCGGAGAGCACGGCGACTAATGCCGCCAGCTACACCACGCCGCGGGACACGATCTAGACATCCCCGTTCGCCTCTGAAGGTACCAATATTAGAGAACAACGGTCCTGCAACTTGTATCTAGGGCGCGTATCCGGTGAACTCTCCCCTGACGGTAAGTGGCGACGCTTCGCTAATACCACAGCAAAATTGGGGCCTACGGCTGTTTCTCCATACATTCCGACGCATCCGTGCCATGACAAAACCTCCCATGCGTTGGCCTGTGACCTAGGCTAGCTCAGCTTATCCTCAGACCGCTCGGGAGCCTTTGCCGCCAACCACTCGTGAACATCGCGCAGAATTTGTGCGCCGGTGACGAGCGAACCGTCGTTCAGTTTGATTGAGTAACCGGGTTGCGTCACCTTTCGCGCAAAAGCCGGCATCTGGGGCTTGTCACAAAACCCATCGGCAGTCTCAAGGATCGTTAGAAAAGCTGATGCCTCGAAGTCCGCCTTGTTGATAATCGGAATCTGAGCATCCTCGCAATCAACTCCCGGAACATTGCCCGAGGTGAATATTTGGTAGCTCTTGTTCCAGAACCTGCCATGCGGAGCATTTCCCGCCGTAGGACCAATTTTGTCGAGGTACTCCTGCAATCTGGCAAACGAGATCGGCACGTTATTTCCCTTCTTTATAGCTACTTTACCACGCCACCCTTTTACCCTCGTTCATCGCGCTCACAGCTACCAGATACATCTGACAGGCGGCGATGATGTTTCGACCTGAGCTCGCTGCGGAATTGAATACAAGAAGTCCGTCGGCAGGTACGTTAGTTTATCTGACTTGTCGTAATACCATTCCGGCAGCGGCGCCCCACGTGTTGATACTATCTCGTCTTTACCGGGGACGAAGTATCTATCGCCAATCAGTTTGCGACAATCATCATAGCCAATGGTTTCCGGGGACAATAAACATATCGCCTTCTGCTGCCCCTCAGGCATCCCCCCTCCCTTCGCTGATATAGTGGCCGTCGCATGGCACGTTATACACGACGATGTCACAAACCCCTTTTCCACGACCGCGTCCGATAGTTGTGACGGGACACCCACAGAGCTCTCGAATTCGATTTGCGTTCCGCCGAGGACGTAGTTCTGCCAGACCGTGCCATCTAGTATCTTCGGCCGACCGAACGCGTCTTCGTGCTCAGCGCCCTTTATTATTGGGTCTTTTGCCGAACCAATTGACAGCTGGTCCTTGTGGTGGAAACTCGCCCAGAACCAATCTGGAATATCTTTGGTCAATATGTGCAACGTCTCAAGTCCAAACTTTCTCCCATTATACTCGGCAACGTAATAGGTATCCCATTTGTCCTGCGGAATTTTCTGCGTTTCAAAATCTATCCAAGCTGCTTTCACCTCCATTGAGTCTGTTGGGAATTGGATCGCGGGCTTCTTCCCTTCTAAGAAAGCTTCGGCGTAGCGCCGAAGTCCGTTGGCGCTCCAGAGACAGTTCTTTTTTATGAATTCATATGTGGCGCGATTCATTCGAGTTTCGCCGAATGCACCCTTTCCCTTGAACACACCATCTCCTGGCGAGAATTGGGGATTAATCCTGTCGATGAGAGCTAGGTCGTGGAACGAAGCATCAGCAGAACTCGAGGCAAAAGCCTCGATATTCCCGAGTACACTCATTGCGTCCACCGCCGCAGGGGGCACCGAGCCAGGTTTTTCATCTTTTATCGTATTGTCATTCCAATCAGGTGGCTCAGTGCCACCTTCCAAAAACACTTCTCCTGGAACATCGATTTTACCTGCGTTGCGCCAGCTTTCCCAAACCGCTGTGCTTCCTGTCTGGCCTATGGGCTTGGTGCAGTCCGGCTGCCCTCGAGCAATTCTACGATCGAGGGCCGGATGGTTGAGCATGAGGAACAGGTCCCACGCATGCTTGCTCGGATAATCCACAGCGTCGGAGCGCAACGGAGCCGACTGACAATAATTGTGATCCGTTGCGGCCACTGCTACGCCCTGAAACAGCGCTGATGACAGCAAAAGAGGCGCTATTAGATGAAAAGCCTTTACCATGCCGTTCTCCCACGATGATATCGGCGACAGTTTTGCTCGCCAGCCTCGGCCGGTCACTGGATCCCAACAGCGTCGAAAGCGGCCTCGATCGCCGTTACCCGGCGCGCCAATTGGTCGGCGGGTAAATTTCTGAACAATGTCCGTGCGGCGCTCAGCACGCTCCTTCGGCTGTCGGTGAACTGCGACGTGCGCGAGAGCTGCTGCGTTACGGCGATATAGAAAATACCGGCGACCTGCTCCGCCTCGAAAATGAAACCGGCGGCGTCTGACGCGGTCATTATCAGGTGTGCAGCCTTGTTGTGTATGCCGCTGTTTGTATGCACACCGCCCCAATCACCCCTTTGCGTATTGGGCAATACTCGAAAGTCATTCATGTGCGCCGGCTGACCGAGAGAAGCCGGATCTGACATGTCACGGAATGCTCCTCCTCCGTTGGCAAAACCCTGGCCAAGTTTCCAGTCCCAAAGGCGCCGATTCGGCTCGCCTCGATTGGCAATGAGAATGCCAAAAATGTCGGAGTATGACTCGTTCAGCGCTCCCGACTGCCCGGCGTATTCGAGACGCGAAGTGTTATCCGTTACGCCATGAAACATCTCATGGCCCACAATGTCTAAGGCAGCGGCTAAGGTGAGGAGCTGGCCGTCAGTCAAAACCTGGCCGTAGACCATTTGCTGGCCGTTCCAATAAGCGTTGAACCATTGCCTTCCGTCACGGCTCTCGCTCGCAACCACGCAATTCACGCTTGCGTTCATAGGGCCGCCTTGATTGTCGATGTTGTTTCGCATCAGGACCGTACGAAGAAAGTCGGCTACTGCCTCGGCGTTTGCATGAGCACTCACCGCACCAGGAGGCCAAACCGGCGACACCTCCTGACCGGGCAGAGCTGCTTCATGCAAGGTTGGATCGTCAAACCGGAAATCAAAGGTCTCGATGTTATTCGCCGTATCTTTGAGTACGCTTCGACTGCCGATTGTTTCGACCCGGATGCTGCGCTGAACTTGTCGGGCATCGATCGCATTCTGGACCTCCGACGCCATACTGGGCGTGCGCGGAAGCTCAGCAAGTACCCGCCCTGTTTTCGCATCGACCACGTAGTCGAAATAGCGCGGGGCGATCGTTTCGGTGCTCTTAGGAGCTCGTTTCGAATGGATGACGGGCACGTCCTCAAAGATGAATGCGAGATGCCACTTGGCTCGCGAGGCGACATAGTAGTAATTTAGTCGCGGAGCGATGCCCGTAAGGTCTTTCTTGTAGGGCGGCTTATTCATCACCGCCTTTGCTGCCTCCGCGGCTGAGATCTTTGCTAATGGCCGCACCCCTGTTGGCTCGCCCAACGCGGAGTTAATGCTGACCAATCTGTTGTTTTCATCGAGTTCGACGGTCACCAGCGACCCGTATACCGGAATATCGTGAAAGGCTTGTCGGAACTTAACTGTTCTCGTGCCGGTCAGGGGCACAGTATCCGTTCCGATAGTTTTGAATTGGCTCTCCGTGCCCTCCGCGGCAGGGGCAACAAATTCGGGCGTGAGTTTGCTTTCGAGCGCTTGGTCCATATAGCGCCTCGCTGCTGTTTCAGGGTCAACAGCTTCTGTAGCTGCAGCCGGGAAGGCAAACATTGGATGGGCTGCTTGCTCGTTTGCAAGCGCGGTGAATGTAGCGTGGGATTGCTCGTCCTGCGCGTGGATGGAGAATGACTTCAGACCGTTACCACTACGGTCGTCATTTGCGGGCGCCATGGATAACTCTTTCGATCCACCAACTCTGTTTTTCTGGTGCTAATAGCCCGTTCGTTCGTACCCCTATTGGCTATCGCATTTCTTCTCGGGGTCGGGCTTCCATTCCGCAGCCTTGAGCAAGGTGCCCTGCTGGCATTTATCTGGGTCACCGCTCACGGTGCCCGTCACGGTGCCGTACGTGCCAGGAGTTGGTTTCGGGCTGGCATACGTAATGTTGTAAAGCTTGTCCTTATCTTTCAGCATGACACAGCCGCTTTCAACGCCCTTCTCCGCGCATCCTGAGACATTCACCTGCTGGGCTTGAGAACTGAATGTAAGGGCCGCCAACGCTGTGGTTGTGAAGATAGCTAAAGCAAGCTTTTTCATCTCATTCTCCTAAGGTCAGTTTTTCTAGGCACATGCACGCCGTTTGCCTTCAAGTGCCGGCATTCCTTCGATAAACGGCAGCTGCGTTCCGCGCCGGACCAGCAGCGAATGATCGATACCAAGGATCTTGCGGACGCTGGCCAGCGCGGCCTCGTTCACCTCGATGTAGGCGACGATGTACCATTCGCCGTTTTCTTCCCTGGCCATGCCCAGGGGCTCGGCTCGCCACTTCAGCGCGCCGTGGTGAGGCATGAAGTAGGTTTCCTGTACGCCACCGACGGCGCTGAGGCCCTCGTCGAGCGCGTACTCCATCACGGCGCAGCACAGCTGGGTCAGCGTGCCTCTCAGTCCAGTCGAGCGCTTCTCAGGGACAACGAAGGTGCGCGTCCACTCGGCCCAGTCGGGACGTCGGGGAACACCCGACCTTTCACACATGTGAGGAAAGACCTCCGAGACCATGTGCGGCTCGCTCGTTGGGATTAATCGAGCCGAGGTCACCACACGACCATCTTCGAGACCCAGCAGGTACGTCGCCGCCTCCGTATCGAACTGGTCCAGCTCGCGACCGTCTGGGCTTGGAGGGCGCCAGCGCTTCTGATGCACGAAGAAGTCGTGCCGGCGGCGCAAAAACTCATCAAACTCGTTTTCGTAGAGGTGCTTATTCAGCGCATTGACGACATGAACACCTATCATTTGCGCGATCCCCTATCCTTCCCCAAAGGATAGTTGCAGCCGCGCTAAAATACGTCACCTGTCCGATCGGACAGTTGACAGGGCTATGGGTGGATCAGACGCCTGCGCACCGCCTCAACGACCGCTTGCGTGGTTGTGCCGACGCCAAAGGCGTCACGTGCTTGCATTGCATGCCATTTAACAGTGCGCTCGGTCATGCCGAGGATTTGGGACGTCTCCGACAAGGTTTTGCCAGCCGCTGCCCAGAGGAGCACTTCTTTCTCCCGCTCTGTCAGTACGCTATCAAACTCGCCATCGACATGCGCCAAGGCCTGGATTGACATGCCGGCGTAGACCGCCATCGTTACCAGTTGCACCTGTTGGCGTGGCGACAGACTGCACGCCTTTTGCGAAGAGGCGAAGGACAGCACTGATTGCCAATGATGGACGCTAAGCATCGGCACAGCGAAGCCGCTCCAGATGCCGAACTCCGTCGCCTCGCCTGCAACGCGCCGGGAAGCCTCTGTGTCAGACCATTTTGCCGGCACTTCGGTCCAGAGGAATGGCTTCAAAGTTTTTGCCGAATAGATGCAGACGCCGTCGACAGCGGCATGCTCGGCCTCGACATAGCGTTCGAACCAGCCTGCGGGCCAGCCATTCAATTCGACCATTGGGGCCAGCTTTTGGCCGCCGAGCGGAACTCCGCTCAGGATCAGGTGCTCGAACCCCAGGTCTCTCACCGTATCGAGAAGATCGCTCAATAGCGGCCCGGTTGCGGTGTGCTTCCGGCAGCGTTCGACAAAGTCGAATACGTCTGAATCGATCATCGGATAGACGTCCCAACTCGTACGCCCGATGCAATTATGCGCCAAATTTGGCCGCTTGAAGTATTCTATTAGAAAGGTCGTCTTTTCGCCAGTGGTTACCGGCGTTCGAAATCGTTTTTCTGATTTCGCGATTTCACCAATAAAAAGACGTGATGAAGCATCCTTGCAGTTTTCCTGAACCCTTGGCTACGATCTCCGTGGCGCTGCATGGGTCAAAATTGCGACGGGCACGAAGGGGGAGAATCTGAACTTCGTCGGCCAAAAAGGCTCCTGCCAAACCCAAGCCTAGGACTTAAGGCAGGCTGTCGAAGCGTCCAGCCGCGGGTGCTTCGTCAGGCCCGGGTAGCCAATGGAGACCACCTTCGTGGACGCACCACTTTATTCCGGGCGATCTTCGGCAACGTCTACGCGTCGACGATAGCAGAAGAGTGCTTCGCCGACCGGCGGCGTTCCGACGAGGCCCTCGGTCGGCATCGATCATGACGACCCCAGGCTCGGCGTCCGACGTAATCCGTTTTGCCGCTTCGTCCAAAGCTCCGCGTATGAAGTCCCTATTGATTTTCGTCGGCCGATCACTCTGCCAGGCGTTGAAGACGGTGATATTGCGACGTGCCATTTCGCTCTCCGATAAGACGGTCAGCGCAAACGCACGCCGTCGATGAAGATGTTCCTGGTGATCCGACTCCAGCCGGGGTTCATGCGCACGCCGCTGCGTAGTCGTGACTGCAGGAAGTCAGCAACGTCATCTAGGCTTGCTAGCTGGGTTGGGGTCACGTTCGAGCCAAAGTCGTGGCAAGGGAAGAGGCCATCGGAACCACGTTCCACACGTCCTGTCCCGATGCCTCCAACAACGCGCTCAATTCTAGCTACGGGCATCGCCTCCGCCTCCCTTGGCTTTGCCAGACGAGCTTCCGGTCATCTTTCGCAAGGCGGTCCGGTCTAAGCGCATTGAATTGCTATGTCGCTCGAAGTGCAGCAGTTCAATGCCAGCACCGAGAGGGCCTGGACGATAGGTGCGGGGGGCGCCTCCGGTAGCACCATGATCTTCCGACACACTTGACCGCTGAGATGCTCGTAGAGCTGAAGCTGTCCGAGGGCTCGCTGAATGTCGGAAGCCGAGGCGTCGACCTTGATCTCGAACAGAAGCGAATCCTTCGGGGTCTGCGCGAAGAGATCAGGACCATAGCGACCAAACCGGCTGTTCGCGTATTCTATGCCGAGACCATCAAGCTCCTTTGCGAGCGCGTCCCAGATGTCCGCGTGCCTCCTCTCCGCCTTCCTAGCCGGCAGAGGAGGCAGAGGAGGCAGGGAATAAGCACCCTGACGCTCCGGACTCGATGACGCTTCAGCTGCGTTGTCCGTTCGAACATCCGCCGCGCAGCATCACCAAGCTGATAGTGGACCCGAACGCGGGTGCAAAGGTCGACGAATCGCGCAAGATCAATCTGCACCTGCTCGCACGATTGGTCGAGGTCGGTGACCGGGTGACAGGCTGCAACCCCACCGTCGGCGTAACGGACCTTCACCCGCCGTTCGGTAGCGACGCTGTCGAACATGTCCTCGGTTATACGAATGCCACGCGGATGGAGGCGTCCTTGGTGAAGCAGCCACCGGTGGCCGCGGTCGTCCCTGGCCAGAACGCCCTGTCGGTTCAGGTTCTTTCCGCTGCCGGGAGGATTGATCTCGACGAGCATGTTCTGGCGAAGGCGCACGGGCTGCTGCCCGAAGACGTTCCAGTACTTGTCGGGTGGCGTCTGCCGTCCGCTTTCCGAAATATGACCCCAGATCCCCAGCCGCTCCTGCCAAATCGCGCCAGTCCCCAGCCCAGGGATTGTGCGGCCTCGAGCGGCGAACTTGCGCTCGAAAAGGTTCATACTGGCGTGGATCGCGGCGGCCGCTTCGATCCGTCTGCCGTCTGAATTCCAGCCAGCCGATTGTTGCGAAAATAGTAGTCCTCCTTTGGGTTCTTTTTCCACGCGCCGGCGATTTCTTCCGCCGTGCGGTATGTTCCTTCCGGCATAATTTCCGCCTTGGTTGCCGTCAGCAAAACAACGTCTAGCGACAGTGGCAAATGGTTTCTGTATTTCGGCCAAGGGATGTTGAGACGCCGGCCGTTTTCAATCACCGGCCTATCACCAGCGGCAGTGCGGTCAGCAGCAGAAAATGCAAACACGCCGTAGCCTCTTTGCTCTCGCGTGATCTCAGCCCAGTCTTCAAGCAGCTTGGTCCGAGCCGCTGCGTCCTTATCGTAGAGGAAATCGGGCGACGTCAGAATTGCGACACAGCCCCAACTGGCGGAGATCATGCCATTGCCTTTCGGTTGCTCTGCTTTCCAGAGCTCCCTGGCCTCCGGCGCCGCAACCGCCAGGCAGGCGAGCAGCAACGGCCCGGAGAACACCAGTTGCTCGGCGGCGATGGTGCGGGTCGCGTCCTGCACCGCCATCATGACGGCGCCCGCCGAAGCGAGCATGGCGAGTAATCGGACAGCAGGCACAGCATTCAATCCCCCAAGGCGTCAGTCGACATTCGGCAAGAGACATATGGCGCGGCGCGAGCGCTGCGGCTGTACGACAGACGAAAGCGGTTCTCAATCCGAGGCGATGCCGTTCTTAATCCGTGTGAGGCGGCTTTCGCCTTCCTCCGGGCCGAAGCAGCTTTCGAAATCATTGCAGTCCCGGCAACTGGGGGAGCTGCACAGCGAAAAGCCTTCGGCCTCGCAGAGCTTGCGATAAAAGTATTTTTTCCATTTCATGTTTTGGGTGTTGCCGGCCGCCAGCGTCGGAAAATGCCAGGCGAGCAGGCGGCCGAGGTCGGTTCGATCAAAAAGGCCAAGGTCCTGCCAGAGGTGGTCATTGCGCATGGCACGCCGGGCGATGATCCTGGCGAAGCGGGCGCTCGCCTTGTCGCCCGGCCGGGCATGCGCCAGCAGCAGTCCGTGCAGAAGTTCTTCCTCCGGATCCGGCTCGGGCTCGCTCACCTCTTTCAAGGCAAACGCGTTGATAGGAAAAGCAGGGAAACAGCGGACCAGGACATAGCGCAACTCGGCGCGCGAAAGTCCGGTTGCCTCCGTCGCCGTCGCCTCGCCGGCTTGGATCTCCTCGAGCGCACGTGAAAGCACACAGGCAAGCACATGCTGGTCGAACCTCCTCTCCAGCTCAATGTGCGGCCATTGGCCGGTGCTGAGTCGGGCATAATGTTGGGCAAATATGGTGCGTTCTCCTGCTTTCGTCCTATCAAATCATGCAGAGACCCGGCCTGCCGCAACATGGGTCGGGCAGTTCTTCGGTATGGCACTCCGGGTCGCCTCGCGTCGAGTAGTTCGGCAATTCTCGTCTGGTCCATCGGCTCTGACGCAAATTCTGTGATTGGAAGAGGTGTTCGCGAACCCCTGCCCTGCCCATTTGCGCCTCACGGGGAACACTGGCGCCGGAAATGCCCCCGCAGAGTTGGACGTGGGACCGTGCAGGCCAAACGCCGCGTGCTGAGTGCGGCCACATGGTCGGCCCCATTCAAGCCCGCCAGACTCACGGTTGAATGACATCAGATTCAGAGCGTCAGAGAGAGCGTCAGAGAGTGAGTTCCAGCGCACGTTCAGGACAGGATCGCACGCCTCGTGACGCAGGCAGTTCCTCCCCTTCCGCAACTTCAATGTCACCAGGCAGGATGTAACCGTCATCATCGAGTTTGAAGATGTCAGGCGCTTGCGCCGCGCATCGCGCGTGGCCCTGGCATTTGGGCTTTTGGACGATGATGCGCATGGCACTGCCTCCATTGTTTGTGCCCGGCTCGGGGCGGGCCTAAGACCAGTCCAGGATCAAATTTTCGATCCCGAACACATGGCCGCCAGAAGTTATCGGCGCCGTACCCTGCTTGATCCTGAAAGCCGGGACGCGCGCCAGCCACTCCTCCAGGCCAATGACAATCTCCCGCCGGGCAAGGTGTGAGCCAAGGCAACGGTGGGGACCATAGCCAAACGCTGCGTGGCGGTTGTCCTCCCGCTCTAAATCAATCGTGTTGGGGCATTCGAATTCCGCCGGGTCACGATTGGCAATCATCGTGGCGCAGGAAACATAGTCCCCCTTCCGGATCGGCGCGCCTTCGAAGTCGATATCTTTCGTGGCCACGCGGATCAACTGAATGGGCGGATAGGCCCGCAGCAATTCTTCGGTTGCGAGCGGGATGCGGTCCGGTTCGCTCCGCAGCAATTGCTGATCTTTGAGGTTGCGTGCGAGGTACGCCAAGTCAAAGCCTATAGCTGCTGCGACCGTGTCGAGCCCAGCGACGAAGACAAGCACGCCGATGCCGCGGACTTGGGTGTCCGTCAGCCGGCGGCCCTCGACCTGTGCCTGCACGATAAAGGTCATGAAATCGTCAACCGCCTCGTCGCGGCGCATCGCTGCAAGTTCGTCGATGAATGCCACGATCGTCCGGGCAGCCGCAGGTCGTTCCTTATCGTCGCCGTGGAGCAGATCTTTCCCCCAGCCGACGAATGTATCGAGTCGGTCATCAGGCAACCCCAGAAAGCGAAGGAAGGTGCTCACCGCGAAAGGAAAGGCAAAATCCTTCATCACGTCGCAGCTTGTGCCCGACGCGGCGATCCTTTCGATCAGCTCGACCGCCCGTTCGCGGACAGCCGGTTCCAAAGCCAACACCCGCTTTGGCGAAAGCAGCGGATTGAGCAGTGAGCGAAAGACGCCATGGGCCGGTGGATCGAGCTCAAGCGGGATCGTCGGCCAATTTTCACCCAGTATGGAGGAGAAGATGCTGCGATGGCTGGAAAAAGTCTCTGCGTCCTGCAGCACCCTACGCTGGTCCGCGGCACGGGTGATGACCCAGGTACCACGGCCATCTTGAGTGTTGTAGCGGGAGTAAAAGATCGGAGGCCCGTCATGTACGCAAGCGACAGCTGCGTGTGGATCCCCGTTTGGTGTTGGTGGCATCCCTGGCGATGTAAACAGGCTGAAGTCCCTCACCATTTCGGGCGGGACATGATCTGGAACGGGGTTGGTCGCCATTTTGTTTTCTCTACATTGGCGTTCATGGCTCGATTGAGATTGCACCGCTGTTCATAAAGTCGATTTCCAGCATGAGCACGTCTCTTGTGGGGCGCGTTCGAGATCTGTCGCCCGATCAGCCCACTGCCAGCGCGATGAGATCGGTTGCGAAGTCAATCCGAAGGGCATCTCCGCCGCGCTGCGGTCAGAAGCAAAGCCGCCGCTTATCCCGTTATGGTTGAGAGGCGATCAATCACCGCTGAGCTCCGTGACGCACTGCTGACACCCCGCTGGCCAAATTGTCAAAGCAAGTCGCGTGCCGGATAGGCGTACCCCTGGCCTGCACCAAGCGACGCCAGCCTGAACTGGGCCGCCGCCGCTAAGTTGATGATCACCTGTCCATCATTCTTAGGACAACGTCCGACAACCGACATCCGTGGTCGGTTTTGTCGA
The DNA here is from genome assembly GCF_040320355.1 of Mesorhizobium sp. M0715. NCBI lineage: Bacteria > Pseudomonadati > Pseudomonadota > Alphaproteobacteria > Hyphomicrobiales > Phyllobacteriaceae > Mesorhizobium > Mesorhizobium sp. M0715. The sequence goes on along the minus strand of NZ_JAMYPL010000027.1, from coordinate 19,416 downwards.
GTCCGCGACATCGGCCTGTTCGGCCTGGCTGCTGCTGCACTGCCTTCCGGTGACGAGCGAGAAGATCGCTCGCACGGCCTGGATTGAGCAACGACGCAATCCAGCGCAAGGATCGGGTGCGATCCGACAAGACCCGACGGCGTTTGATCGGAAATATCAACAAGGTCGAGCCGCGCTTCGGTTCGGCGCTGATGGCGTATTTTATCGCTCGCAGGCGCTGCAACGATTTTCGGTCAGACGGCGATGCACTCGTGCGCAGCAGTCCGGCCCGCGACGAGCTTGACTGTATCGATGCGGTCAATTTCCGGCGTGCACACCCAACCGTCCGTATGCGCTTATGAAGGCAAGCCTTTCGGCACATGGACCTAAATTTCCTCGCGAGCCGCTGTCGGAACGTGGTGCCGAGTCCTATAGCGGCCGGTTCAATCCGAGGGCCTGTCGGCACACCCTATACATCCCTGTCGCTCGGACCGGGAATGCGTGGCAGACTCTCGGCCAGAAACCGCCAGTCGCTGCGCTCACGTTCGCCTTCCTTGCGCGTGCCGAAGAACTGGATGATCATCTTGCCGTCGGCGCCATAGGCTTCAATGGACGTGACGTGACCGTCCCTCGTCGGCTTGCGCACGGCCCAGACCTCGCGGATGTGATGGGTCCTCAGATGCAGATGGAAGGTCTCGTCGAGCACATTGATCCGCGGCCCGATCTGCTTGACCGACTTGATCGGGCCGGAATGGATCTGGATGCAACCACGATTGCCGACAAAGCACATGATAGGCATCTCGTCTTCGGCCGCCTGTTGGAACAGGGCGCCAACGGCATCATTGTCGAGCAGCCAAGCGTAATCTTCGTCGGCCATACGCATTGCCTGGCAGCGGCTGAGCTTCAGTGTCTTCAACATATGGTAGAACTGATGCACGTCGCTCAGCCGGCTCCAGTGCTCGCGTAGGTCGTCGGCCGTGGCGGCTTGGTCTGGACTCACTGCGTTATCGCGCGCACCGCCCGCTTCGACCGATATGATCGGCTCCTGGTCGTAGGATACGAGCACTGCCGTCAGATGCTGATAGGCGTGCAGGTTCGAGGCGGGCCTGAGATGTACTTTGTGCATCGCCTCGCCGGCGGCATCAAAGAATTGCAGGCTGCGGCGGATCTCGGCTCCCTCGCGCTTCTCGACGGCGAAGCCATACGCCCACGCTTTCGGGAAGATGCGCAGGTCGATCTCGTCGCCGAGCACCATGGCATGCTGGTTGCCGGTGACCACTTTGTCGTAGACGCCGATCTTTTGGTGCACGGCACTTTCGTTGCGGGTGAGCGCCATCACCTCGCCGACCGCTTCGAGGCCGGTCAGCAGATCATCAACGCGCGGCTCGATGCGCACCGCGCCATGACCACAATGCGCCGCGACCAATTCGGCTTCCGAAATGCCCAATCGAGCTGCGAGATCATGCTCCCGGATTTTCGGATTGTCTTTGCACGCCCGCCGGATTTCGTCCGGCGACGGTTTCTCGCGTTGGTCCATGCTTACCCCTGTTTCTACCGACGTGTGAGGATCATCTGCCCTGCCCGGGAATCTTCAGCCGATAAGGCGCGCCGAAATGCTCGATCCTGATCTGCTGCTGGCCCATGAACAAGGTGTCTGGACAGCGTGCGCACGGCGTCGCACCCGTGCGAAAACCGGCGAGCAGGCACATGCCGATGGCATCTCATCGAGCCGGTCGGCGGCTACTGGGCGGTGGTGAGCGAGTGTGGGTGTTGTCGCAATCGGCCAAGCGGGCATTCGGATGCAACGGGCGGCGCTGCTTTGCCAAGCGAGGCGTATCTGACCCGGTCCTGACATGTTGCTCCCTTGCTTCGCCCCATCCATCGCGAGGGCACCCACGGCATGATTGTGGATCGGCATGCTCTTGCCGCCCCGCCAAACGGAGCCTCAAAAACCGTGCCAATTGCGCCGAAGCAAGCTCAGAAGAAGTTCTGTATTTGGTGATGTGAGTTCAACCAAGAACTCAGGCCCAACATCCCTCGTGGCAGACCCGACAAACCCGACAGTACGTGTCGGTTGGCCGACAGCTTCGCAGCAATGCACTCACAAGAAGCACGGCAGTGTCAGAGATGCCGCGCTGTGTTGAAACGTTTTTTTCGCTTTGGCACGGTGCATGCGACGTGATGCGCAAGCAGATCCCGGACTGAGGAGAATGGAGCCATGATTACGCTCACCGACAACGCTGTTGCCGCCTTCAAGACTGCTCTTTCCCGCGCCAGCGAGCCGGCGGAAGGTTTTCGCATCATGGTCGAGGCCGGCGGCTGCGCCGGCTTCAAATACTTAATGGGCCTGGAGAGCGTGTCGCGCGAGGGCGACGCGATCACTGGCACAAATGGGATCAAGCTGTTCGTGGACGCGGGTTCCCAACCCCATGTCGCCGGCATGACCGTTGACTTCCTCACCGGGCTCGAATCTTCCGGCTTTGTCTTCGATAACCCCAATGCGCGCGAGAAGTGCGGCTGCGGCAAGTCCTTCAGTTAAACGCCCGAAGCGCCTATGCGGCCGTCGGACTCATTTTGCGGCAGAGGAGACTTATATGGACGGCACGACAGATGTCCCCGTCCTAAAGACCAAGGAAAACGGATCTCGGGACCGCCATTCGCTTCCGGTAAGGTGCAAAGAACGCCGCCTCCCGAAACAGCTCGGGTCCTGGTGGCACCCGAGCTGTTGCGGACAATCGCGCCGCTGCGCCAAATTCGGCTCATCGATAACGTCATCGCGTTCGGGCGTCCTTACCTGCGGGCTGACGGCGGCCACTGCGAACATGTCCATCTCGACGGAGATCCGGTCTGCGTCAAACACTCCGGGCGTCTGCGGGGGCTGCCAGTTCAGGCCCATTATCATCAACGGCATGCGCCAGAGGCTCAACGAGTCGGTCCGCGCCGCGTCATTCTGGTCAACTGAGGATCGCACCTATGAAGCCTGTCTACCTCGACAACAACGCAACCACACGGGTCGATCCTGCGGTCGTGCAAGCGATGTTGCCGTTCTTTAGGGATCAATTCGCCAACCCTTCGTCGGCGCACGCTCTTGGCGCCTCAGTCAGTGCGGCGGTGAGAAAGGCGCGGAGGCAATTGCAAGCGCTGATCGGCGCGGAGTTCGAGGATGAGATCACCTTCACCTCGGGTGGGACAGAAAGCGACAATGCAGCGCTTCTTTCAGCGCTCGAGGCGGCGCCCAACCGAACCGAGATCGTGACGTCCGCGGTCGAGCACCCCGCCGTGCTGACGCTCTGCGCGCATCTTGAGAAGACCCGCCGCGTCAAGGTGCACAGGATCCCGGTGGATTGCCGTGGTCGGCTCGACCTCGACGCCTATATGGCCGCCCTCACCCCACAGGTGGCAATCGTATCAATAATGTGGGCGAACAACGAGACTGGTGTGATCTTCCCCGTGGCCAGGCTTTCCGAGTTGGCCAAGGAAGTGGGCGCCCTATTCCATACCGATGCTGTGCAGGCGGTCGGCAAGCTTCCGATGGACCTGAAGTCGACCGCAATCGACATGCTGTCGCTCTCCGGCCACAAGCTGCACGGGCCGAAAGGGATCGGTGCCCTTTTCGTAAAACGCGGCGTCAGTTTCCATTCGCTGATCAAGGGGGGCCACCAAGAACACAACCGGCGTGCTGGCACCGAGAATACGCCCGGCATAGCCGGGCTCGGCACGGCGGCCGAACTCGCCTTGAAATTCATGGACGACGAGACCACACGGGTAAAGTCGCTCCGCGATCGCCTGGAGGGCGGGATCCTCCAGCGCATCCCAGGCACCTGTGTCACTGGTGATCCCCTGCAACGGTTGCCCAACACCGCAAACATCTCCTTCGAACATGTCGACAGTGATGGAATTCCACTTCTCCTCAGCCGCATTGGCATCGCGTGTTCCTCTGGCTCGGCCTGCACCTCCGGCTCTCTGGAACCAAGCCATGTCCTAAGCGCGATGAAAACGCCGCACGCGGCAGTCCGCTTCTCCTTGGCGCGGGACAACAGCGAAGAGGATATCGACCGGGTGCTCGAGGTCATGCCGGCAATCGTGGGGAAGCTGCGCAGCTTTTTCGGTTCTGGGCCGGGTAATCCGGTCTATGCGTGAGCGGCAGAAGAACAGGCTACCGGTCATGACCCGTCATGTCTCTCTCAACGATACGACGTTGCGCGATGGCGAGCAGGCGCCGGGCGTCGCCTTTACCACGACGGAAAAGCTGGAGATCGCTGAGTCTCTTGCGGCGGCCGGCGTGACAGAGATCGAGATCGGCACGCCGGTCATGGGCGTCGACGAGATCGAAACAATTCGCGCCGTGGTCGCGCGGCGTCTTCCGGTTCGGCTCATGGCCTGGTGCCGGATGACGTCGTTGGATCTCGATGCAGCGATCGAGAGCGGGGTCCAAGCGGTCAATTTGTCGCTGCCTGCGTCGGACATCCAACTTGCCGCCAAGCTCGGCCTCGACAAGGCGGGAGCGCTCCAGGTCATCGATGATATGGTCAGGCGCGCCGCCGCCGCCGGCTTCTTCGTCGCGGTGGGGTGCGAGGATGCCTCGCGGGCCAATCGGGATCATCTCGCCCGCGTCATCGAGACGGCCGCACGCGCCGGCGCAAGCCGCGTGAGGCTGGCCGACACAGTCGGTGTTCTCGACCCGTTTTCAACCTTCGAACTTGTCGCCCAGCTGGTGGTGCAGTCTCCAATCGACCTAGAATTTCATGCGCACAACGATCTCGGACTTGCTGGCGCCAACACGCTAGCCGCGATCCGCGCAGGCGCGCGCCATGCCTCCGTCACCGTCCTGGGGCTCGGCGAGCGTGCGGGCAATGCCGCGCTGGAAGAGGTGGCCGCCGCGATGGCGGTCTTCGGCGGCGCAGATACCGGCATCGAGCTGACCGCATTGCCCGGCCTCGCCGCCGAGGTGGCCTGGGCCGCCCGCCGGCAGACCGCGGCCACTAAGCCGGTCGTCGGCGCCGATGTTTTCACCCACGAATCCGGCATTCACGTCGCAGGGCTGCTGAAGGACTCGCGTACTTATCAGGGGCTTGATCCGGCTCTCGTGGGCCGCTGCCGGCGGATCGTCATCGGCAAGCATTCCGGCGCCACTGCGATTGCCCATGTGCTGAGCGAAAGCGGTCGCGATCTCGACCCGGATCTGGCAGCCGCGATGGTAGCCCGCGTTCGGCGCGAGGCGGCCGAGACCAAATCGACGCTCACTGCAACTCAACTGGTCGAGCTCTACGATAAAATGTGCAGCGAGGCGTCCCTCTTCGAGCTGTGCGGGTCCAGGTCAGCCGCGCGCGCGCGCGCAAAGGCCACAGTTTTGCGACCAGGGAGAATGCAATGAGTTGTTCCGCTGACAGCCGCCCCATCGATGTCACAGACATCCTCGCACGACTGAAGCGCCTGTCGGCCGCGGAGGAGTTCTTCTCAGTCCTTGGCGTCTCCTATGACCCCAAGGTGCTGAATGTCTCGCGGCTCCATATAATGAAGCGCGTGGGCCAATACCTTGCCGAAGAAGATTTCTCCGGTCTGCCCGACCAGGTGATTGCCGCGAGGGTGCGCGCGACGCTCGAACGCGCTTACGAGGACTTTGCGATTTCCTCGCCGCTCACGCATCGGGTCTTCAAGGTGCTCAAAGACCACGATCCGAACAGACCTGCCGCGCCGGGTCACACCTTTGTCCCGTTCGACTCGGTACTGAAGCGGTTCGGACGGGAATGAGCGGCGACAAGGGTTGCGACGCGACAATGTCGAGCAGCCGACAAATCCGGTCATCACCACAGCGCCGTCAGAAGCAACCAGCCGAAGTTGTAGGAAGGGGGCAGCGCAAGAGACTTGGCACGAATTATGCGGATCAAGGAGATAACCGCAATGCCCGCACCCGGACAGGAGCCTAGAGAAACCGCCAATGCACATCGTAATCTGCATCAAGCAGGTGCCGGACTCGGCACAGATAAGGGTCCATCCGGTGACGAACACAATCATGCGCCAGGGTGTTCCGACCATCATCAACCCTTACGACCTGTTCGCCCTCGAAGAAGCGCTCAGACTGCGCGATGCCTATGGCGGCGAAGTCACTGTGCTCACCATGGGTCCGCCCATGGCAGAGGACGCGCTGCGCAAGGCGCTCGGCTACGGCGCCGACCGAGCGGTGCTCTTGACCGACCGCTATTTTGCCGGCTCCGACACGCTGGCGACCTCGTTCGCCCTTTCCCAGGCAATCGCGAAGGTCGGCGAGACGTTCGGCACGCCAGACCTCGTCTTCACCGGCAAGCAGACGATCGATGGCGACACCGCCCAGGTCGGGCCCGGCATCGCCAAGCGCCTCGGACTCCTGCAACTGACCTATGTCGCGAAGATCCCCTCTATTGACCTTGCTGCAGGCGAGATCAAGGTCGAGCGCCGCTCCGAAGGCGGCACACAGATGCTGAAGAGCAGGCTGCCTTGTCTCATCACCATGCTAGAAGGCACAAACGAGATCCGCCGGGGCTCGATCCACGACGCCTTGTGCGCCGCGCGCAGCCAGGTCTTGAAATGGAGCGCGGCCGACGCCGGCATTGAGGATCTCACCAAATGCGGCCTGCGCGGCTCACCGACCGTCGTCAAGCGTGTTTTCGCCCCTCCTGCTCGAGCTGAAAAGGCGGCACTAATCGACACCGCCGAGAAGGCCTTGCGCGATGTCGCTGACGAACTCATCACCGCAATCTTCACCCGCCAGCCGGCGCTGGAACATGAGCTCGCCTTTAACGGCGGCGCGTGACGGCAAGGAGCAAAACGATGTCGACCGCGAACCGAGAAACCCCTCGCCCTGCCGCCGGCCGCGCCGGCATAAAGAAGGAGCTGCCCGCCCATTTCAAGGACTACCGGCACGTCTGGGTCTTCATCGAGCTCGAACGCGGCCAGGTCCATCCCGTATCATTCGAACTGCTCGGCGAAGGCCGCAAATTAGCAGACAAGCTTGAGGTCCAGCTTGCAGGCGTCGTGCTCGGACCGCCGGGAGAGGCCGTCGGGAACGCCGTTGCCGAAGCATTCGCTTATGGTGCTGACCTTGTCTACATCGCCGAGGCGCCCCTGCTCGCCGACTATCGGAACGAGCCTTTCACCAAGGCGATGACGGATCTGGTCGATACCCACAAACCCGAAATCCTTCTTCTCGGTGCCACCACACTCGGCAGGGATCTTGCCGGCTCCGTGGCGACGACCTTGCAGACGGGGCTCACGGCCGACTGCACCGAACTCGATGTGGATACCGACAGTTCGCTCGCCGCCACGCGCCCGACTTTCGGCGGTTCCTTGTTGTGCACGATCTATACGCTCAATTTCCGCCCGCAGATGGCGACAGTGCGACCGAGGGTCATGCCCATGCCGCAGCGGACGGATAAACCGGTCGGGCGTGTCATCCGGCACAAGCTCTCGCTTGCCGAGGACGAGATCGCTACCAAAGTCCTCGGCTTCCTGCCGGACAATCAGTCGGCAAAGGCAAACCTTGCCTATGCCGACGTCGTGGTTGCGGGAGGCCTTGGTCTTGGCGCGGCGGAGAACCTGCAGCTTGTGAAGAACCTCGCGCGAGCAATCGGCGCCGAGCATGGCTGTTCGCGCCCGTTGGTCCAGAAGAGCTGGATGCCAGCTGATCGGCAGATCGGCCAGACTGGCAAGACCATCCGGCCGAAGCTTTACATAGCGGCCGGGATTTCCGGCGCCGTCCAGCATCGGGTTGGCGTCGAGGGGGCGGATCTCATCGTGGCCATCAACACCGACCCGAACGCGCCGATTTTCGATTTCGCTCACCTCGGAATCGTCACCGACGCGATCCGCTTCCTGCCCGCACTGACGGAAGCCTTCACCCGGCGGCTGTCGCCCCACAGTCGCGATAAGCTTGCGAGCTAAGGGACGGACATGATCGAGGAAAACTTCGACGCCATTGTTGTTGGGGCAGGCATGTCCGGAAACGCAGCTGCTTACACCATGGCCAGCCATGGCCTAAAGGTGCTGCAGTTGGAGCGCGGTGAATATCCGGGCTCCAAGAATGTCCAAGGTGCCATCATGTACGCGAACATGCTGGAGAAGATCATCCCGGATTTCAGGGACGATGCGCCTCTCGAGCGGCATTTGGTTGAACAGCGGCTTTGGGTGATGGACGACACATCCCATACCGGGATTCACTATCGGTCGGACGACTTCAATGAGGCCAAGCCCAACCGATACACAATCATCCGTGCCCAGTTCGACAAATGGTTTTCGCGTAAGGTGCGTGAGGCCGGCGCGACGGTTCTGTGCGAGACGACCGTGACGGAGCTCATCCGTGACGCCAAGGACAGGGTGGTCGGCGTCCGCACAGATCGGGCCGGCGGAGCCATCTACGCGGACGTGGTCGTTCTCGCAGAAGGTGTCTGCGGACTGCTTGGCACGCGAGCCGGCCTGCGCCAGATGCCGAAGCCACAAGCCGTGGCGCTCGCCGTTAAGGAAATGCATTTCCTGCCCGAAGAGGTCATTGAGCAGCGGTTCGGCGTCAAGGGCGATGAAGGCTGCGTGATCGAGGCGGTGGGCACGACCTCCCGCAGCATGGCCGGGCTCGGCTTCCTCTACACCAACAAGGAGTCGATCTCATTGGGCATTGGCTGTCTCGTCTCCGATTTTGCCGCGATGGTCGAGAGCCCCTACGTTCTCCTTGATGCCTTAAAGAGCCATCCTTCGATCCGGCCGCTGATCGCCGGCTCGGAAGTGAAAGAATATTCCGCACACCTCATTCCCGAAGGCGGCTACAAGGCTATTCCGCAGCTGTTTGGCGATGGTTGGGTCGTGGTCGGCGATGCCGCGCAACTGAACAACGCCATTCACCGCGAGGGTTCGAACCTCGCCATGACCTCCGGCCGCATCGCGGCTGAGGCAATCATCGAGGTCAACAGCCGCAACGCTCCTATGACCAAACGAAATCTCGCTCTTTACAAAGCCATGCTGGACAAGTCCTTCGTGGTCAAGGACCTAAAGAAATACAAAGATATGCCGGCCTTGCTCCACACCAATTCCTGCAATTACTTCACAACTTATCCGCGGTTGATGTCGCAAGCCGCGCAGAACTTCATGCGTGTCGATGGCACGCCGAAGATCGAGAAGGAAAAGGCGACCACGGCGGCCTTCATCAAGGCGCGCTCGCGTTGGGGGCTGGTCAGCGACGCGGTCCGCCTTGCATTGGCGTGGCGCTGAAGGGAGACGAAATGACGATCGCAGTGACAAAGTCACGTGTCGAGGACAAGCTTTACCAGAACCGCTACTTGGTGGATTCCGGCCGTCCGCATATCAAAGTGCGACCGCACGAGAGGCCAAGCGCGAACTTGCTCGCGCTTACCCACGTCTGCCCGGCGAAATGTTATGAGTTGAACGACAAAGGTCAAGTGGAGATCACTGCTGACGGCTGCATGGAGTGCGGCACCTGCCGGATTTTGTGTGAGACCAGTGGCGAGATCGAGTGGAACTATCCACGCGGCGGTTTCGGAGTCCTCTTCAAATTCGGATGACCGACGCACGCACGTATTAAGAGGGTTGATCTTGATACAGTTTAGGTCTCGCCCAACGCCAAGTCTATTTTCTTTGCTTCGATCGTCGCTTTGACGAAGAGAAGCTCGTGAATACTGTGCTTTCAGAATTCAGATAAAAAAGGAGGAGCACTCTGGACGACAACCCCTGAGGTGTTTCCATGACCCACGGACCGCAAGATCGGGTCGACGAGGTTGGACCTCGGGAGACCCGCCCTGAACCGCCCATCAAAAGCATGCCCCAATCAGATATCGCGCTCAGAGGACTCTACGAGATATCGAAGGTGCTGACCGCCCCCAGCGAGCTGGAGATTACGCTCGCCAATGTCGTGAACGTCCTGCCTTCATTTCTGCAGATGCGTCACGGAGCAATCGTCGTCCTGGACGCTGAAGGAGAGCTGGAGATTGCCGCGACTGCCGGCAATACCCACGTACGTCAATCAGGCACTCGCCGCGTCATACCACAGGCCGTAACAGATCAAATCGTCGCTACGGGGACGCCGCTCTTCATACCGGACGTGCGCAAGTCCCAACTATTTCAGGCTGACCTTCAAACGTCTTCGAGCATCGGAACCATCCCAATTGCCTTTATCGGTATCCCGCTAAAGGCTGATCATGATATCCTTGGGACATTGTCGATCGACCGCGCCGGAGACGGCGCCACCGACTTTCGCGACGACGAGGACATTTATTTCCTGACGATGGTCGCCAACCTTGTCGGCCGGACCATCCGCCTCCATCGCGCCCTGAGTACAGATCGTCAGCGGTGTGGCCATGAGCAATCGGGACCGGAGAAATCGCCCAACGAGGGGAGGACCTACGACCCTGCCCGGCATGCGGATGCCAAAATCGACGGGATCATCGGGGAAAGCCCCGCACTCAAGCAGGTGCTCGAAACCGTCTCGGTCGTAGCAGGGACCAATTCCACCGTGCTTCTGCGGGGTGAAAGCGGCACCGGCAAGGAATTCTTTGCGCAGGCCATCCATAAGCTCTCACGTCGGAGGAAGAAGTCTTTCGTCAAATTGAACTGCGCCGCACTGTCTGAAAGCGTTCTGGAGTCAGAACTGTTTGGGCATGAACAGGGCGCTTTCACGGGTGCTATCTCCCAGCGCGCCGGTCGTTTTGAATTGGCAAATGAGGGAACGCTGCTACTTGATGAAATCGGCGAGATTTCGCCGGCCTTTCAAGCCAAGCTGTTGCGTGTCTTGCAGGAAGGCGAGTTGGAGCGAGTCGGCGGCACCAAAACGCTACAGGTCGACGTGCGCCTCATATGCGCCACCAACAAGGACCTGGAGACGGCCGTCATAAAAGGGGAGTTCAGGGCCGACCTTTATTACCGCATCAATGTCGTGCCAATTATCCTGCCTCCGCTCAGAGAGCGAACCGGCGATATTCCACGCCTTGCGAACGCCTTCCTCAACCGGTTCAACAAGGAGAACGATCGCGCACTAGCCTTCGCGGCGGCGGCGCTTGACCTGATCTCGCAATGTTACTTCCCTGGTAACGTCCGCGAGCTGGAGAACTGCGTCAAAAGGACGGCCACACTTGCGCGCTCAAGGATGATCACTCCATCCGATTTCGCCTGTAAGAAGGGCCAGTGCCTTTCCTGGCTCCTCTGGAAGCGAGCCGACCGCTCGAATGGCGGCAATGCCATCGACGATCTCGCACGGGTCAACGCAGCGCCGGTCGGATTGCGGCTGCCGGCCAGTTGCATCGGTGCCTCCGCAGGCAAGATATCTCCCTTTACGGCAGGCGATCCGAACGATCCCACTTGTCCCCCGCGTCTGGCGGAACGCGACCGGGTGATCGACGCGATGGACAAGGCCGGTTGGGTTCAGGCCAGGGCGGCTCGTATCCTCGGGCTCACGCCGCGGCAAGTCGGCTACGCCCTGCGCCGGCATGGTATCGTGGTGAAGAAATTCTAGACGTCGTGATGACGTCAACCGTAAGCAGCCCGGAGTGGTCTCGTTCACACTTTGCGCGCCCAAGGCTGGTAGCCTCGCGACCCTATTTGCGTGTCCACTGTCGTAAGCCCGACAAAGGTGTGTCGGAGCAATCCGAAGGAATCTGACACGACAAGCCTATTCGTGAACCGAAACAGCTCTTTGAGCTGGCATAGCTCTTGCGCTTTGAACTGCGACATCACGCAGCAACGGAGCCGTTCATGTCTGCACCGGCAATTTCGCTTGAGAGCCTCAGCACGACATTCGGTGACCAGTTGCTTGGCACCATGAAACCCGGTGGCTGCGCGTCATCCTGCGGCTCGTCGACAAAGCCCGACGACACGGATCCGGCTGTCTGGGAGAAGATCAAGGATCACCCCTGCTTTTCAGAAGAGGCGCATCACTATTTCGCGCGCATGCACGTCGCGGTCGCGCCGGGCTGCAACATCCAGTGCAACTACTGCAATCGCAAATATGACTGCGCCAACGAAAGCCGGCCTGGGGTGGCCTCTGAAAAGCTGACACCCGACCAGGCGCTACGCAAGGTGATCGCGGTCGCCAGCGAGGTGCCGCAGCTTTCCGTGCTCGGCATCGCCGGACCGGGCGATGCCTGTTACGACTGGAAGAAGACGAAGGCGACCTTCGCCAGGGTCGCCAGGGAAATCCCAGACATCAAGTTTTGCATCTCCACGAATGGGCTCGCGCTACCGGACCATGTCGATGAGCTTGCCGACATGAATGTCGATCACGTGACGATCACCGTCAACATGGTCGACCCTGAGGTCGGTACAAAGATCTATCCTTGGATCTTTTACGACCATCGCCGCTACGTCGGCCTCGAAGCCGCCCGGATGCTGCACGAGCGGCAGATGTTGGGCCTGGAGATGCTGACCGCGCGCGGCATCCTCACCAAAATCAATTCGGTGATGATTCCTGGCGTGAACGATGAGCATCTGATCGAGGTGAATAGATGGGTCAAGGAGCGAGGCGCGTTCCTGCACAACCTCATGCCGCTGATTTCGGACCCGGCGCACGGCACGCACTACGGACTGAGCGGGCAGCGCGGCCCAAACGCAATGGAGCTGAAGGCTCTTCAGGATCGTCTCGAAGGCGGCGCCCAGTTGATGCGCCACTGCCGGCAGTGCCGGGCAGATGCCGTCGGCATGCTCGGCGAGGATCGTGGCCAGGAATTCACGGCCGACCGGATTCCCGGCGAGGTCACCTACGATGCCAGCAAGCGTAACGCCTATCGGGAGCTGGTCGCGCAGGAGCGCCGTGATCACGTGGCGGCCAGAAGTGAAGCGATCGGATTGGTCAAGGCAGCGAGGCCCGGCAAATCCGTCCTCTTCGCGGTGGCGACCAAGGGCGGCGGCCGCGTCAACGAACATTTCGGCCATGCGAAGGAATTCCAGGTTTACGAAGCCTCGCCGAGAGGGATCAGCTTTGTCGGGCATCGCAAGGTGGAGAAGTATTGCCTCGGCGGCTTGGGCAAGGAAGCCGCCCTCGATGGCATCATCGCAGCCCTTCAAGGCATAGATATCGTGCTGTGCGCCAAGATTGGAACTTGCCCGCAGGATCAGCTCGCGGACGCTGGAATCAGAGCCACCGACGCTTGCGCCCATGACTATATCGAGACGGCAATCAGCGCGATTTACACCGCCGCTTCAGGGGCCCCCTCACTCGCGGCGACGGCCTGAGCTGTCTCATCCATTCGGACCAGGAGTTAAAATGGCTTTCAAGATCATCGCATCCCAATGCACCCAATGCGGCGCCTGCGAATTCGAATGTCCTTCCGGCGCGATCAAGTTCAAAGGCGAGAGCTACGTGATCGAGTCACAGAAGTGCACCGAATGCGAGGGGGTCTTCGATGCGCAGCAATGTGCCTCGGTATGTCCGGTGCCGAAGACCTGCGTTCCTGCGTGACCACATGGCTGCCGACATGGTTGGGGCTGCCTACGCAGGACGCCTGGAACGCACAACCTGCAGCCGCAAGAGAAATCAGGGAACGGATATGTCGCTCGGACGCGAAGAGGAGATCGAAATCCGCACGCCGCCACGCTTCATGCCGGGAGAGCGGGTACGTGCTACTCGCCACATAAAGAATGACGGCACCTATCCTGGCAGGGAGATCGGCGAAAATCTCGTGCGGAAGGGCGACGAGGGATATGTGCGCGACATCGGCACCTTTCTCCAGCAGTTCTTCATCTATGCGGTCGAGTGGATCGACCGTGGCACCGTCGTCGGCATGCGAGCGCGTGAACTGATGAGCCTCGACAAAGCCGAGGCGTCCTACAGTGCTGAAAGCAATTCCAATGAAGGGACGGCCAGATGAAAGTCATGATCCGCAGGACCGATGCTGGCTTGTCGGCGTATGTCCCCAAAAAAGACCTCGAAGAGCCGATCATCAAGCTCGAGAAGGAAGAGTTGTGGGGCGGAACGGTCACGCTCAGGAACGGGTGGCGGCTCCTCCTACCCGATCTTCCACGGGATACGCGTCTGCCGATCACTGTCGAGGCAAGGAAGGTTTCCGAAGAGGACTGATGCTGCTCCTAGGTGCGTCGCGAGGAAACGAGCATGAACACGATCCTGACATCGGACCACCTCGTCATAGTGCGGGACAGTTTTGCCGATAAGCTGCTTGACCTGGCGAAGGAAGCGCTCGCCGCCGATGAGGTGATCCCTTATCTCGGTCCGGGTCTTCTTGGGTTCAACTGTGCGGAACCGCCTGTGCCGCATACTCCGGAGGTCGTTGCCGCGGCACTCAATGCACGGGCGCCCGCCCCTTCCAGGATCCGCACCAATATGTGGTCGGTTGCGCAGTTCATCGAACAGCGCCGGCATCGCCGGACGCTTCAAGCTTGGATGACGGAGATATTCGCAGCGCCGGTGAGGCCAACCCTCCTCCACGCCTGGCTCGCAAGGCTGCCGCTCTCCCTCATCATCGACAGCTGGTATGACAGCGCGATGCGCACGGCTCTCGTGGAGACCGGCCGAACGGACGTCGTTGAGATACAAGGCGTCACGCGCGCGAACGAGATCGGCAACATTTGGACAAAAACCTACGATTTGTCCGGGAGGGAGCTCGACGCTCAATCGGGGGCAAAGACGGTCCTCTATGCACCTCACGGGAGTAGTAGGCCCTCGCAAAACTTTCTCGTCGCAGATTCCGACTATGTCGAAGTCCTGACCGAAATTGATATCCAGACACCTATCCCTGACGTGGTGAAGGAACGGCGCATCACCCGTGGATTTTTCTTCGTTGGCTGCCGCTTCAACGATCAAATGCTGCGCACCTACGCCAGACAGATCATGAAGCGCTCCCGCGGTCCCTATTGCACCGTAATGGACGCGGAAACCCTGACCAGAAACGAAGCGCGTTTCCTTGCGGCAAGCGGAATCACGGTGATCGACATGCCACTTAGTCAAGCGGCGGCTCGGCTTCTGGGAACGGGCAAGGCTGCAGGTTGTGGACAGGATTAAAATGGCGGTCGCCTTTGATGATGCGTCCTTCGGCTTTCCTCGAAGGCGCAAAATGCAGTCGGGAATACACCCGTGAACAGTGATGCTGTCGGCAGCGCAACGGACGCTCTCAATTCGTTGACCCATGTTGAAGCGGCGCGCTGGGGCCGGGATTTGAGTACGCTGTTGCGCATAACGCGTATGAATTTTCGGCATCCCTGGCAGGTCGCCTTCGCTATGGGCTCGACGATCATGGCGGCAATCCTCCAGTTGCTCATTCCCCAGCTTCTCGGCCGGGCTGTCGACCAGGCCCAGACAGCCATCGGGGGCGGTGTCGCCGGGAGCGCGGCAGGACAAGCGCTCTGGACCCCGGCTCTCCTGCTGCTCGCCGTCAGCGCGCTACGCGGCCTTTTCACGATGGCGCAGAACTATTTTGCCGAAGCCGTCGGGCATCATGTCGCGTACGAACTGCGGCTCGCCTACTACGACAAGATCCAGCGTCTCAGCTTTTCCTTTCACGATCGGGTCCATTCAGGCGATCTGATCACCATAGGAATGCTCGATCTCCAAGGCGTGCGGATGTATTTTTCCACCGCGCTCGTTCGCGTGGTCCTGCTCACCATGCTGATCGGGATCGGCGCTTACATGATGATCTCGATCGATC
The DNA here is from genome assembly GCF_040320355.1 of Mesorhizobium sp. M0715. Taxonomy (NCBI): domain Bacteria; kingdom Pseudomonadati; phylum Pseudomonadota; class Alphaproteobacteria; order Hyphomicrobiales; family Phyllobacteriaceae; genus Mesorhizobium; species Mesorhizobium sp. M0715. The sequence goes on along the minus strand of NZ_JAMYPL010000027.1, from coordinate 3,808 downwards.
TCATGCTCGGCCTGGTCGCGCTGAGCTTCGTGCCTTTTGTCGCCTGGCGCTCATCGACCACACAGCTTAGGCTGCGCGCCACCTGGCTCGACCTCTATGAGCGCCTTTCGGTACTAAGCCGCGTGATGAAGGAAAATCTCGCAGGCATCCGCGTGGTCCGCGCTTTTGCGGCTCAATCCTATGAGATGCTGAAGTTCGACCGCGCTTCCAAGACCGCGCTCGGCCTCGCCAACGATCTCGTTGACATCTACGTACCCAGCACGTCGGCGATGACCTTGTCCTTCTTTTTCGCAATGGGATTGGTGCTTTGGATCGGTGGCAACAAGCTCATCGCTGGCGAGATCAGCGTCGGAACGATGGCGACCTTCCTGACCTTCATGACCATCCTGCAAATGCCAGTCCGCCAGATTGGCCTCATGGTCAATGCCTTTGCCCGCGCTTCCAGCTGCGGTTCGCGGCTTTTCGGTCTCCTCGATCAGGAGATCACGATCAGGGATGCTCTTGAGGCCAGACCGCTTGAGATAAGCGACGGCACTCTGCGCTTCCACAATGTCTCATTTGCGTACCCCAATGTCGAAAACCGCGCCATTCTGAAGAACCTCAGCTTTGAGGCCCGGAGAGGCGAGACGATCGCGATCGTCGGTCCGCAGGGTTCCGGCAAATCGACGATGGCTCATCTGATCCCCCGCTTTTACGACGTGACCGGTGGCGCCATCACGTTGGACGGCCAGGACATACGCAATGTCACCCTCGAGAGCCTTCGCAAGGCGGTTGCCGTTGTACAGCAGGATGCGTTCCTGTTCACCACCACGATTGAGAACAACATCGCTTATGGCGACCCCTGGGCGAAGAGACAGCGAATTGAACGCGCTGGCGAATTCGCCCAGCTCCACGACTACATCCTCGGGCTCCCAGCAGGGTATGAGACGGTCGTGGGCGAACGCGGCGTCTCTCTCTCTGGCGGCCAGCGCCAGCGTCTCACGATTGCTCGCACCATGATGCTGCGCCCCTCTGTCGTCGTTTTCGACGACTCGATGGCCGCGATCGATGCCGGCACCGAGCAGCGCATTCGCGCGGCGACGCGGCGCTTCGCCAAGGATCGGGTGACGATCATCATCGCGCACCGGCTGAGTGCGCTTCTGCATGCCGATCAGATCCTTTTTGTCGATAACGGCGAAATCGTAGAACGCGGCACGCATGAAGAGCTTCTGGCGAAGCGGGGACGCTACAGGGCCCTTTACGATCTCCAGACGCGCCCAGGTGATAGCATATGACCCAGTATGGGGGCGCCCGCTGATGGACCAGGGCCCCGGCGAACTCGAAGCCGAACGTGACGACGGCAGACGCCCTCCGCGCGCGGTCGTCGGCTCGCACCGGATCGAGGAGGAGATGTTCGGCCGGGCTTTCGACAAGAGCATCCTCCGCCGGATCTGGGGCTTCGTCCATCCCTATCGGGCAAAGGTAGTTGTCACGATTGTCGCGATGTTGATCTTCACCGGGACGCAGCTTCTCATCCCCTTGATCATCCGCTACGCGATCGACCAGGGCATGAACCCGGTAGCGAGCGATCGCTCAGCCCAGCTTGCGGCCGTCGGCGCGTTCCTTTCGGCGATTTTGGTCAATTTCGCCGCCGGTTACATGCAGGAAACCTTGGATGGGAAAATTGCCGAAACTGTCCTGTTCGACATCCGCCGCGCCATGTTTGGCCATCTGCAAAAGGTTTCGCTCTCGTTCATGGACAAGACTGAGGTCGGACGTCTGATGTCGCGCCTGCAAGGCGACGTTAACTCCATACAGGAGTTCCTGGAAACCTCGGTATATTCCCTAGGCGATGTTGCGCTTCTCTTCGGCATCGTTTTCGTAATGCTGTGGCTCGACTTTCGCCTCGGCCTCCTGACGCTGTCGGTTCTGCCGATCCTGGTGATCGTCCGCATTGTCTGGCTGCCGCGTGCCCGCGACGCCTTCATGGCTGCACACGAAACCAATTCAGTCGTCAATGGCGCGCTGGCCGAAGCCATTCACGGCGTGCGGACCATACAGTCGATGGATCGCCAGCAGGTGAATTTCATTCTTTTCGACGACCGGGCCCGTGCCAACCTCAGGACCCAACTGATCGCTGCCAGATATGCACTGGTCATGGTGCCTATCGTCGATGGCCTCACGGGCCTCGCCTTGGCCGCCGTTATTGTGGTCGGCGGCTCGATGGTCGTGAATAGCCGTATAGATGTGGGCGTGTTGGTAGCCTACCTGTTTTACATCCAGCGCTTCTTTGACCCGATCCGCTCACTCACCTTGCAATATTCGATCATGCAGCGCGCCATGGCCTCAGGCAAGCGCCTGACCGATGTGCTCGATGTCAAGATCGATGTTCAGGACAAACCCAATGCCGAGGTACTTTCGCCCGAAATGGACGGCTCGGTCGAGTTTAGGGACGTCACATTCGGCTACGATCCGAACCGTTCGGTTCTGAAAAATGTCTCCTTCAGGGTCAACCCCGGCGAGACGGTCGCACTGGTCGGACCGAGCGGTTCTGGCAAATCGAGTGCGATGGCCCTGGTCCACCGCTTCTATGATGTTCAGCAGGGTCAGGTGCTGGTCGGCGGGCATGATGTGCGCGACCTCACCCAAGAATCGCTCGGCCGCCAGGTCGCCATGGTGCTGCAGGAGCCATTCCTGTTCACCGGGACGGTCTTCGAGAACATTCGATACCAGAAGACGGAAGCCACGCGCGACAAGGTGATCGAGGCGGCGAAGGCGGTCGGCGCACATGACTTCGTCATGAGCCTCGCCGACGGGTATGAGACCCAACTTGGCGAACGCGGCGACAACTTATCTCTCGGCCAGCGCCAGCTTATCAGTTTCGCCCGCGCCCTCGTCGCTGACGCCAAGATCCTCGTGCTCGACGAAGCTACCGCCAACATCGACAGCTACACGGAATTGCAGATTCAGAAGGCTCTGATCAAGCTGCTTGAAGGGCGGACTGGCCTCGTCATCGCCCACCGTCTCGCCACGATCCGGGGGGCCGACCGCATCATCGTGCTTCAGAATGGCCAAGTTGTTGCGACTGGCAACCACGATGAGCTAATAGCCATGGGCGGCCTGTATTCCAAACTCTACTATCTCAACTATGCCTCCTTCGACGACATCCCCGAACACGAGACCACCGTGCAAGCTGGCTCCCAGACCTGACTTTTTGGCGGCCTTGTGGTAGTGGCGTTGACTTTCGGGCGTGTCGGCGGATCACTCAGGCACCGCAGACGGCCAGAAGGCAGCATTCAAGGACAAGCACTCCTCGCAGTTCGTGAAGACCGGCTGCGAACGATTTACTCCAGCATCGTATCCCGACCGCGGTGCACCCCATCATCGGGCGAGCTCGCTCCCGGTGGTGGCTGGGCGTAGCAAAGCCGCTCGCGAGCGCGCCCTCAACAGCGCCGAAGCGAGTGGCGGCTTTGCTACCGCCGGGCCGCTGATGAAGCTGGAGGCGCCGCACCGACGCCGCCCCGGGCGAGAAGAACCTCTGCGGCGGGCTATGGGCAACGGCTAGCGCGAGCGCGACGAGCAGACGCGTGCCTGCATCGTGACGCGCTCGGCCATCATCTCCTTAGGATCATGCAGGTTCACAAGATGGCCCAGACGCCAGCCAACGCACAAACCTGGTATTCTGTGCCGCCGGCTCGTCGTCAGTTTGGCCTCCCTCCCGATTGCCCGTCCCCACCACGTGCACGCTAGAGCGATTCCTATTTTGAGAGAATCGTAGGATTCCCAAAGCCGGATGTTTGTGATTCAAGATGCTGGCTGGATTGGAGGC